>NZ_JANFYJ010000069.1:0-2002 GCF_024460495.1 Hungatella sp. SL.1.14 | reverse complement strand
CAATATCTTTATTCTGCCTGCGGTATTTCCGACTCTGCTGAAACTTCGTTGCTACTCGGTTCCGCTCAGACTTATCCACTGCAAATTCTATTGCATGAACCAGATCTTGCAGACGCCGGTCCTCTTCATTCACATTTTCATACGCTGCCTTGTATTCCTGGACACATTGGTCTATGAAATTCAAGAAATTCTCCAGTTCTTTAGCCGGACTGTTTTGCTCCACCGGCCTCGCCTCCCTGCCTATATCTTTTTCGTTTCCGCATCTGCAATACTAAATCTGGCCATAGCGCGCTATCCAGTACACCACTCGGCAGCCTCACCAGCGCAAAATGCTTATAATGCTCCACAATCTTTCCGCGGTGCGCCTCGCCAGTATGCCCCATGGAATCGATCCCCTGGGCTTTGTAAGTATGTACGATTACGTTGCGGCCGATCCGGTAATACCGCTGTGCGGCCTGTATCTCCTTCTGGGTTATGTACCCTTTCGGGATTTCTTGATGTTTCAATTTATGTACCTCCTGACCTCTTCGACTGCGTCATACCATCCGCGTGTATACAGTATATGGTATTCGTGAGGCAGTTCCATGCCATTTATGCGCTCACGTATCTCTGCCAGGCGCATTCGCAACGCCTCATTCTCCTGCATTAGATCATCACAGTGCTTTTTATATTCGTCGCATTTGTTACATCCTCTTATTTTACAGCTTGTGTTGTCTATCACGTTTCAAACCTCCTTCATATTACGATTTTACTCGCAAAACTCATGGATCGCCCAAAAGGGAAAAGTAACAATCCATAATATAATCATCACGATTCTTAATAAAAATCCGATTGCCACCTGAAGTATACATTTTAGCAAATCACTTACCTTCAACATCCTTCTGTGGTGTACTCTCCATAAATGAATTTCATGTTTTAATGCGTGTAACGGGTGTATAAATATCTGGTTCAAATCATTCCCTTTTATCGATATTTCCTTTCCGCAAACAGAACAATATGAACTCACCTTATTTGTTTTGAACACTGATTTTCCCCTTCTTTCTCGATTTAGTCATCTCTCAAACGAGCCGGTAAAACAATTTTTAAATTCTCCCGCTCTCCCTTTCTTCCCGTTCTGATAATCACTGGGGATACAGAGTCGTATATATCTATCTTCGCCATTTTTTTATCAGAATCGTAGGTGCTAATGGAATCCAGTGCGTCTTTTAAGTACTTTGCGTTAATCCCTATCGTAATCATTTTCTCTTTTTCTTGATATTCCTTCAGTATCTTGTCAACAGGATAGTACTGGCCTTCCGGCTGCACATATCCCATGATTGACTCTCCCACCTGCACATACAGCCGGCTATTACTCACTTCCAATTCCGCATAGTTATCGCGTTTTGTGATCTTCGGAATTGTTGGCCTTATGTAACAGGTAAATGATTCGTCAGCTTCTACCAGCTCCGCATATTCAATCGAGATTCTGTGGCCCTCTAACGCTGTGGCCCGGATTACTTTTTCTTTCGCGTCGATTTCTAAGTATGTCCACCGCATTAACTCCGAGAGCGTTCCGTCACCCACAAATCGCTTTGTATTATCAATAATTCGTTTAAATTCTCCAGCGCATATTTTTGCCTTCAATTTCTTTCCTCCTCTACATGATCTAATCAATTATGTCTCGTGGGTCTAATTCTTTTTCGTATTTCATTCCACAAATCGGGCATTTTGAAAGTAGGATGGGAACTTCCCTTTCTCTCTTCTTCCCCGGCTCTCTGGCAGTGAAAGATATATATACTCTCCCTGACAAAATTTCAACGGGTGGCTGTACATGTTCATATCCCTTTTCTTCCAGCCTTTTTTTCATGTCATATATGCAATTACACATTCCGTTCCTCCTCTAAATGATCGTTTTGTTAAGCAAACCGTAGTTGTTCGTGGCTGTCGTCGATCCTCATATTCGGCATTCTTTCGCCGACTTTGAGATACGGACAGTTTGCAGATACCAGTGCCTGCGCCATTA
>NZ_JANFYJ010000068.1:0-2240 GCF_024460495.1 Hungatella sp. SL.1.14 | reverse complement strand
ATTGGGCGCCCGGCCTGTGAGGCTGAAGCTATGGCAAAATTAAACGGAGAGTGGGAAATGAAAAAGACCACGGCGCTTATGGTTGGGTCTTATGTAGACGCTCACTTTGAAGGGACTCTTAGTCTGTTCCAGGCACAGAACCCAGAAATTTTCACGAAACAGGGAGCATTGAAAGCCGAGTATCGCAAGGCCGAAGAAATCATCAATAGAATTGAGCGTGATGATCTTTTTATGAAATTCATGGGCGGAGAGAAACAGGTTATTATGACGGCAGACATGTTCGGGAGTCCGTGGAAGATAAAAATTGACAGCTATTTGCCTGGTAAGGCCATTGTGGACCTGAAGGTCATGAGAGAACTGCATAAGGCGGAGTACACGAAAGATTACGGCTATATGAATTTCATAGAGTACTGGGGTTATGACCTCCAGGCGGCAGTCTATCAGGAAGTAGTCTATCAAAATACCGGAGAGCGTCTTCCGTTCTTCGTTGCAGCCGCTTCGAAAGAAGAGGAAACCGATATAGAACTGATATGGATTCCAGACGACCATTTACGTGAAAAGCTGATTGAGGTGGAAAATAACACACCGAAGATCGTAGCGCTGAAGAACGGAGAAGTAGAGCCGATCAGATGCGGTCTCTGTGATTACTGTAAACACACAAAGGTATTGATGAGACCAATACACTTTACAGAACTTTTAGGGGAGGTGTAAGCAATGATATCATTATTAACCGATGATATGGATCACTGCTTCTTCTGCGGCCGCCCTGCCGATTGTGAACATCACCTTATTTTCGGATCGGCAAATCGAGAACTGGCGGATGAAGACTGTCTTAAGGTTCCTATTTGCAACAACTGCCATACCGCAGGAAAAGTTAACAGCAGAATCCATGATAACCCGATGGCTGAAAAGCTTTCAAAGATGCTTGGTCAGATGGCATATGAAAAAGAATTGGCATTGAAAATGGTTCCGATGGGAAGAGAACTATTCCGTGCAAGGTATGGAAAAAGCTATTTATAGCCTTGTGATCCCGAAAGGGAATTACATACAAGCATGTGTCACGACATGCCATTGGTATTACCGGTACTGCCTATTTCAGGGGCGGTACCGGGGAAAGGAGCCTATGGAATATAAGTTGGTGATATTTGGCCGCCTCGATGGCCTGAATGACTATACAGCAGCAAACCGGACAAACCCGCATAAGGGTGGGAAGATGAAGAAAGACAACGAGGAAACCGTCATATGGGCGATCAGACAGCAGTTACGGCGGTTACATATAGAAAAGCCCGTGTTCCTTAAATTCTCATGGTATGAGCCAAATAAGCGGAGGGACCATGACAATGTGTCAAGCTTTGGCAGGAAGGTGATCCAGGACGCACTTGTGAAATGCGGTGTGCTGAAAGATGATGGGTGGGACTACGTCATAGGGTTTACGGACCAATTTTTCTGTGATCGAAATGAACCTCGCATCGAAGTACTGATTGAAGAACGGGAGTGATATTTTGGGAGGAGATGGAAACTACATAAAAATAAGCCGGAACATTCTCGAATGGGAGTGGTATCGGAATATCAATACAAAGGTTCTATTCCTTCACATGTTACTGAAAGCAAACTGGAAAGAGGGAAGGTTTGAAGGTACAACGGTTCCGCGTGGTTCTTTTATTTCTTCTTATCCGCGTCTTTGCGAGGAATGCGACCTTACAATTAATGAGTTACGGACTGCTTTAAAACATTTGACGTCAACAGGAGAAATCACAGTCAAAACACAGTCCAAATACAGCGTATTTACGGTAAATAACTACAGCCTGTATCAGGATATTAACAGTCAAACCACAGTCAATCAACAGTCTGATACCAGTCAATGCACAGACAAGGCACACTCTATTAACAGTCTATTAACAACAATAGAAGAAGGAAAGAAAGAAAAAAGGGAAGAACTTGAAGAAGAGAAAGAAGGAAAGAAAAAAGATAATCGTAATTATCAAGAGATAATTACTCTGTATAATTCGCTTTGCAAATCATACCCCCATGTGACAAAGCTGTCAGACAAACGGCGTCGGGCAATTGGGGCAAGGCTTAACAGCGGCTATACGGCAGATGATTTTCGTAAACTCTTTGAACTTGCAGAGCAGAGTGAATTTTTAAAAGGCAAAAATAATAAAAACTGGTCAGCGACATTTGACTGGCTTATCAGTGACGGTAATATGGCTAAGGTGCTTGACGGCAATTACAGTAACAGG
>NZ_JANFYJ010000067.1:0-2248 GCF_024460495.1 Hungatella sp. SL.1.14 | reverse complement strand
TTAGTTTCATATTAATTCCTTTCTGCATCTTGCAATAGAAAAGCCCCGGGATTCCTCCCAGAGCTTCAGTCGCATCATTATTCTGTTGTTTGCTATTCCACCCACTGCACCTCAAGATTGCCCTGTGTAAGGTTGTTCGTTACCATCAGCGCCCCGTATGTCGCCATATCAGCCTTTGATGGGTTAAGCATATAGACCAGGCCTCCGATAACCGCATAACCGGTTACCATGTTCCCGGAATCGTCCACGTAGAACCACTTATTCTTATATTTTACCCAGCGCGTCTTCTGCAACTCGCCATTAATCGTAAAATGCCAGTTCCCTGCGCCGTCCTCAAAACTCTTCACCTCGTCCACCTGGCCGCGGATCCGCAGGCAGAAGTCCGTCCATAACTCTGGGCTGTCCATCATCTTACGAGGGCACCACTTCCGTTTCGCATCGTAGTGCCGGATTACCCGATCAGCAGGGATCCCCGTCTCCTGGATCAGATGTCTCACCAGATCCACGCAGTTAAGCCGCGCCTTGTCGTAGCTACTGTCTGGATTAACGCAGATCTCGATGTTGATCGTGTTTTTGTTATTGACTCCAGCCACCAGCGGCGTTCCGTACTGCTTGCCTACAGCCCATGCTCCGTCCGTGTGGTTGAGAGTCTGGTAGATCGCCACATCGTCAACGTAGTAGTGGACGGACGTGGCGATGTTGCCGTTGACGTGTGCTCTGGCGTGAGATTCGGCTCCGGCCCCTTTGTTGAAATTATCAGTCTCATGGATTACGATGTACTTTGGGTGATTCTGGCTTGCATAGCAATTGATCTGTTTGATTTGTTTTGTAATAGGTAACATAGTTAGCCTCCAATCTAAAAAAGGGCCCAGCCCCCCCCCAGGCCCATAAAAGTTGTGATATTACAACCGTTGCGATATCGCAAGCAGCTTATTTTGTCAGCTGCTTGTACGCCTGGTTGATACCGGTAGCCGCAAGCCCCGATACAGTTCCAACCGCCGCCGCGTTGATGATGTCCGCCGCCGGGAAGTCGGGCATCGTGTACATGCCTGCAACGCCCAGGATTGCCCCAATAACGCCGCAAATTACCGGCAGCCACTTATTGTCCACCGCCGTCGCTTTAACCGCCATAGCGGCCAAATAACACAGCGCTGTGATACCTGCTACACTTGCAATTCCTAAATCCATAATTAATCCTCTCTTTCCGCTCACTCATGAGCCTGTTGATTGATATGCTTTTCTATCTTGTTAATGGCTTCTGTCACTGGACCATTGCAGCCCTGTTCCTTCATTCCCTTCAAACAGGCCAGAACCCCATAAACAAGAAGGCACTGTTCGTCTTTGATATTTTTAATTTCCCGATCCTGCTGTCCTTGTCTAAGATACCATCTGTAAACAGCGAAGAGTGCTGAAAATATAACAACCAGCGCGGTGATCACGCTGGCTGCCGTAATGATTGTGTTTGTAGTTATGTACATACAGTTCTCCTGTCAGTTATTCATGCTCGCAGTCCTTGTGCCCCGGGCCGCCCGGCACATGCCCTGGCTTAAACTGTCTGTGATCCGGGCTGTAATCTTTTTTATAAGGTGTCTCATCAATCACAGGCTGCCGGCCGGGATCCTCTTTTCCGGTTGCGGGGCCATAAGGTACGGTTGTCTTGTAGTTCATGTCTGGCTTGTTCTTATTCATAGTGATTCCTCTCTTTCTTGTAGAAATAAAATAAGCCGCTGTTATGCGGCAGGTTGCTATATCAGAAATTCTATACGTGTAATGAAATATGATGTGTAGTTGACATCTTCGGCATTCGTGAAATGGATTGCTAAAAATCCTTCATCATTCACTGCGGATACGTCAAGGTCCCCTGTATATATCGTCCCTGAGTTGGTCATGCCTATGGTTGTGCTTTTTAACAATCCGCCTCTCTGATTAACCAGAACGTTATGCCGTGATGTGTCTGAACGATATACCATCAAAGCGGCATGCCCCTTGCCTCTTGACGATCCATTAAATTTGATAGATACTCTTACGGTCTTGAACGGAGAAAACGTTATCGACTCTTTCGGACAAAATTTGTTAAACTGTAAGTTGGCTCTGGAATACATCATTCTTAATCCATCACCAGTTATTTCTACAGGATTTCTAAGCACGTTATTGTTATACCAATTACATATTTCAGCGCCCTTCGCCAGGACTCCGGAAAAGGACGCACCATCAAAAGGGACATGGTTCACCGACATATCTTTTAATG
>NZ_JANFYJ010000066.1:0-2336 GCF_024460495.1 Hungatella sp. SL.1.14 | reverse complement strand
CATGACTGCCGCTGCATCTTCTGCCGCTTTATCATACGTCAGCGTTACTTTTTCATTTGCTGCCCACTTCGCATAGACGGTCATGTTTTCGTTTATTGCAAACACTTCATCAAACTTTTTCCCGCCTTCGTTTTCTGCTGTATACCAGCCTTCAAATGTATAACCCGGGCGGCTCGTTCTTCCAAGTACCTTCCCTGCATCTTTAAGACTCTGGCCGCTCAGTACCGTCTCTGTCGTATTTGGTATGACATCAGAAGCATCCTCTGCCGCCTTATTATACGTCACCATAACTGAGTCATTGGGAATCCACTTTGCGAATACAATCATACTGCCGGCAATTGCCGTATCTGCCGTAAATTGTACTCCTGTTCCTCCCTTACCCGTGTACCAGCCTCCAAACGTATAGCCGGGACGGCTTGTAATTCCAAGATCTTTTCCTGCATTTGCAAGACTCTGGCCGCTCAGCACCGTCTCTGTCGTATTCGGAAGCACTGCTGATGCATCTTCTGCATCCTTATCATACGTCAGGGTTACCTCGTTATTCGGGATCCACTTTGCGTAGACGGTCATACTTTCAGCAATAGCTGTTGTTTCTGTAAACTGGCTTCCTGATCCTTCTGTCTCCGTATACCAGCCTCCAAACGTATAGCCGGGACGGCTCGTAATTCCAAGATACTTTCCTGCATTTGCAAGACTCTGGCCGCTCAGCACCGTCTCTGCCGCATTCGGAAGCACTTCTGCTGCATCTTCTGCTGCCTTGTCATATGTCAAGGTTACATTAGCATTTGCTGTCCATTTCGCATAAACGGTCATACTTTCTTCTATTACGTAGGCTGTGTCAAACCGCTGCCCTTTTCCATTCTCTGCTGTATACCAGCCTCCAAATGTATAACCAGGGCGGCTTGTTATTCCAAGATCTTTTCCTGCATTCGCAAGGCTCTGGCCGCTCAGCACAGTCTCTGTCGTATTCGGAAGCACCTCTGCTGCATCTTCTGCTGCCTTATCATACGTCAGGGTTACATTAGCATTTGCTGTCCATTTCGCATAAACGGTCATACTTTCTTCTATTACGTAGGCTGTGTCAAACCGCTGCCCTTTTCCATTCTCTGCTGTATACCAGCCTCCAAATGTATAACCAGGGCGGCTTGTGATTCCAAGACCTATTCCTGCATTTGCAAGACTCTGGCCGCTCAGCACCGTCTCTGTCGTATTCGGAAGCACTTCTGCTGCATCTGCCGCTGCCTTGTCATACGTCAGAGTTACTTTAGCATTCTCTGTCCACTTCGCATAGACGGTCATACTTTCTTCTATTACATAGGCTGTATCGAACTGTTCTCCAGCTCCGTTCTCTTCTGTATACCAGCCTCCAAATGTATAACCAGGGCGGCTCGTACTTCCAAGTTCTTTTCCTGCATTTACAAGACTCTGGCCGCTCAGCACCGTCTCCGTCGTATTCGGAAGCACTTCTGCTGCATCTGCCGCTGCCTTGTCATACGTCAGGGTTACTTTAGCATTTTCTGTCCACTTCGCATAGACGGTCATGCTTTCTTCTATTACATAGGCTGCATCGAACTGTTCTCCAGCTCCGTTCTCTTCTGTATACCAGCCTCCGAACGTATAGCCGGGACGGCTTGTGATTCCAAGTCCTTTTCCTGCATTCGTAAGGCTCTGGCCGCTCAGCACCGTCTCCGTCGTATTCGGAAGCACCTCTGCTGCATCTGCCGCTGCCTTGTCATACGTCAGAGTTACTTCAGCATTTGCTATCCATTTCGCATAGACAGTCATGTTTTCTGCTATTACATAGGCTGCATCGAACTGTTCTCCAGCTCCATTCTCTTCTGTATACCAGCCTCCGAACGTATAGCCGGGACGGCTCGTTCTTCCAAGATCTTTTCCTGCATTCGTAAGGCTCTGGCCGCTCAGCACCGTCTCCGTCGTATTCGGAAGGACTTCCGATGCATCTGCAGCTGCCTTGTCATACGTCAGCATTACTTCAGCATTTTCTGTCCATTTCGCATAGACGGTCATGCTTTCTTCTATTACATAGGCTGCATCAAACAGACTTCCAGCTCCGTTCTCTGCTGTATACCAGCCTTCAAACGTATAGCCGGGACGGCTCGTTCTTCCAAGTTCTTTTCCTGCATTCGTAAGGCTCTGGCCGCTCAGCACGGTTTCTGTCGTATTCGGCACGACTTCCGATGCATCTGCAGCTGCCTTGTCATACGTCAGCACTACCTCATTATTTGCAGTCCATCTCGCATAAACGGTCATGCTTTCCGTGATCTTATCTTCCTGGGTGAATCGTCTTCCACCGGTTGCTTCTGTATACCAGCCTG
>NZ_JANFYJ010000065.1:0-2473 GCF_024460495.1 Hungatella sp. SL.1.14 | reverse complement strand
ACAGACTAAGAGTCCCTTCAAAGTGAGCGTCTACATAAGACCCAACCATAAGCGCCGTGGTCTTTTTCATTTCCCACTCTCCGTTTAATTTTGCCATAGCTTCAGCCTCACAGGCCGGGCGCCCAATTGTTCCCATAAAGTTCTTGTACTGGCTAACCGAGAGATATTCCCGGTCAGCTTCCTTGCTAAAATAGTTTTCTGCGGTTAAGATCATGCCTGCGCCTCCTTCTCTTTCTCACCAAAGATATCAGGGATTTCGGGGATCTCCTTTTCTTTGCTGATATCCTCAGCTTCTCCCTCGACGGAACACCCCAGAAGAGCATCAGGTATGTAGACGCGAGCAAAGAAAGCACTGGCACGATATGCAAGCATCAATTCAGGCATCGTCTGCCACTTCGATGTTTCGTTACCATATCGGTCAATTTTGGAAAACCATTTTTCTGCCTTTGCCACCCCTATCGTGACTTCGGGACCGCGGACAAGTTCGCCCGTAGACCGCCTCACAGCCTCTATATGGCACCCCCATGTATTAGTTCCTGTCTCACCTGTGTAGACTGGCTTAACGTCCTTAAACTCGGTATTAGACTTAATCAGGGACATACAGGCTTGTCCGCTCCATGAAGGCTTACCCTTAACCACGTAAAGGTTCTGCATAACGAACATGGGGCTTACATGCATACGGTTTGCCATGTCAATCGCAATCATACAGTCGGCCGGCTTATTCTGGTAGTTCTGCGGTATAATTTCCGTACTTGCGAAAGCCTCCGCCATCTTCATCAGCATTTTAAAATTCGATTCGTTGTTAAATGGGTTTGCAAGCGCTGTATTTTCAACATTCATAATCTCTTCCATGGCTTCCTCCTATAATTCGACTACGGTTAATTCTGGTTCATCAGTTGTTCTTGTGGCAATGAACTGTAATCCCTTTTCCTTACATTTCCGGTATAGTTCGTTCCTCATATCAGATGACAGCTTCTCTACGCCATCAATAAGAATGATCTGCAATCCGTTCGGTTTCTGGATAGCTACGTCGATGCAAAGATCCAGTTTCTCGCCATCGGAAAGGTTACTGATTGGAAGTCCGTGGATTAAAGGAATGCCATCTTTTACCGTAAGTCCATCAATCGGAATGGTTGCTTCCTGAAGGATTTCCCCCGGAAGTTCCCTTGCCTTCTCGATTTTATCGGTCAAGGCTTTGGATTCTGCCGCCAGTTTCTCAACCTCTGATTGCAGGTTCTCCATGCGGCGGTACTCATTTAAATGGCCCTTCATTTCCTCGGCATATTCGGCCTTCTCGGTGAGCTCTGCGGTACTTTTCACTTCTTTGCTGGCATATTCTTCGTATTGGGATAGTTCTGCATCATACTTAGCCACGTTCGTTTTATAGGTCTGCTCCGCTAGGCTGATCTTGTCCTGTTTCTTCTCATTGAGCCCTGACAGTTCCTTTTTGCATGACCTGATCTGCTCCTCAAGAGAGGCAATCTGTTCTTTAAGATTAGTCTCCCGCCGGGTAAACTCCTTCTCGATGGCAGACAATTCGATCTCTCTGTCCGCTTCAAAGGCTCTCATCTTATTGCTACGACTTTCAAGCATCCGTTTTGCCTTTTCGATTGTCTCATTCTCTTTACGAATCTTCTCGATCTCCCGGTAAAGCTCTCCGACATTCTCGTTATCCCACTTCTCGGCATCGTACCCGGCCGGGATCACATCCGCGATATCTTCGATAAATGCTCTTTTGTTACGGATATCCCGGTTAATATCCTGCCGGGTCTGGAAGTACTCGCCGTTTTCGGACTGGATATCATGGAGTACCTGGAGAATGTTCTGGTCATATGACACCCAGCCTGGGATCTCTCCGAACCATTCCCGGATTTTGTTCATATCCCATGGGTAGTCAATCATATCCAAGATAATCGCATTCTGCTTTTTTCTGTCCATTGCCATAAATTCTACCGGGGATAGCTGCAACGGGGTGAAGATATCCTTCAAAAAAGTTTCAGGGCTTCCGACTTCGTGGCCGTCTTTTTTCACGCTCTTGTAATCTGCCTGGTTTGTTCTGATCTTACGATCAATCCGCAGCCCATTGTCAGTTTCAATTAAAATTTCCCCTTCTGTCTCCCCGTCCCTTACGATGTACTCGCGATCAGAACGGTTTGTTAGCGCCAGACGGATCGCATCAATTACAGAAGTTTTACCGGCTCCGTTTCTGCCGGAAAGTTCTACGCTCTGGCCGTCTGCTTCGTACTCTTTAATACCAAAAAGATTCTTGATCTTTATTTTTGTTAATTTCACGCTTGATTTCCTCCAATGCCTCATATATAATGAGGATGAAAATTTGTTTTCTATTTACCTGAGCCATGGCAGTTCGCACCTGCCGGGCTCTTTTTCTTATCCTTCTTTTCTGCCTTGCTAAAGCAGGCTATGTCATATATATCCATTACTTCCGCAATAGCTTTCGTGTACGCCGATTTCT
>NZ_JANFYJ010000064.1:0-2765 GCF_024460495.1 Hungatella sp. SL.1.14 | reverse complement strand
AACGACGAGGAAAAGCGCCTGGACGCCCTGGAGGAAGGAAAGGCGGTACAGGACGGGGCAATTAATGATCTTGGTGAAGTGGTTGGAACACTAGCAGAAGGAGGTATGATTTAATGGGAGCATTTTATGGGACTCGGATCAGGTGCGGTATTATTACGATTAATGATGTGCCGAAGTTTTGGAAAACAAAGACAGAAAAATGGCTGGAAGAGAATCCGGAATAACTGACAGGAGGGCTTACAAATGCCTACAGAGATAATGGTGGCTCTGATCGGGCTGGGAGGCAGTGCAATCGGCACATTCGCCGGCGTGTTTGCGTCAGCGAAACTGACCGCCTACCGGCTGGAGCAGCTAGAGAAGAAAGTAGACAAGCATAACACGGTGATTGAGCGGACTTTTAAGCTTGAAGAAACACAGGCAGTTATGCAGGAACAGATAAAGGTCGTTAATCACAGGATCAGCGATCTGGAAAGAGAGGAATAAACTATGGATTTTGGAATTGCGAGTGTTGCAGGAATTACAGTAATATGCTATCTGGCCGGAATGGCCTGCAAAGCAAGTGTGAGGATCAAGGACGAGGTGATCCCGGTTATCTGCGGGGCGGTCGGGGCAGCGCTGGGTGTCGCAGGAATGTACACGATGCCAGCGTTTCCGGCTCAGGACATAATCAATGCCTTGGCAATCGGTATTGTCTCCGGCCTGGCTGCTACCGGAGTGAACCAGGCAATCAAGCAAATCAAGCAGTAGAAAGGCGATGATCCGCATATCTCCCGGCCGGCAGGGTGAGAGCCGGTGATACTGTACTTATTTATGGGCCTGGGTAAATCCCGGGCCTTTTCATTTTTGGAGGTACTATGACAGCACAAGAAAAGAGACAGGCAGTAATCGCAAAGTACGACACGCTGATTGGCCGCAATTATTACAGTCAGAATTTACGTGATTACTGTTTTAAAAAATATAAAGACGGCAACTATTACAGTGATTGCAGTAGCTCTATCTGTTATGCATATGCAGAGGCAGGCCAGAGCTTCGGCATACTTAATACCGCCGGAATATATCAGTCCGGCAAGTTGACAACCGTAGACGTAGACATAACCGCAGGTATCCCGGACGTTTCCCGTTTGCGCCCCGGTGATATGTTGGAATTTGCGGGAACCGATAAGAGACGCCCGCTTAAGATCGGCCACGTTGAGATGTACTGCGGTAATGGCATTATCTGCGGCCACGGTAGCGGCAGGCCGAGTTATAAGCAGCTTACGGCATACTGCAAGAGCCGGTATGACTCATGGGCGCCGGGAGGCTGGAGGAAGGGGCTTGTATGCGTCAGGCGGTATATACAGGACGATGCAGCGCCGAAGCCGGAAGCACCGAAGAAGTCTGGCTGGTATGAGGAGAGCGGCGGTCGGAAGTATTACCTCGGTAACACAGGCACTCCAGTACGCAACTCCTGGTATCAGGACTCAGACGGTAAATGGTACTGGTTTGATGGTGCCGGCATGATGGTCCATAGCACCTGGTATATGTATGAGGGAGACTGGTACTATCTCGGTGCCGATGGAGCCATGGTTAAAGGTTTACAGGCCAGTGATGGAAAGTGGTATTATCTCGATCAGGATGGCAAACTTGTCAAGGAGCCAGTCGTGCTGACACCAGATCAGGACGGAGCATTGCAGTATCCGGGGCTGGCTGGATAACGAAAAAGGCGGTCCGTGTGGGCCGCCTAATCATATTTCTATTCAGTCTGTTCCTAATCGAAACAATCCGATTACTTTTCCTAATATCTCCAGATGCTTTACAATAATGGGACCCATATCGCTATTCTCTGGTTGAAGTTTATAGTATCCATCTTCTTTGAAAAAACGTTTTACTGTAGCGGAATCATCTACAAGAGCAACAACAATTTCACCATTGCAAGCGGTTGAGCACCGCTCAACTATTAGCTGATCTCCATCGAATATGCCGGCATTAATCATACTGTCCCCCTTAACATTCAACATAAATGTCTCCTCACAAGGGAGTAATTCGGCGGGTATTGGATAGTAATTTTCAATATTTTCTTCTGCGAGTAATGGTACACCGGCCGCAACAGTTCCTAAAAGTGGTACATTAATTACTTGGCGTCTTAACAGATTAAAGTTGTCATCCATTATCTCTATTGTTCGTGAATGTAGTGGGCTTTTACGAATATATCCTTTTTCCTCCAATACGTTAAGATGATTTTGTACAGAGGACGGAGAACTTAAACCGACAGCTTTACAGATATCCCGAACAGCCGGTGAATACCCTCTTTTTAGAATATTATTTTTGATATACTCTAAAATCTCTGATTGCTTCGGCGTTATTTTTTCCATTTAATCACCGCCTTTACTCCATAAAGTTTGCATCACATTTGCTACAATATGCATGTACATGTCCATTTGTTGAAGCTTTAGATGCATATGCTTTTCCTCCACATAACGGACAAGCAAATTCCGCTGCTAATTCATTTTCCACTGCTTCAGTAGCGGCATTAAAAAAATCTAACATTTTTTGGAGTTCCTCTGGTAAAATATCATTCATAGTATCGCCTCCTTTTCTGCTTATGAATATAGAATAACATATAATTCACAGAAAAGCAAACGTTTGTTCGATAAATGGAGATTTAGCAAAAGCAGTCTACTCAAGTAATCTTATGGCTCCTAGTGATGGCCCTGTTTTTCTCCGCTGGGATGTTGATACGTTAAATACACCCTTCAAAGCAGGACTTACATATAATACTGCTGGAT
>NZ_JANFYJ010000063.1:0-2913 GCF_024460495.1 Hungatella sp. SL.1.14 | reverse complement strand
GACTGGTACAATCTGGAGAGGCCCACATAAGTGCTACATGGCGGCCAGCAACATACTTTTTAAGATCGACCTTAAATATATCCTCGGTCAGATGCAGCGTATCCGGATGATTGACTTTGTGCATCCGAATCGCCTGCGGATCATGATTGATAGCTATATCAACCGGCCGCCCCAGTGCCATTTCTATACCCACACTTGCCCCGCCGCCACCGGCAAAGCAATCTATAATCAAACCGCTCATGGTCTCACCTCCAGAAAGTCTTTTATGCTCATCTGCCCTGCAGGGGCAAAATTCATCCACAACACTTCACGCTTCTTTGATGCGATTTGGGAATAGCAGTCAGTTTCTACACGGTACCAATCGTGTAAGCTGTCATTATACAACTCGCTATCATATCCACTAATTAGTACCGGCCCCTTATGGGCGTGAAGAACTTCCAGTAATTCAGTTTGCGCCCCGTTGTCCATCTCATACCGGTACTGTTTCCCGTGCCTGGCCGATAAAACATATGGCGGGTCCGCATAGATCAATACATTGGAATGGTTGAAGCGTTTGATTAATTCCACGGCCGGCATGTTTTCAATTTGCACGCCTCGCAGCCTTTCAGCGGCCGCCATTATTTTCTCAGGCAGATTACACCAATCTTTCGCAGCATAGGCCCGCTCTCTGCCTTGTACGTCGTTCTTCCAGCCCACCTTTTCGCCATTGGTCCGGAACCCGTGTCCCATATTAAGCCGTATGTAGAAATTCACTGCCCGTCCAAAACTGTCCTCTGGTACCGATTCAAACGCTGAATCGTATACCTGCCTTGCGTAAGGCGTGTAATATATTTCCCGTGCTAGGCGCTCCGGGTCTTTCCTGATCCACTCAAACAAGTTTACAACGTTTCCGTCGAGGTCGTTTACAGTCTCGATATTGGACCGCGGCTTATTGAATAGCACTGCGCCGCTACCGAAAAACGGTTCAATGTAGCTGTGGTGCTGCGGAAAATAACTGATAATCCAATCCGCTATACTCCATTTACTGCCTGGGTATTTCATAATTGCTTTCATTTTCAAAAAAGGAACCCGGCGCGCCTGTTTTCCGGAAAGGTTCCAGCTCCTTTCTCTTAATCAGTTTTTAGTGTATAAGTTTTTTCCGGTCGGGACCTCTGCGGATCAAAGTATATTTCATCAACAAGCCCGCGCTGCCGCTTTCCGTCATAATACACTAACCTACGGCGTCCACTATCCCCCTCTACAATCTTTTCTACCTGAACAACTTTGTACCAATTGTGACTTTCTGTGCTCATATCCATCACAATCAATTTTCCCACCATATCCGTAATCTCGTTGAATGTTAATTCTCTTCCAAGGCAACATTCCTCGATCCAGTCCCCCGGCTGGAATTCCTTTGCCATGAAATCAAACAGGCTTATTTGTCCTTCCATATTTCCCACCCCCTTGTCCCTTCATACGGAAAATATCAGTTTAAATAAATACTGCATTTCCTATCTTTGCATGTACAAAATCATCATCCAGCATTTCTTTCCACTGTTCTTTACTGGCTTTCATATCAGCAAAAACTGTATAGTTACTCTCACACCATTCACAGAGTTCATCCAGCGTTTTAAAAACCGGGCTTACTGGACTCCCTTCTGTTGTAGTTTCCCACAACTGATAGCATTCTCCTTCTGGCGGACCTATAAATGGTTCAAAATCCGGGCAACCATACTCTGTAAAACCAATCCCTTTCAATGTTGCAAAATGCTTACAGTTCTCGCATCCCCCTGCACTATAGTCACTATCATGGCAATAGCTAGAATAATACCCATACCATATTTTATTGAGAGGCCAATCAAAATTTAATGGAACTCGTTTTAATGTTCTTCCCATGTCTCACCTTTCTCGTTTAAAGCTTAATTTTTTGAAGCAAATAATGTTTCATATTCTTCATTTAGTTTCTTGCAGTATTCATCAAATACAAAAGTGTCAGCACAGCTAAAAGTAATCTTAGTTCCACTACTATTTGCATTATTAATTCTTGTTGCAACGAATCCTTTTCTAGCTTCTTCAACCTTTGCAGCGTAAAGCATTTTATTATATTTATCTCGATCTTCTTCAAAAAGTTTTTTTGTCATCGATCTGAAATTCATTTGATATCTTGATACTGATATTCCACTCACTTTTTATCCTCCATATCTTAATCTTCATATGGTTCTATCTTCAGGTACGTTATCCCCCTAATTGTTTCATTCCCTACTAACACATCAGATGCAGTCAACATACCCGATATATCCGCACTTTCTTCCTGCCCTATATCTGCCAAGATGATATCGTCTGGCGGCGCTTTTTTCAGCAGTTCAATTAATTCCCTTACCGTCATTACTGTCTCCTTCCGAAAATTATCTATTGATAAACCACAAATACCGAACTTTCTTACACTTCTCACAGTAAAATTCATGAGCACTCAAAGCAATACGAAATCTGGTTCCGTGAAATAATACAATTCTTTCTGCCATACAAATAGATTCCGGGTAATGCGTTTTTAGACACTTACTTTTCCGCATTCTGCATCCCCTTCCCATGTGATCTTTACTCCAGTCACCGCAATACACCTCGGCTGCCCCGGCACCATTTTAATGATCCCCGCGTCTGCCATCTGCTTGAGATGCAGGTGTACGCTGCTCGTGCTGTACAGCCCTACGCCTTCCCCGATCTCTCGCACCGATGGCGGCCAGCCGTGGGATATGGTGTACTGGACAATGTAGTCTCTGATCTGCTTATGACGCTCTTTCATGGCCTGCCGCCTCCTAAAATCTGTATTCATAGAAATCTGCATCTTCCACGTACCAGTCCTCTCCTGTACGGTAAATCCTCACCCTGTCAAGCTGCTCGTCAGTCAAATCTTTCCACCCTGGCACATTTCTCAAC
>NZ_JANFYJ010000062.1:0-3713 GCF_024460495.1 Hungatella sp. SL.1.14 | reverse complement strand
AGGCAGGGCACCCAATAAAAGAAAGAGCCGGAGAGGACTACAAACGATTCATAGCGGCCATGAAACGATTGGGATATGATTTTGACAGCCGGGAACTGGTAGCGGCAGATTACGGAGCGCCGACAACGCGGAAGCGATGGTATGCAATCTTCCGCAGAGACGGGAATGTGATTACATGGCCGGAGCCAACACACAGTAAGAGCGGAGCAGATGGCCGGCTGAAGTGGCTGGAATGTGGGGATTATATTGATTGGTCAGATTTGGGGCGTTCCATATTTGACCGTCCACGGCCGCTGGCAGATGCCACCATGAAACGGATAGCAAACGGATACGTTAAGTATGTTGTTAACAATCCGCAACCGTACATAGTTAACAATCAGAGCGCCGTTTCCTTTATGATCCAGTATCACGGAGAAACACGGGAAGGTGATTCGCGCGGCCAACTGCTGACGGAGCCGATAAAGACAATTGATACCAGCAACCGGTATGGTCTGGTTACGGCATTTGTCACTAAATTTTATAAATCCGGGACAGGCCAGATGTGCGAGGAGCCATTACATACCATCACCACATCACCGGGGCATTTCGGGCTTATATCTGCATTCTTGATTAAGTATTACGGTACTGGTTGCGGTCAGGAAGCTGGGCGGCCGTTGGGAACGATAACAACAAAGGATAGATTCGGGTTAGTAAATGTGATAACGGACATAGATGGAGAACAGTATATCTTGAAAGATATCTTCCTCCGTATGCTGAAACCAGAGGAACTTAAGAGAATGCAGGGATTTCCGGAGGATTACATACTTAACCATGACATAGAGGGCAAGCCGTACCCCGTCGGGGAACAGGTGGCGCGGATCGGGAATAGCGTGGTGCCGATAATGGCGCAGGCACTGGTATCTGCAAACTGTCCGTATCTCAAAGTCGGCGAAAGAATGCCGAATATGAGGATCGACGACAGCCACGAACAACTACGGTTTGCTTAACAAAACGATCATTTAGAGGAAAAAGAAGATGGAGAATCTACCGGAGAAAATTAAGCGCATTGATGTGCTTAAGGTGGAATACGGGAAAAGAAAACTATGTGAGTGCAGTAATCCACACTATGAGATTGATTATGTAAATAAAATTGTACAGTGCGAGGACTGCGGTGCTATTGTAGAACCCTTTGAAGCTTTGTACAGTATGGCAAAACATTATGAGCGGTTAGGCGACCAGGTAGAGGCATTGCTTGAGCAGAGGCGTGAGATAGCAGCATATAAGCCGCATCTGGTAGTCATAAAAAATCTGGAGCGGGAAACCAGAGCAGGAATGATTCCCTATTGCCCGAAGTGTGGGGAAACGTTTTATCTTGACGAAATAACCGCGTGGCATAACAGGAAATTTAAAGGAGAGAAGATATGAAAGATGAATTATTAAAGATTGCACAGGAAGTTTTAACCGAAGAAGAAGTGCAGGAAATAGTAAAGGAAAAATTCAAAGAAGCTTTTAAAAACGCAGTAGGGGAGGCTTTCCGCTGGGGAGAGGCCGAAAGGGCGCTTAAAAATAAAATAACGGAGGTTATGGTTCCGTACATCGAGAAGTACGATTTTACAGAATTCCTCCCTAAGCTGGATACCGTGCTCACTGAGATAGTGAATTCCGATGGCTGCATGGCCGAAAAACAGATTCTTGAGAATTTCAAAGAACTTATGTTGGAGCCGGAACAGAAGGAAATCAAAGTTACTGACTTATTCAAAGCGTGGATAAAACAGTGCGAAAAGGATATAGATGTTGACGGGCTAGAGGTATGTCATGACGATGGGGTGTATTATGCACCAGTAGATTGCGAAATGAGGTTCGAGGAAGAAGAAAAACCGGAGTGGAGTTGTTTACAGAGAGCGAAAATTACATTTGAAAACGATCACGATAAAGATCTTAATATACAGATTCAGGTTTCAAAATACATAAGCGATTATGGAAAAGAGCACCCATATTCTATAAGTATTTCAAGTGACATCAAAATTTCATCATTGCGAAGACTGTCTGATTTCGAGGTCCTTCTTCTCAGGCTGGAACGCGCGGGAACCGCGATAGTGATTGATGAGGAATGGGACAGCAGCTATATTGAGCCGGAAAAAGAGCCGGAAGCGACATTTATCTAAATCGAGATTGAGAAAAACTTACGGAGTAATACACAGGGAAAGGAGCGGCCGGCATGGCAAGACCGAGAAAAGCAGAAGGAGAGAAATACATACGGCAGGATATAAGCATGGAGCCGGGACAGTTTAGGCGGCTGATGGCCTATTGCCAGCGTGAGGACCGCTCCATCTCCTGGGTGATCCGAAAGGCGCTGGAAATGTTTTTAGTGTGTAGTGATACATAACGATACGCAACTAAATCGAGATTTATCGAACGAAAGAAAGAGAGGATATAAGATGGGATTAATAGATGCATTCGGAAAAGAAGATAGAGTAGAGGTTACATTTTCTGCTTTCTATGAACTGATGAAAGGTTGTACGGAAAGAGAATTCCTTGCTAAAGGCATAAAGTGCAATGTACCACATCGGTATATGCGCGAGATGGTCACTGGAGAATCAGAAGATGAAAGCAATGACAATGATCAGGTAGAAGACAACTGATATCAGTAGTATAAGATTTTCGAAAGGATAACGATATGGGTGTTTTATGTGGTATAGTCATAGCTTTGTTTGTCGGCGGTGCGGTGGCTGTGATAACAATAAGCTTATGCATGGCGGAAAATGATGACGATGCAGAGCGGAAACGAATGGAGCAAGCTAACGAAATATTGAATCTGCGGCTTGAGAATGAGTATCTGCATATGTGGCAGGCAGAGGTACGGGATAAGGTGGACCAAATGGAGCCGCCAGAGGGATTCCCACCGGTTTATTGTCATGCATACCGTGACGTAGTAGAGGAGATCAGGGGGTACATAGAGTGAAACGACAAGAAATCCCGCCGGGATACATTAACCAGAAGGAGATACAGGCCGCACAGCGGTATTACAAGATCGGCCGCATGGTAATGGTACATACCTACAAGGCCCAGGGGATCGATTCCATGGGGCATACCGGGGAGGCGCACCGCGGGAAGATCATGGCGAAGTATAAATACTTTGCATTGGTTAGGCTGCCAAGTGGTGTACTGGATAGCGCGCTATGGCCAGATTTAGTATTGCAGATGCGGAAACGAAAAAGATATAGACAGGGAGGCGAGGCCGGTGGAGCAAAACAGTCCGGCTAAAGAACTGGAGAATTTCTTGAATTTCATAGACCAATGTATCCAGGAATACAAGGCAGCGTATGAAAATGTGAACGAAGAGGACCGGCGTCTGCAAGATCTGGTTCATGCAATAGAATTTGCAGTGGATAAGTCTGAGCGGAACCGAGTAGCAACGAAGTTTCAGCAGAGTCGGAAATACCGCAGGCAGAATAAAGATATTGTCAAGCGAAATGAGCGGATCGTCAAGTTCTTTGAGGAACAGAAGAACCGGGATACGCTGAATCGGATGCGGCAGCTTCTGGGCCAGCAGAGGAAGGAAGAAGAGTACCTGGATGGGGAACGTGCGTACAAGCCGCGGGTAGGGAAGGGGTGAGGCCGTTGAATAAGGAGGTGCTGGAACAATATATAGATGCATGTGAATTAATCAAAGAGACAGAGGCAGATATTAGAAGAGTAAAAAAGCAACGCAAGACCATAGTGCAGGATAGAGT
>NZ_JANFYJ010000616.1:0-210 GCF_024460495.1 Hungatella sp. SL.1.14 | reverse complement strand
AGAAGGAAGGATCTACGCTGCTGTATTCAACCAACGGAACAGAATACAGTGAGACGGCCCCGACCTTTACGGAAGCAGGAACACATACCGTATACGTAAAGGCGACGAATCCGAATTACAAGGAAACTGAAGCCGTAAGTGCGGCGGTAGTGATCAGGCCGAGAAATGTGACCATCACGGTGAACAGCGCGTCAAAGACGTATGGAACTA
>NZ_JANFYJ010000615.1:0-212 GCF_024460495.1 Hungatella sp. SL.1.14 | reverse complement strand
TTTCCGTCATACGTTACTTCCCGGCCTTCCGCACTTACACGGTTTCCTTCCGCCTCTGTAATCGTCAGCGTACCTGGTACGATGCCCACCCTATAGTTCGGGTTTTTTGTATACTCTGCCGTCAGGCTGATCTCGTCTCCAACGTTGTTCTTATTCTCGTCTCCGGCTGCCCTTACATAGCTTACCTTTCCAAGGTCGCCTTCCTTTACCAC
>NZ_JANFYJ010000614.1:0-216 GCF_024460495.1 Hungatella sp. SL.1.14 | reverse complement strand
CCTTGCAAGCAGGGGGTCAAGAGTTCGAATCTCTCCATCTCCATTCGGTATGAAGGAAGGAAGCCGTAAGGTAACCGGGAGTCATGCCAGCATGTACCTTGAAAACCACATATTGAATATATCTAGATAGATTCTTTTAAGGGAGTTTAATCCCGAGAAAGAGTAAATCAAGACATCCGAGGTGTTATATCGTAACAGATATAACCGAAAATTATA
>NZ_JANFYJ010000613.1:0-216 GCF_024460495.1 Hungatella sp. SL.1.14 | reverse complement strand
GCATCGTACCAGGTACGCTGACGATTACAGAGGCGGAAGGAAACCGTGTAAGTGCGGAAGGCCGGGAAGTAACGTATGACGGAAACGCATATGGGCTGATAAGTGCGTCTGCGGAGAAGGAAGGATCTACGCTGCTGTATTCAACCAACGGAACAGAATACAGTGAGACGGCCCCGACCTTTACGGAAGCAGGAACACATACCGTATACGTAAAGG
>NZ_JANFYJ010000612.1:0-218 GCF_024460495.1 Hungatella sp. SL.1.14 | reverse complement strand
CATAGTACCATCGGCCGCTTAAGTCTTAACCATCGTGTTCGGGATGGGTACGGGTGTTTCCCCTAAGCGCATCGGCACCAGAATCTTTTCGTCTTTGAAACACAAGACTCAACAGTATCTAAAACCCTTACTTCTTCTTCCTTAGAAAGGAGGTGATCCAGCCGCACCTTCCGATACGGCTACCTTGTTACGACTTCACCCCAGTTATCAGTCCCGCC
>NZ_JANFYJ010000611.1:0-218 GCF_024460495.1 Hungatella sp. SL.1.14 | reverse complement strand
TGAACCTACGACAGCGCGGTTAACAGCCGCGTGCTCTACCGACTGAGCTATCGAGGATTATTATACCATGAAGATAATCCTTTTGGCAAGGCATATACCCTCAAAACCACACATTGTACATATCTTTCATCCGTTCTTATTTCCTCTTTTTCCTAAACCAACTTGGTTAAGCCCTCGACCTATTAGTGACAGTCAGCTCCATACGTTACCGCACTTCC
>NZ_JANFYJ010000610.1:0-219 GCF_024460495.1 Hungatella sp. SL.1.14 | reverse complement strand
GAGCATGGGCTGTAGGCAAGCAGTACGGAACGCCGCTGGTGGCTGGAGTCAATAACAAAAACACGATCAACATCGAGATCTGCGTTAATCCAGACAGTAGCTACGACAAGGCGCGGCTTAACTGCGTAGATCTGGTACAGCATCTGATTCAGGAGACGGGGATCCCTGCTGATCGGGTGATCCGGCACTATGATGCCAAACGTAAATGGTGCCCGCGCA
>NZ_JANFYJ010000061.1:0-4133 GCF_024460495.1 Hungatella sp. SL.1.14 | reverse complement strand
GAAGCGTTATACTCAGCATTCCAAAATGTTAATCATTTTAAAGAATGCTGAGAAATAAGACGTCTTTCTACTAAAAGATGAGCATTATTCGTTAGCGCAATCCACAAAGTCTTGCCATTTCATCTTCGTTGTCTTCCCACATTGGTGCTTCATCAGATACAGGTGTTGGAACAGATTCCATTGCATCTCTAAGCTGTTCAACAGATGGCTTTGCATAGTAGCTTTTGGTTGTATCAGTTCTGGCATGTCCTAACACTGTAGAAACAAGCTCAATGGCGATTCCATCCTGATAAAGATTTGTGGCTCTGGTTCGGCGGAACATGTGACAGTGAACCGAATCTGGAAGACTAATCCCTTTTTCACTGACCAGAGCTGCATATTTTTTTATAATCCGCTGGACATTTCCAACGGACATCCTGTCTGTTACACCTTTTATCGTTGTGGAAAATAAGTATGCTTCTTTGGAAGAATTACTGTGATATACACGTATATATTCCCTAAGGTGTTCGACTGCTTTAGCTGTTAATTGTATGGTTCTCTCTTTATTACCTTTGCCGGTTATGAAAATATTTGGATATTTTGATTCCATTGCGATATCACATAGGCGAATATTAAGCAGCTCACTGATTCTTACAGCTGTATCGTAGAGAAGAATCAAAATAGCACGGTCTCGTACACCGAATTTCGTATTCGGCGGTGCAGACAGTATTGCAGCAAGTGCATCATCGGACAGAATAGGTTTTTCCTTTTTAATGGTTTTGCATGGTGAGATCTGACTGATCGCCAGGGCAACTGACTGGACTGATATGTCCATATCCGAGGCATAGTTCAGATAGGCACGGATAGCCGCGACTCTTACATTTACAGTTGATGGCTGGCTGCCATTTGCAAGCAGATATTCTCTGAAATTATAAATACATTCTTTGGTACAATCAGAAAACTGAAAGGTGCTTATGGATTTACCTAATTCACCTACAAGGTAGTTTTTAAATATTGTAAGGGAATCTCTGTAGGATTCTGCTGTAGCCTGACTGCGTCCGACCTGCTTTACCAAATAAACGTTTAGAAAGTTCCATGTGTGAGAAAAGAACAGCTGATCAGTCGATATCTTTGCTGATTTATTCTTCATAGGGAATCACCTCCGGAATGACCTTTCCAGACACTGAATCTTTCTCTCGGATAGTATCAAATGCCTTTTCTACAAGATGATAGTAATAATACGTTTCATCAGGACTTTTGTGTCCAAGGTATCTGCTTAAATATGGGAGCATAGTGTTTGTATCAATTCCCTGATGCATCCACTCATTAAATCTCTCTACTACAAAAGCATGGCGTAAACAGTGGGGTGTCGGATGTTTATCAATCGTCTTGGCAACCGGAAGCATAGCCCAATGGCGGTTAAAACTTGATTCTACTCCAGAGCACGAAACAGGCTTATGTGGATCTTTTCCCGGAAAAGCCCAGTCAATTCCGGGGAAAAGCATTTCCTGACGTTCTTTATAGTTTTTAAGTACCGGAAGGCTATCCTGTGGAAGATATACAAGGCGGTCCTTGTTACCTTTTGAGCCAAGGACAGTAAGGATTCCTTTATCTAGGTCTATGTGCTCCCATTTTAGCAATCGCCCTTCTGACAGACGCAGACCGCAGCAAAAATATAGGAGAAAAAGAATCTTGCACTCTCTATCGAGTCTAAATTGCTCTGAATTATGAGACGTGCGGATATCCATTTTCTGTAGCAGTTCCTTAACTTCCTCTTTTGATGGAATGTAAAGAACCGGACGGTAAGCCTTGCAGAAAAAATTAGGAATGTATGCTTCCTGACCAAGGGAAAGGATATATTCACTCAGCACCTTCACCATCGACATACGGCGATTATGATAGGCATCTCCTTCGCCCGGTCTGGCTTCTGACCATTTGGCTGCCATTTCATAGGTGACTGTTGTCAGTTCCGGATAATTCTGTACGCAAAAGGTATCAAAGCGTTTTAATAGCTTTTCTTCGGAATTATAGGCATATCCATCAGCTCGTTTTTGCTGTATAAGTCCTTCGATATGATGTGCCAGACCGCTCTCAAAAATGTATGTCATGATAAAACACCTCCAAATTCCAGAGGGCAGAGCCTCATTTTATCTTCGTCACGTTCAAGATATACCTCTGCTGTTTCCTGACGTGCATGTCCGAGAGCATTGGAAATATCATCAAGTTTGTTGTCTGCCCGAAGCATTCTTGTGGCAAATGTTTTTCGTGTCATATGAAAGCCCTGACCAGCAGATAATTCAAATCCATATTCAGCAAGTATTCTTTTTAAAGCTCCACGGCACGCCGTTGTAACTTTAAGCGGAATATATGGTGCCTGATGGCGGATAAATATATAACCGTTGCCTGTGACAGCCGATTCCGGACGTCCATTCATGATGTATTTATATACTGAATTACCTACATCCGTTGGGACTGGAAGCGTTATTGCTTTGCTTGTTTTCTGCTGAATGAAGGAAACAGTTTTGTTTTTCCAGTCAAAATCATTTACCTGAAGCTTTAGGATGTCTGCTCCCCTGATACCCATTCGAAGTCCAAGCATGACCATGGCTGTGTCCCTGAGTTCCATAGGGGTAGAAGCTTTCTCACGATATTCATATATTTTCTCGACCATAGCATCGCTCAGAACATCAACTATGCTGCGATGAGGCGCACAGCTTGCAGATACTGCAAAAGCAAGTGTTGGTGAAATCAGATCCTGGTCAGCCATGTACCGTAGAAGCTGACGAAGCTTGGTTCCATATGCATTTTTACTTTCCGGGGTCGAGTGGACATCATGGTTATGAAATGCTTTAACCACATCGGGTGTTATGGAGACTGGATTATCTATTCCATTATCTTCAAGATATTTGAAAAAACTGCATCCGGCTGCCCTGCACATGGTAAGTGTCTTATCGGTCATTCCATCCCGCCTGCGGCTTTCTATGAAACCATCAAGGATGCTTTTGCTCCATGATGGAAGCTGATCAGATGCACGCATCGGCTCAGCGATTATATTGGATTCCATTATGCCCTGGAGATACTTTTCAAACATTCTGATAGTGTGTGAACGATGAGCTGATCCGGAACTGCTGGCTTTGATCTGATTCGGGCAATCCGGGAGTATATCTATCCATGATGTCACAGTTTCTGCCGAGTGTTCCAGATGGTTAAGTTCCAGGAACATGAAATACCATGTGAAATCATTGCGATAAACAGCTTTTGATGATTTCATGTATTTCCAATCGTCCAAAGCGTCAAGATATTCATCAGCTTTAAGAGCGAGAGGTATACTCGGATGAAATGCGGTACCTGTTTTAGAAAGTCTCATCTCAAGCAGTATTTCAACGTTCTCACCAAAAAGAACCCGCTGGTAACACTCTGGCACATCACCTCTGCGGTGAAGATATTTCATAAGTGCTGTCATGGCACATACGGCGTTCTGACGTCTGGCAAGAGATTTACAGGATTTGCAGTAAGTATTCCAGTATTCGATAAGAGTATCTATGGTTATTGCTTCTGGCTCTGTAACTCCCAGGGAAGTAGCAAGCCTGAAGAACTCCTTGATGGCAACAGAATACGTATGGTAATAGCAGGGATTCTGTGTGGTCGCATAGTATTCTTTCAGCTCATATGTCAGGCGAAAAAAGGATTCCGATATTCCGCTCCGGCAGAAAAAACTGTCTTCTGAGCGGCAGAAAGAACTTTTGATATCTCCAAAGAGCAGGTAATGCTCGAGGCGGAACAGGGCATTTCTATATTGAGAACACGTCTCATAGGAAATTTCTCGTTTTTTAATCTCAAGCCAATCCAGTGCGGCATCCATTGAAAAAGGAATGCCCTTATCCATCAGGTACTTGAAGAGTGTAGCATAACAGGTTCTGTGCATGTCTATATTTTTACATGCACTGTCTGGCTGTTTCATCATATTGAGAACTGATGAAATAGCATCTAAATAGTTTATTTGCATATCAAATGCGCTCCTTTCCGTTTTCCCATTCGAGGGGAAAACCTGATAATAGCGTATCTGATAATGCTCATCTTTTTTACAAGAAAGTGAGGATTTATGGAAAATAATTTAAAAAATCAACATTATAAAAATATGAGTATAAAGCCTC
>NZ_JANFYJ010000609.1:0-225 GCF_024460495.1 Hungatella sp. SL.1.14 | reverse complement strand
GCCGTATCGGAAGGTGCGGCTGGATCACCTCCTTTCTAAGGAAGAAGAAGTAGGGGTTTTAGATACTGTTGAGTCTTGTGTTTCAAAGAAGATAAAAATAATTGAATAAGAAACGCCAAGAAAGACTAGAAATTTCTGGTGCCGATGCGCTTAGGGGAAACACCCGTACCCATCCCGAACACGATGGTTAAGACTTAAGCGGCCGATGGTACTATGCTGGAGACG
>NZ_JANFYJ010000608.1:0-227 GCF_024460495.1 Hungatella sp. SL.1.14 | reverse complement strand
CCGCTGCTTACCAGGTCATCATAGTTTCCTGTAAACTCCGGATCCTTAGTTCCATACGTCTTTGACGCGCTGTTCACCGTGATGGTCACATTTCTCGGCCTGATCACTACCGCCGCACTTACGGCTTCAGTTTCCTTGTAATTCGGATTCGTCGCCTTTACGTATACGGTATGCGTTCCTGCTTCCGTAAAGGTCGGGGCCGTCTCACTGTATTCTGTTCCGTTGGT
>NZ_JANFYJ010000607.1:0-228 GCF_024460495.1 Hungatella sp. SL.1.14 | reverse complement strand
ATTTAATTGTATCACATTTTCTATATGCAGCATACTCATTTTAGATGTCTCTACTACTGATCACCTATACATGATTACGCACAAAAACCGCCCAGTGTATGGGGATACTGAGCGGCTTTGCATGAATGCTCTTACTGGGCGTGCCAGAAAGATATAAGATATATAATACGAGCAGCCTGATTATATCATTTCCAGAGAGTTCTGGCAATACCTTTCTTCTCCAAAAAT
>NZ_JANFYJ010000606.1:0-236 GCF_024460495.1 Hungatella sp. SL.1.14 | reverse complement strand
TTGACTTAGCGGCGGACGGGTGAGTAACGCGTGGGTAACCTGCCTTACACTGGGGGATAACAGTTAGAAATGACTGCTAATACCGCATAAGCGCACAGGGCCGCATGGCCTGGTGTGAAAAACTCCGGTGGTGTAAGATGGACCCGCGTCTGATTAGGTAGTTGGTGGGGTAACGGCCCACCAAGCCGACGATCAGTAGCCGACCTGAGAGGGTGACCGGCCACATTGGGACTGAG
>NZ_JANFYJ010000605.1:0-239 GCF_024460495.1 Hungatella sp. SL.1.14 | reverse complement strand
GCTGCTGTATTCAACCAACGGAACAGAATACAGTGAGACGGCCCCGACCTTTACGGAAGCAGGAACACATACCGTATACGTAAAGGCGACGAATCCGAATTACAAGGAAACCGAAGCCGTAAGTGCGGCGGTAGTGATCAGGCCGAGAAATGTGACCATCACGGTGAACAGCGCGTCAAAGACGTATGGAACTAAGGATCCGGAGTTTACAGGAAACTATGATGACCTGGTAAGCAGCG
>NZ_JANFYJ010000604.1:0-242 GCF_024460495.1 Hungatella sp. SL.1.14 | reverse complement strand
TCCCTCTTCGGAGCAGTGGAGACAGGTGGTGCATGGTTGTCGTCAGCTCGTGTCGTGAGATGTTGGGTTAAGTCCCGCAACGAGCGCAACCCTTATCCTTAGTAGCCAGCGAGTCGAGTCGGGCACTCTGGGGAGACTGCCAGGGATAACCTGGAGGAAGGTGGGGATGACGTCAAATCATCATGCCCCTTATGATTTGGGCTACACACGTGCTACAATGGCGTAAACAAAGGGAGGCAAAG
>NZ_JANFYJ010000603.1:0-248 GCF_024460495.1 Hungatella sp. SL.1.14 | reverse complement strand
TGTCAATGCGCAGACCTCATCTTAATATTTTAAATTACCGCAAAGCCTTACAGATTCCAAAAAAATGCCGTTTCGTATATTGACAATGAAACTTTGTTGCTGTATGCTTATCACAACATAATGTGTAATATGTAGTTTACTGAATAAAAATCTTGACATAAAAATCTGCGAGCGGTATAATTGTCACAACATAATGTGTATTATGTTGTATTTTTATATTATTAAATCCATTTCTTCTAATTGTCTTT
>NZ_JANFYJ010000602.1:0-251 GCF_024460495.1 Hungatella sp. SL.1.14 | reverse complement strand
GAAGAAAAAATAGAATATGGAACTTTACAGGAGCCGGGTATGCTGTATTCAGGATACCCGGCTCTTTTCAGCTTCACGGCCGTGATACACCGGGTAAATTGTCTTTTCCAGCCCGAGATGATATAATCCCGTCTTTGACAGTCAAACAAAATAAAACACCGCTGAAAGTCCGATTCTATGCGGGTTTCACAGCGGTGTTGCTTCGTTTTAAAGTTTGGTATTTTCCTGGTTTCTAGCCATTTGCAGTTAAA
>NZ_JANFYJ010000601.1:0-252 GCF_024460495.1 Hungatella sp. SL.1.14 | reverse complement strand
ATTTAACTGCAAATGGCTAGAAACCAGGAAAATACCAAACTTTAAAACGAAGCAACACCGCTGTGAAACCCGCATAGAATCGGACTTTCAGCGGTGTTTTATTTTGTTTGACTGTCAAAGACGGGATCATACACTGAAAAAGTATGCCGCGTCAAGGTAAAGCATGCGTAAGCTTACACGTTTTATGAGATGGGAATTTCCGTGAAACGAAAGGTCCTTTTCTCATGTCATGCGCTTCCTCATCAATATTCA
>NZ_JANFYJ010000600.1:0-254 GCF_024460495.1 Hungatella sp. SL.1.14 | reverse complement strand
GGGAAATAAATTAGCTAGTTAGTTGATTTTGACCCCGGATCAAACGAATCATTTAACATGAGAGTTCGATCCTGGCTCAGGATGAACGCTGGCGGCGTGCTTAACACATGCAAGTCGAGCGAAGCGGATCTTCGGAAGTTTTCGGATGGAAGAGGATTTGACTTAGCGGCGGACGGGTGAGTAACGCGTGGGTAACCTGCCTTACACTGGGGGATAACAGTTAGAAATGACTGCTAATACCGCATAAGCGCACA
>NZ_JANFYJ010000060.1:0-4286 GCF_024460495.1 Hungatella sp. SL.1.14 | reverse complement strand
AATCCATCAAGGTATTCCTGTGACACCTTTGCCCGGAATTCCGAAGTATGAGGGGATTTGGACATAAAAATACCTCCTAAGTAGATTTTGGTTATTTATCTTGTCTACTTAAGAGGTATCATATCAAAACTTTGACCGAGTGACAAGGTGGCATTTTCTATCACATATAAGGTCAACCCACCTTGTGGGCGGTTGCTCCTCTTTGTATGTATAATATACCATATTTCTATCAATATTTCAAGGATGCTTTCATATTTTTACGCTTTATCGGAGTATTTTTCAATCTCCCGTCCCTCCTTCGAAGAACGGTAAATATCCAGAACCAGCTCCAGTGTACGCTTCGCATCCTCCGGATCCACAGGCACCGGTTTTCCTGCCCTTAAGCAGCGGTAAAAATCCCGAATCTGGATCTCGTGATAATTCCCCCAGTACGCTTCTCCATTTACATCTGGTCCAACAGACGGATATACGGTTCTTGCCGCCTCACCCTTTAACTGAATCTGCACTTCATTCTGTGTCAAAAGCGCAGTTCCATTTTCACCACTTATCTCCACCCGGATCGGACTGTTGCTTGTGTAATAATTGCACGCATAAAAGGAATAAACCGCCCCATTTTCGAATGTAATGGCCGCGTCCGCCACATCCTCCACCTCAATATTGGTCAGGATTCTCCGGTCAATATTCCCTTTTATCTTTACCGGTTCACAGCCCATCATATAACGTACTAAATCCAGGCTGTGGATCGCCTGATCAATGACTACTCCTCCGCCTTCCTTTTCCCAGCTTCCTTTCCAGTCGCACTCATAGTATGAAGGAGGCCGCCACCAGTTCAGAGTAGAAAATGCTCCTGTAATACGTCCAAATGTTCCCTGCTCAATCAACTTTTTTACTTCCTGTATTCCCTCTATATAGCGGTTCTGGAAAATAACCCCCAGCTGTCTTTCGTTTCTTTTTGCAGCCTCAATCATGGCATCCGCATCTTCTGTCGTAAGGGCGACAGGCTTCTCTGTAAGGACATGAAATCCTGCATCGAGACAGGCAACCGCGTGCTCTTTATGTAAAAAATGCGGTGTAAGAACGTGAACTACTGACAAAGGCTGCCTCAACAAGTCTTCCAGCTTATCTGAATAACCACAGCCTGAAAATGAAGCAGCCAGCTTCTCTGCTCTGCCCAACTCCTTATCTACTACAAAGGCGATCTCTACTTCATCCCTCATATTTTCGAATGCAGCCCGATATACAGAAGATATTCTTCCACATCCGATAATACCTGCTTTTATCTTCTCCACTTAACGTTACTCCTTAATAAAAAATTGTTTTATCGCCAGAGCTGCACCTCCCCTGGCTCCCGTAAGGGGGTTGAAATCAATAAATTCAATCTCAATCTCCTGATCATTTAAACCAAAGATATGTTTCTTGGTCTCCTCCAAAAGCTGCCTCCGTTTTCTTTTCACCTTCATCATATAGCCGTCCACAATTACTAAAGGAGGGCTGATAAGATTGATGATATTTGCAAGTGTTACTCCCAGATACATGACAGCCTCTTCCATGACCTTAACCACATACGCGTCATTGCACTCTTCCGCCATCAGCACATCTTTCATGGTCAGTTCCGCAACATCCGGACACAGTTCCGTCAGCATTGTAGATACGCCATCCTGAATTGCGGCTTTGCATTTTTTCAGAATTGCCCTTTCGCTGGCCATCTCCTCTAAACAGCCATTGTGACCACAGGTCTCACATTTCGGACCATTGATATCCACTACCATATGCCCTGCCTCTCCCGCACTGGCATTTTCTCCCGTGATCATCCGGTTCTTTACAAACAGAGGGCATGCAATACCGTAGGAAATAAGATAATATGCGAAAGAATCCGGCCTCAGCGTCTTGCCGAACATTTCCTCTCCAATCGCGCGCGCCCTTGCGTTGTTCTCAATTAAAACCGGGATATCCAGTCTTCTGGACAAATCTCTCGCGATGTTTTTATTATTCCATTCTGTTTTAAAGCTTTCTCTTAAAATCCCAACTCTGGATTCCACAAAGCCCGGCAGTCCCATGCCTACTCCCAAAATCTTCTCCGGATCCACGCCGCTTTCAGAAATCAATCTGCCGATATTGCGCGCCAGCGCATCTATCTCATCAACGTATACACCTTTCATTGGCGGATACTTCATGCTGATTTTTTCATTACCGCGCAAATCCAGCATACAGGCTGCGGTCTGGTATGGATTCATCTCCACACCAATGGCATATCTGGCGTCCTGGATGAAATTAATTTTAATTGGTTTACGTCCCAGAGAACGTTCCTCCACGTCAGAGTCCTCTGCCGCAAACTCATACACCAGTCCCCTCTCGATCAGAGAAGATACATTCGTTGTAATCGTCGGCGGAGTTAACGACAGCATCTCTGCGATCTTACTCCTCGATATGGGGCCGTACTTGTAGATTATCTCTTTAATCAAAGCCTCATTCTGTTTCTTAACTCTAGGCAGATTCGTTCCACGTGCAGTCATCTTTTTCCCTCCGAAACTATTCTTCTATGTCATCCATTATAGTGAATCCCAGAAGATATTACAAGCAGAGGATATGCAAAAAGCCATACATATCCTCTACCTATTACTACTTATCACACTATTTTAATGCTTCATAATCCGCTTCCGTATAATCCTTCATTGGATCCCAGTTGGGGAAATCAAAGGTTGAATAATCGAGGCCAACCGCTTCAGATGCTCTCTGCCACTCCACAGTAGATGCCTCCGATAATTTCTTCAGTTCGCTTGAATAGTCTGTAATACTCTGTGAAATCACGCCCTGTAAGATAGCTCCCAGACTTGGCTGGACATCTTTTACTTCTGCATAGAAATCATACGCTTTTTCGTCCCTTGTTGTGGCCGCCGGTACAATCTTCGCAATTTCGCTTGCAATTTCATAATACTGTTTCATAACTTCGTTAGTCATATATTTTTCATTGACACTCGGCACGATTGAAACATAGTTTCCATCGGATACACAGCCTGACTGATAGCCATAATCCTCATCGAATAAAGCCATTAAATACTCTGCCGCCTCTTTCGGATGCTTCGACTGCTTATAAAGTCCCATCCACGGAGCGCTCTCGACCTGCTGAACACCGCCTTTTGCTCCACTGTCCGGAACAGGAACTGCCATAACTCCGTAGTTTAAATCAGGATAACTCTGTGCCCACGGCGGAATACACCACATACCCTGGCAGAGGAAACCTGCCTGTCCCTGTGCAAACATCTCCCTCGCCTCCGGTGCGCTGATATTGACGGTGTCCGGATGAATACTGCCGTCAGAAACCAGCTGTTCCATCAGCGCCATTGCCTCATTCATAGCTTCGCTGTCATATGGAGCCTTTCCGTCTACCGTCAAAACCTTTGCGTTCGGTGCAATTTTGCCTCCACCTACAGCAGCCAGAGAACGAGCCAGAATATCCAGTCGGTTTAACTGTTTTCCTCCTTCAATCAAGCCAAAAATCTCACCATTTCCTGTATCCGTAATTTTCTTACATGCATCTGCAAATTCGGAGTACGTCTCTGGAACCTTAGTAACGCCGGCTTGATCCAATACATCCTTGTTATAGAAGAATAAGCAGTTTACTACCGGCATATTTTCCGGAATTGTATAGAGTTCTTCTCCCTTCATGGTTACACCTTCTTCGAATACAGACGGATCCAGTGTATCTAAAAATTCATCCGTCACATAATCATTCATCGGCTGATACCACTCTTCTTTCAATGCCGTGCTTAACGTCATACCAGTCGGAATCGGGAATAAATCTGGTCCATCTCCTGATTTTATCATGGTAACAATGGTATTCTTAAACTGATCAATCGTAAGCATTGTATATTCGATGGTAATATTAGGATGATCCTCCATATACTTTTTGTTAAATTCCTCTCTTCTTGCCAGGGAACTGTCACTCCAGTCCACAATCCGAAGCGTAATTTTTTCATCGGATTCGGCCGCTGTTGTATCAGAACTGTTATCCTTCGATGGCGCTTCTGTCTTTTCCTGTGTCTGAGCCGCTGTTGTACTGTCTCCACCCGTACTTGGCATTGCACAGCCTGTTATTGCTGTTACCGTCATTGCAAGTGCCAGTGATAATGCCCCCATTTTCTTAAGTTTCATAAAATACTTCCTCCTACTACAATGTATTTATGGTTAATATCCCTTACAGCCAGTAAGGAATTATCCATCTTGTTGCTTAAGCTGTTATAATGATGGAGCAATCGGTATATCGGTTTCCTCCTTGGACCTCGCGT
>NZ_JANFYJ010000006.1:0-270637 GCF_024460495.1 Hungatella sp. SL.1.14 | reverse complement strand
AAAAGGCTCCGAAAAAGCCAGGTCTTATGGTTATAAAGCTGTATTATTATCAGATAGTAAGGCTGGCTTATACCAATACATTCTTGTGTGGATAAAGCCAGCCTTTTTCAGCAGCCTCGTCTGAGCGCAGCGAGTTTGGGGATTTTCACTGGCTTTTAGAAAAATACTGCACATTTAGAACTGCTTATGCCCGAAACCGGAACTGGAAAGGTCCGGGAAACGAAAGCTCGGGCCGGACAGCGGCAGCCGGAAGTGAAGGCTGAACTGTTACGTACACAGCCTCATGTCCTGCGGTTCCAGTTGAAAAAAAATCCAACCTATATTATACTATTCGTGTTATTCTACATTTATTCGATCCATACAAGGGGAGGAACTACCATGATTTTGTCATGCAGCAACATAAGCAAGGCCTTTGGAAGCACGGAGATCATCCGCCATGCTTCCTTTCATATAGAGGATCATGAAAAGGCAGCCATCGTCGGCATCAACGGTGCCGGCAAATCCACACTGCTGAAAATTATCATCGGGGAACTGGCAGCCGATGAAGGTGACATCGTTATTTCCAGAGGAAAGACCCTGGGGTATCTGGCACAGCACCAGGAACTGAGCGGCGAAAGAACTGTCTTTGACGAGGTATTGGAGGTAAAGCGTCCGCTGATCGAGATGGAGGCCAGAATCCGTAAGCTGGAGCTGGACATGAAGCACGCTTCCGGGGAAGAGCTGGAGAACATGCTTTCCACCTACAGCCGCTTAAACCACGAATTTGAACTTCAGAACGGTTACGCCTATCAGAGCGAGGTAACCGGAGTATTAAAAGGCCTGGGCTTTACCGAAGAAGAATTTACGAAGCCGGTATCGGCTCTTTCCGGCGGACAGAAGACCCGGGTATCCTTAGGGAAGCTTCTCCTGACGAAGCCCGATATTATTCTGCTGGACGAGCCTACCAACCACCTGGACATGAACTCCATCGCCTGGCTGGAAGGCTATCTGACCAATTACGACGGAAGCGTCATCATCGTCGCCCATGACCGGTATTTCCTCGACCGTGTTGTCACAAAGATCATCGAAATCGACAATGGAACACTCGCCGTATACCAGGGCAATTACACCGCCTACAGCGAAAAACGCGCCATGATCCGGGACGCAAAGATGAAAGCCTATTTAAATCAGCAGCAGGAAATCCGCCACCAGGAAGAGGTCATCGCGAAGTTAAAGTCCTTCAACAGGGAAAAATCCATCAAACGGGCGGAGAGCCGGGAAAAGATGCTGGATAAGATTGAGATTCTGGAAAAGCCGGCGGAAGTAAATGATGAGATGCGGATCCGCCTGGAGCCCAATATCATCAGCGGAAACGACGTACTGACCGTCCGCGGGCTAAGCAAGGCCTTTGGTCCCAACCATTTGTTTGACCACGTTGATTTTGAGATCAAACGCGGAGAACGGGTTGCCATCATCGGAGGCAACGGAACCGGAAAAACCACAATTTTAAAGATATTAAACAATCTGCTGCCGGCGGATACCGGAGAGATCAGGCTCGGTTCCAAGGTGCACATCGGCTATTACGACCAGGAGCACCAGGTTCTGCACATGGAAAAGACTCTCTTTGATGAGCTTCAGGATACGTATCCCACCATGAACAACACACAGATCCGGAACATTCTTGCCGCATTTCTGTTCACCGGGGACGATGTGTTTAAGCGTGTCAGGGACTTAAGCGGCGGGGAGCGAGGGCGCGTCTCACTGGCGAAGCTAATGCTGTCCGAGGCCAATTTCCTGATTCTCGATGAGCCGACGAACCATTTAGACATCACCTCCAAGGAGATTCTGGAGGACGCGCTGAACAGCTATACCGGCACCGTTCTCTACGTGTCTCACGACCGTTACTTTATCAACAAAACGGCCACCCGCATTCTCGATCTGACAGGTCATACGCTGGTCAACTACATTGGTAATTACGACTACTATCTGGAAAAGAAAGAGCTGATGACAGAGCTCTATGCCTCAGAACCAGCGGGCAGTCAGACTTCGGGGACAGAGGGAGGCGCGTCACAGACCAGCGAGTCTTCCGAGGTCAAGCAGGACTGGAAGGCGTTCAAAGAAGAACAGGCCAGAATCCGCAAACGGCAGAATGATTTGAAGAAAACCGAGGATGAGATTCACCGGCTGGAGACAAGGGACAGCGACATCGACGGGCTTCTCACTCAGGAGGAAGTCTTCACCGATGTTTCCCGCCTCCTGGAACTGAATAAGGAAAAGGAAGAGATTCAGACAAGGCTGGAAGAGCTCTATGAGATATGGGAAACACTGGCTGAATAGTGCTGAATCCGGGCAGGGCCGCACTGCGGCAGTAAGGAATCATGACGTTAAAAAGTGCAGCCGCAGGCGAATCCCGCCTGCGACTGCTTTCTTATGGTCTCAATCCGCTTCCTCCCTGAAGCGTAATCGTTTCTCCCGTTACATAACCTGCATCATCCGATGCCAGGAATACGCAGACACGTCCGATATCCTTCTCCGGGTCTGCAAACCGTTTAAGAGGAATACTCTGAATCGTCTGATCATACAGTTTGGGATATTCGTCTTTCCATTTCTCCAGACCTGGTGTCATGGCCAGCGGGCATACTACATTCACATTGATGCCATATTCGCCCCATTCTGCAGCAGCTACACGGGACATTCCCCGAATCCCCTCTTTGGCAGCCGCGTAGGAAGACTGGCCCAGTTTTCCGAACAGACCGGCTCCGGATGCGAAGTTGATGACGCTTCCCTTCGTCTCCTTCAGATACGGGAAGGCCTCCCTCATATAGAAAAACGTCGCATACAGACCGGAGTACACCGCAAGGTCGAAATCCTCCTTGGTGTGATCCACCAGCATCGTACCGGACTTGGAAACCTGTGCGTTGTTAATCAGACAATCCAGCTTTCCAAAACGGTCAATCGCCTGCTTTACCACGTTCTTTACAGCCGTCTCGTCACCGCCATCCGCAACGACAAACAGGGCCTCAATGCCATAATCTGCTTCCAGATTCTCTCTTGCTTCAATCAGGGTACTCGCCGTACGCCCGGTGATAACAATATTGGCGCCCTCTTCTGCAAATGCTTTTGCAATCCCGTAACCAATTCCTCTCGCACCTCCGGTAATCAGTACAACTTTACCTTCCATCTTCTTCATGGATGCCGCCTCCTCATAGAATGAAATAATTAAAAATAAGCTTTGAACTGATGATATTTTCTTTTTGTTAAATTATTAACGTTCTATGTTCAGTATATACCTCTTATCCCATGGAGTCAAGAGTAAATAAGTATTTTTTTATCGATTACTTCACTGCCGCCGCAGTGCGGCTCTCACCGGAAACTTTTTTGTATCAGGAGAGGTCTCCCGTGATACAAAAAAAACAGGATTGCTCCTGTTTTTTCAGCACTTACCGTGCATACAAAACCTTTCTCAATATCTCACAGACCTGAGGTGAATCCGCCTCCATGGCTGTTCTCGTATCGCTGTCGCTTAAGTATGCTTCTACCAGCTTCCCGAAATAGAACTGCATGTTATTCGTGTAATAGTCGGGAACATCAACGAATTCATCCACATTTCCCTTATTCATGGCCAGATCCACAGCAAACTGACTGTCGCTGTCAAAGCAGTCGGCCGCGTATCCAATGTATTCTCCAAAGGCCTGGGTCAGTCCCTCCGGCCTGCAGAACTTAATCTTCCGGTAGCTCGTATCCAGCTTATGGTATACGTAATACGTTCCTCCGTCAGACTCGGGAGCTGAAAAATATTCCTTATCCGGATAGTAGAGAATCTCCCAGCCATGCTCCGCAAAATACTTGATCCACCCTCTCGGAATACGTTCGAGGGCGGCGGTTATCTCATCCTTAGTCTCGGATGCCACAGAGGATTCTTTGCTCTTTCCTTCTATCACAATATCATAGCGCTTATCCCGCTGGCCGTTCTCATCCATATAAAACAGCCCTACGTACTGATTGGCCGCCATCTGGCCGTCCTCGAAGAAATAATACCGTTTGCCGTCGATTGATTTGTATCCGGAAGAGGCCATCTCTCCTCTCGCGGAAAACCAGTACCAGCTCCCGTCTTCATCCTGAAACCAGCCCTTCTTCGCAGTGCCGTCTTTGTCGAAATAATACCATTTTTCTTCTTCATCGTTATAGCACCAGCCGATTGCCAGATCTCCCGTCTCCCGGAAGCAGTAGTAATATCCGCCAATCTTCTGCCAGCCTGCGGCCATAAGGCCATCCCTGCCAAAATGGTACCAGTAACCGCCAATCTGTTCCCAGCTGTTTTTTTTATAAGTCCCGTCTTCCCCGTAATATCTCCAGCCGCCGTCTTCCTGCTTCCATGTTCCCGTCTCTTCATTCCCGGGATCTGCCTCCGGCGTCTCTTTCGTCTGGCCGGCGGTGTTATCCGCAGTTCCATTCTCCGCGGTTTCTCTCTCTGAAGTTGTGTTCTCTGTTTGAACGGCCTCCGTCTCATCTGCCGCGGCTGCCATGACGCTTCCGAGGCTTAAGAGCATGCTCACCGCAACTGCCGCTGCCCATCTTTTCTTCAAGAATACACACTCCCTTCTCTGTCTTTTCACACGTGATCTCCCTCTGATTGTACTATAATCCGGTAAAAAAGTACAGGTTGCAAATCTGAAGTTTTTGTGAACAAATCCCAAATCGTTACAGGCCATTCCTGAATCCCTGTCTTGAGTTTCCGGAGTTTTCTGTTATAATATATTATGATATCGGAAACTGTCATCCCAAAGAAAGCGAGGTGTCCCCATGAAATGGAAACGCCCTCTGGCCATGGCCGGAGTCATTCTCATACTGGCCATGTACGTGATCGCCATCGTTTCGGCTTTCTCCAAAAGTCCGTCCGCCAAAAGCTGGCTGATGGCGGCTCTCTTCTCGACTGTCGTCATACCGGTTATTTTATATGCTTTTCAGCTGGTATACAGGCTCTTAAATCCTGAAGGAAAAGACAGAGAACAATGAATAGAAACAGGGCGGCCGCCTTCGGATAATCCGGATGCGGCCGCCCTGTTTTCCTGTAATCGGATACGGACAGTCTTATCTGTAAATAATCTCATCTCTTCCCGGTCCATTAGAAACCATGGTGATCGGAGTTTCAATCTCTTTTTCAATAAATTCAATATAATTCCGGCAATTTTCCGGCAGATCCTCATATTTCCGAATCCCGCGGATTTCACATTTCCAACCCGGAAGTACCTTGTAGACCGGTTTTGCCCGCTCCAGACGAACCGTGGTCGGGAAATCCTTTGTCACTTCGCCGTCAATCTCATAACCGACGCAGACAGGAAGCTCATCTAAATACCCCAGAACATCGAGAACGGTAAGAGCCACCTCTGTGGAACCCTGAATCCGGCATCCGTACCGGCTCGCAACCGCATCAAACCATCCCATACGTCTCGGGCGTCCTGTCGTAGCGCCGTACTCTCCGCCGTCGCCGCCGCGCCTTCTCAATTCGTCCGCTTCCTCACCGAAGATCTCACTGACGAATGCTCCTGCTCCAACCGCACTGGAATAGGCCTTCACAACGGTCGTAATATTCTTAATCTCATACGGTGCGATTCCGGCACCGATCGCACCGTACGCCGCAAGTGTGGAGGAGGAGGTAACCATCGGATAAATGCCGTGGTCCGGATCTTTTAAGGAACCAAGCTGACCTTCCAGCAGAATATTCTTTCCTTCTTTGATGGCATCATATAAGTATTTCGATACGTCGCAGACGTAAGGGGCTACCATGTCACGGTACTGAAGCAGCGTCTGATACAGCTCCTCCTGATCGAGAACCGGCTTGTGATACAGATACTCCAGCATGACATTCTTCGTCTCACATACACGCGTGACTTTTTCCTTTAAGGATTCACTGTCAAACAGTTCGCTGACCTGGAATCCGATCTTTGCATATTTATCTGAATAAAACGGGGCAATTCCCGACTTTGTCGAGCCAAAGGACTTCTTTCCGAGACGCTCCTCCTCATACTGATCAAACAGAATGTGGTACGGCATTAAAATCTGCGCACGGTCTGAAACGAGTATATGCGGCTTCGGAACACCCTTGCTTACCAGTTCTTCCACTTCTTTTATCAGGAACGGGATGTTTAACGCTACGCCGTTTCCTATCACGCTCGTCGTATGGCTGTAGAATACACCGGACGGCAGAAGGTGGAGTGCGAACTTGCCATAGTTGTTAATGATCGTATGTCCTGCGTTGCTGCCTCCCTGAAAGCGGATGATGATGTCGGATTCTTTCGCCAGCATATCCGTAATTTTTCCTTTTCCCTCGTCGCCCCAGTTGGCGCCTACTATTGCTCTTACCATTTGCTTATTTCCTCCTTTAACTCGTTGCGGTACAATCGCGGGGGTGCTTGTATTGGGCTGCTGCGGACCTCGATTTGGCTTCGGGTGAGTCCGCAGTGGACCTCGATTCCGCTCCGCTTCATCTCGGTCACGGGCTTCGCCCTATGGAATCCGGTAAGAGGCAATCCGCTTTCGTGCCAGCACGACGCGGATTGCCGCTTACCGGATTCCACACTGCTCATTGCCACCGCGTATATCATAGCTCAAAGCATTCCATAAGTAAAGTCAATATTAATTATATTTGTCATAAGTTTCAATTATATCACTCCCTGTTTTCCAGCATAAGTTCCAGAAGACGTCCCCCCGCAGGCGAAATGGGATTTTTTCGGTCTGTAATAATGCAGAAGCTTCGCTCCGGCATTCCGGCTTTAAAATTCAGTTCGAACAGGCGGCCGGACTCAATTTCCTTCTTTGCAAACTCCGACATGACACAGCCAATCCCAAGATTCCTCATGGCAAACTGGACAATCATATCGCTGGTGGCCAGTTCAAATTCCGGTTCCACGACAATTCCCAGCTGCTCCAGATAGTCGTCCATAAAACGACGGGTACTCGTATTCTTTTCCAGAAAAATACAGGGAAGTTCCTTTAATATCCCGTATTCCAGCGGTTTTCCCTTTAAATACCCGAACTGTTCGCCCGCCACAAAAACATTTCGGATCTTTTTCACCTCAGTGACGGAAATCTCCGGCCTTGCATCGACCGGGGAGCTGACCACACCGAAATCGATGGTTCCACGGCTTAAAAATCCCACCGTCTCCGGCGTGGGTCCGTTGGACACAGTGACCTTCACCTTCGGATATTTTTCATGAAAACGTTCCAGAAACGGCAGCAGATAGAACTGGAGTGTCATATCGCTGGCTCCGATTCTGACCTCCCCCGTATCCAGATCCTGCATACGCTTTAACATATTCTCTCCATACCAGATGTGATCTAAACCTGATTTCACATAAGAGTACAGAAGCTCGCCCTCTCTCGTCAGCCTGACGCCCTTGGAGGTTCTGATAAACAGCTTCGCATCGACGGAAAGTTCCAGCTGACGGATCGCCTGGCTGACAGCCGGCTGGGAAATGCACAGTTTTTCCGCCGCCAGCGTGATGCTGCCCAGCTCTCCCGCATAATAAAACACCTTGTAATACTCCAGATTGCTGCTCATATCGTGTCCTCCTGAAAAGAGCAGAGACTGACAACCGCCTCTGCTCTCCATTACATATATTATTTTCTTATACGTTAATCTCAGCCGTCATCCCAAGGTCGTCCCTGTTTGCCAAAAGCAGCGGCCGAATCACTTCTTCTAAATAAATCTCCACCTGGGCAGGCGCACATCCGACATACTTCTTCGGATCCATGTTCTTTTTAAGCTCTTCCAGGCTTAAGTTGAACGCAGGATCGGCGGCGATCAGCTCCAGAAGGTTATTGTCCATACCGTTTTCCTTCACGTTTTTGCCGGCCTCCATGGAGAGCTCGCGGATTCTCTCGTGAAGCTCCTGCCTGTCGCCTCCCGCTTTCACGGCGTCCATCATAATATTTTCAGTAGCCATGAACGGAAGCTCCGCCATCATGTGCTTCTCGATCACTTTAGGATAAACGACGAGGCCATCCACCACATTTAAATAAAGGTCCAGAATACCGTCGATCGCCAGAAATCCCTCCGGAATGCTGAGACGTTTGTTTGCAGAGTCATCCAGCGTCCGCTCGAACCACTGAGTCGATGCCACCATCATGGGGTTCATCACGTCAGACATGACGTAATTGGACAGGGAGGCAATTCTCTCGCTTCTCATCGGATTGCGCTTATAGGCCATGGCGGAAGAACCGATCTGGCTCTTTTCAAATGGCTCCTCGATCTCCTTCAAATGCTGGAGCAGACGGATATCGTTCGAGAACTTGTGCGCGCTCTGAGCGATTCCAGCCAGGATATTCAAGACGCGGCTGTCCACTTTTCTGGAATACGTCTGACCGGAAACCGGATAGCAGCCCGGATATCCCAGCTTCTCAGCAATCATCGGATCCAGCTTTCTCACCTTGTCCATATCTCCGTCAAACAGCTCTAAAAAGCTGGCCTGAGTGCCGGTGGTTCCCTTGGAGCCCAGCAAACGGATCGAACCTGCCACATAGTCTAAATCCTCCAGATCCATGGTCAGCTCGTGCATCCACAGCGTGGCCCGTTTTCCAACTGTCGTCGGCTGTGCAGGCTGAAAATGTGTAAAGGCCAGCGTCGGCTGATCTTTGTATTTGTCTGCAAACTTCGCCAGTTCTGCAATCACATTGACCAGTTTCTTTCTGACTAACGCCAGTGCCTCTGTCATCACAATAATATCCGTGTTGTCGCCTACATAGCAGGAGGTCGCTCCCAAATGGATGATTCCCCTGGCCTTCGGGCACTGTACACCGTAAGCGTAAACATGGGACATCACATCGTGCCGCACTTCTTTCTCCCGCTGCTTTGCCACATCGTAATTGATCTCGTCCTGATGGGCCTTCAGCTCATCGATCTGTTCCTTCGTAACCGGCAGTCCCAGTTCCATCTCTGTCTCAGCGAGAGCGATCCAGAGTTTTCTCCATGTACGGAATTTCTTGTCCGGTGAAAATATATACTGCATTTCCTTGCTGGCATAGCGCTCTGACAAGGGACTCTGATAACGGTCGTTCATAAAAATATACCAAGGAGACTGATGACCTGCGTCATGCACAGGAAGCGGCACAGGATCGATGCCGTTTCCGGGTCTCCACCCTTTCTTTTAATTTGTTTCAATCCACGCTCGGTATATTGTCGAAGTGCGACTGCATCCTACGTAGATGCGTGGTTGACCTCATGGCAGTAGGGGATACCGATTACTCTCCGCCCACCACTGCCGTTAAGTTTGTTTTTGGCAATTCATCTCACCACCTTAGAGGATGGGAGAATTCTTGCTAATATTTGTTGAAATGTATAGACTCCTGCTCATTATCATATCATAATCTGCCTGCGGTTAAAAGAAAAAAATACAAAAGGTGCCGAACCGGATATTCCTTCAATCCGGTGCAGCACCCATTTCGTCCGCAAACCGTCCGGATTACTGCACGTATTCTCCCCGGATATCCTCTTTTGGCGGCTGGATCGGATACTTTCCGGTAAAACATGCGGTACAGATCGGCAGTCCCTGCGCCATTTCCGTCAGCCGCTCCTGTCTTAAGAAGGAGAGGGAATCCGCCCCTATCATATCGCAGATTTCCTGTACCGTCCGGCCGTGAGCGATCAGCTGATCCTCGGATGGAATATCCGTTCCGAAATAACACGGATGGAGAAACGGCGGTGCGCTGATCCGGACATGGACTTCCTTCGCCCCTGCTTCCCTGAGCATCCCGACGATCAGAGCACTGGTGGTTCCCCGGACAATGGAGTCATCAATCATAATGACGCGTTTCCCCGCCACCGCCTCCTTTAAGACGTTCAGCTTAATCCGCACGGCTGATTCCCGGCTGCTCTGTTTCGGCTTGATAAAGGTTCTGCCCACATAGGAGTTTTTTACGAATGCGGTACCGTAAGGGATCTTTGATTCCATGGAATATCCAAGAGCCGCACCATTTCCGGATTCCGGAACACCGACCACAAGATCTGCCTCCACAGGCGAATCCATGGCCAGGGCGCGGCCGGCAAGAAGCCTGGCATGATAGACGCTCACTCCGTCAAACACACTGTCCGGTCTGGCAAAATAGATATATTCAAATACGCATCTGGCTTCTTCCGCCGGGTCTTTTAAGCAGAGTCTCGTATCCGATGCGATTCCGTCCTTCGTGATGGTAACGATCTCGCCCGGCCTGACATCCCGGACAAATTCCGCACCGATCGTATCGAGGGCGCAGCTTTCTGACACCAGAATATAGGCGTTGTCCCGTTTTCCGATGCAGAGGGGCTTGAATCCAAAGGGATCCCTGGCTCCTATCATTTTTCTGGGACTCATGACAACAAGGGAATATGCTCCCACAATCTTCTTCATGGCTCCGGCTACCGCCTCCTCCACAGAAGATGTCTTCACACGCTCCCTTGCGATGTGGTAGGCAATGACTTCAGAATCGATCGTAGTCTGAAAAATTGCCCCCGAATATTCCAGCTCCCGGCGGAGCTCCGGCGCATTGACAAGATTGCCGTTGTGCGCCAGAGCCAGGGTGCCTTTGATATAGTTTAAAACAAGCGGCTGGGCATTTTCCCTGGTGCTGCTGCCTGCCGTCGAATAACGAACATGACCGACTCCGATATTGCCGTGAAGACCTTCTAAGATCTCAGGAGTGAAAACTTCGTTACATAACCCCATCCCCTTATACGCGTTTACTTTCCCCTTGGGACCGGCCGTATCGCTGACTGCGATGCCGCAGCTCTCCTGTCCCCTGTGCTGCAATGCGAATAATCCATAATAAATGGTTGACGCCACGTCCCCGTGATCGAAATCATACATTCCGAAGACGCCGCACTCTTCATGTAACTCATCCCCCGCAGTAATAGTTAAGTCATGTCTCATGTAAGTACTGCCTTTCTGTGCTGTTTACTGGATACCAAGACGACGGAATACTTCCTCGTAAGCATCTTCTACATTGCCCAGATCGCGGCGGAAACGGTCCTTATCCAGTTTTTCATGTGTTTCCTTATCCCACAGTCTGCAGGTATCAGGAGAAACCTCATCGGCCAGAATAATCTGTCCATGATAACGGCCAAACTCGATCTTAAAGTCGATCAGCTCGATGCCGAGGCTGTCAAAATACTCTCTCATCACATCATTTACCTTAAAGGTATACTTTGTGATCGCATCGATCTCCTCCTGCGTCGCCAGGTTCAGTGCCAGTGCATAGTAGCTGTTGATGAACGGATCGCCCAGATCATCATTTTTATAGCTGAACTCCAGGGTAGGACATGCAAACTTGATTCCCTCTTCCATTCCCATCTTCTTTGCGAAGCTGCCTGCGGAGAAATTTCTTACAATTACTTCTAACGGAACGATCTCTACTTTCTTAACAGCGGTCTCACGGTCGCTTAACTCCTCAATGAAGTGAGTCGGTACGCCTTCTGCTTCCAGCTTCTTAAAAATATGGTTCGTCATACGGTTGTTGATCGCGCCTTTTCCTACGATGGTACCCTTCTTTAAACCGTTGAATGCCGTAGCGTCATCTTTATAATCTACAATTAATACGTCCGGATCCTCTGTCGTATAAACCTTTTTCGCTTTTCCTTCATACAGTAATTCTTTTTTCTCCATGGTATCCACCAGTCCTTTTCCTGATTTAATTTATAAGTTTTATGAATATAACCAAGGTGTTTCAGTAGAAATTATAATACAGTGAAAATGCGATTGCAACATTTTTATATATTATAAATTCTTATGGGCGATGGTAATTAACTCATATAAATGTTTTCATGCACTTATCCCGCAGCAAAAGTATTTCATCTTTTACGGGCCGGTGCTTTCCCCGCCTTCCCGCCGGACCTTTTCCTCCGTGCGCCAGAATTCCACCTTTCCCTCCTTTACATCAATCGTAACGCCGCTGTCTGTTCTGTCAGACGGATACGGAGAAACTTCCTCCTCGAAGCCGTTCTGCTCCACGGACCGTTCCGTCGACCAGTTTATATCAAACAGGTGTTTTGCCTCTGCAAAGATGGCTGGATCCGTGATGCCTATCACGATCAGTTCCGCCAGCGTCATGCAGCATAAGCAGCTTCTGAGCAGGCATCGCTTTCTCTCGGCAGATGTGCTGACGGGTAATCCGACATATCGTCTGACAGCCGCTCTCAGAAAACGGCGGCTTCTCCATGGTCTCTTGGTTCGGTTATATCGTTTGATCCGCCATTTTGGCATCAATGGAGTACTCTTCAAAAATCCATCCCCTTTTTCCTCTTTCCGTTTCGCTAATCATTGGTCACATTTCCATCACCATTAACCGGAATTGCCTCTCCAAGGTACGTTGGCTCCGGCTGGAAGATTCCTGTCATAAAATCCTTTCCCCGTGCCAGCAGCTCTCTCACATCACGCCGTTTCTGACCGGCGTACGTCCTCTGATCAGAGGCCACGCCGTACGCGTCAAGTCCCAGCTGTTTGGCGGCGTACAGCGCCCTGTAGAGATGGTACTGCTGTGTCACGATGATAATTTTCTCCGCCTCGAACACATCGCGGGCCCGATACATACTTTCATAAGTAGAAAAACCGGCGTGATCCATAAACACATCCTCCGAAGGCACGCCGCGGTCCACAGCAAACTGCTTCATCGCATTGACCTCATCATAATTTTTCCTCCCGTGATCGCCGCTCATAAGCAGCTTTTCAGAAGCTCCTGCTTCATACAGTTCAATGCCGCGAAGCAGACGGTCCTCCAGCATATTGCTGGGTTTTCCATCCGGGTGGACGCCTGCCCCAAGAACAAGGATACAGTCCGCCCCCAGCGAACTGGCCTCCTTCCACGTCAGAATCCGTTTTTCCGTGGATTTGATCATATATGTATTGACAGCCGCCAGGCAGACAATACCGGCAACTCCGAGAATGACCAGCACAACGAAAGCTCTTTTTATCAGTTTTTTCATCGGTTTGTCCTCATTTCTGTTATACGATTCATTATATAACATGGAAAAAATGGCTTCAAGCCTTTCCGGGCCTAAAGCCATTTTATTTTTCTGCTCTGTTTTTTATTATTCTGCTGCGGAGCTCATGTCAGCACTGTTTGTCGGATGGCCGTTGCTCTCGCCGGTGATATCATCCACGCCTTTTTCTACATCATTGATCATGCCGTCAATCACTCCGGTACTCTCTTCTGCATCTTCATCAGCGTTTCTCGTGTTCCCCATATCTGTAGAGGAAGACTCCGCCGCTGAGGAGGACTCCATCGCTGATGTCTGTGTAGCAGCTGCGCTGCTGCCTCCGGTGGTCTCATTCGTTGCGTTCTTATTGCTGCCGCATGCGGACAGACACATCACTGTCATAATGACAAGTACTGCAAATACATTGGGTTTTATTCTTTTCATAATACATTCTCCTTTCATTTTCTATGCTTAGTATGTGTTAGAGGAGAATAAATTATGGTGGGAAATTTTTCTAATTTTTTATGGCCTGTATAGCTAAATCAGACGGCAAAAAGCGGCAACTTGCCACTATTTAAGAACGGCTAACGTTCTGATTTTAGTAAAGCATAATAACAGGCATCACAAATTCCTTGATTGTTCCAATCAGAACTGCGCATAGTTCCCTCATACTTCATTCCACATTTAATCATAACCCTGCCTGAATTAGGATTGCGCGGATCATGTCTTGCTTCAATTCGGTTTACGTCCACTATATCAAAAAGGAAGTCCATAACAGCGCTTAATGCTTCTGAGGTAATCCCTTTGTGCCACCATGCCCTGCCGATACAATAACCAATGTGCGCCATTGAAATGTCTTCTTTCATATCTGCTACGGCAATATCGCCAATCGGCTCGTCTCCATTGTCTTTTAATATGACAGCCCAATGATAATAATTTTCGTTAGAATATTGACTAATCCACTCTTCTATTATGCTTTGACTAATTTCCTGGCTTGTGTGCGTGGGCCACATTAGATATTTTGTAACCTCAGCATCTGACGCCCAATTTTTATACATTGCCGCAGCATCTGCTCTTGTATATCTTCTTAAAACCAATCTGTCTGTTTCCAACCTTTGAGTGCCGCTATGCTTCATATGCAATATCCCTTCTTTTCAAAGTAGAAGTTATAGATTACATTGTAAAATCTATTTCATACTTTGTTCCATGAGAAAACACGAAACCCTGCGTAAGATTGATGCATAAAATTATTGAGACAATATCATCAAAATCATTATGCCTATTATCAATCTACTCCGCAAAAACCGTTTTCATTTTTAAAACAAAAAATTAAATTCTGTTAATCTATGTATTTTAAAATTTCATCAAAGCTGTTAATATGATAATCCGCATATTTATTAATCTTTTCTTTTTGGTTTACTGTTTTACAATCTAAATATTCGGTAAAAATTGTTTTCATACCAGCATTTTGAGCACCACACAACTCGTTTGATCCACCGTCACCTACAAATATACTTTCTTCCGGCTTAACATTTAACGTCTTCATAGCCAATTGATAAATTCCTGTTTCAGGCTTCAGCATTCCTACATCACATGAAAATATGACTGAATCGAAAAGTTCACACAGCGGGGATTCATTCCAATATTTTATATCAATTATATCAGCATTACTTATAAGACCTGTCTTGACACCCTTTACATGAATTCTTCCAAGAATCTCAATAATCTTATTATCCACTGTCAGTAATGCTCTCTTCATACGCTCTTCGCGTTTCTGTAATATACTCTGTTTTTGTTCATCCGTCAATATATATGGCATACTATTAACAATTTTATCTATTATCTCTCTTTCGGTTTTTATCTTTCCTTTCGCTCTCTCATTATATAGCATCCTGTTTTCAGCATATTTTTCCCATTCAGAGGATGATATGCCAATGATATTATATTCATTTTCATCTAAATAACAGGGATAAACTAAAGTAAAAAATAAATCGAAAAAGATTGCTTTTATCACGCTTAAACCTCCTATTGTAATTCCAGACCACAGAGAAGGTGTCTTCTCCACAAATACCAGACCGCCAAACAGTTCCTGAACGGTTGGTCTTTCTGAAGCGAGGTTAAATACGCCTCATCCATAAGCCCCCGGTAGGCTGCGCAGTAACTGGCCGTCTTCATCCATCCCCTCGCTTATCCAATCACATCCGCCATGGTATAAAGTCCCGGTTCCTTTCCCGCCAGGAACTTTGCTGCCGATACCGCGCCCTTTGCAAAAATCGCCTTGGAATAAGCGGTATGCTGGAAAGTAATCACCTCATCCTGACCGGCGAAGATTACGTCGTGTTCACCGACGATGGAGCCTCCGCGAACAGCCTGGATTCCGATCTCATCCTTCTGACGCTTCTCCCTCGTCTGGGAGCGGTCGTATTTATAGTGGTAGTGGTTGTCCATCGCCTCATTGATGGAGTCAGCCAGCGCCAGAGCAGTCCCACTGGGCGCGTCCACCTTTTTATTGTGGTGTTTTTCCAGAATCTCAATGTCGAAACCGGCTGCCGCCAGAACCTCAGCGGCCTCTTTCACCAGCTTTAACAGCAGATTGATCCCCAGCGACATATTAGCGGAACGAAGTACCGCAGTCTGGCGGGCTGTCTCTTCCACATGCTGAATCTGCTCTTCGGAAAGCCCTGTCGTACACACTACCACCGGCATCTTCTTCTCAGAACAGTACGTTAACAGCCCGTCCACCGCCTTTGCAGAGGCAAAGTCCACTATGACATCCGCGTCCACCGTACACGCCTCCAGAGAAGGAAATACCGGATATGAATGTTGTACTGTATCATTTAAATCAATTCCTGCAACAATTTTAATATTCTCATCTTCTTCAACAATTTTAGAAATAACCTGTCCCATGGCGCCATTGCAGCCGTGCATCACCATTTTTATCATTATGTTTTCCTCCATTTTATAATGGGCCGGACGCCCTGATACCGATGCGTCCGGCCCTGCATTCATTTGTTATATAAGTTTTTATAAGATTCCGTATTCTTCCATGGCCTTCTTTAAACGCTCCTGATTCGCAGGCTCCATCTCGGTAAGCGGCAGACGAAGCGGGCCAGCCTTCTTCCCCATTAAGTTCATGGCCGCCTTGACCGGAATCGGGTTTACTTCGCAGAACAGGGCGTTGATCAGCGGAATCGCCTCCAGCTGAAGTCTCGCGCTCTCTTTCACATCGCCGCGGAAATAGGACGCGCAGATCTCATGGGTCTGTGTCGGAGCTACGTTCGACAGCACCGAAATAACACCCTTTCCGCCGAGCGAAAGCAGCGGCACGATCTGATCATCATTGCCGGAATACACATCCACACAGCCGTCTGCCATCGCAAGCATGGTGGCGATATTGGATATATTTCCACTGGCCTCCTTGACACCGACAATATTCGGCACGTTCTTACAGAGTGTTACAATCGTCTGAGGAGCGATCGTCACGCCTGTACGTCCCGGTATATTGTAAAGAATAATCGGAATCTTCACAGCATCGGCTACCGCGGTAAAATGTGCAATCAGGCCGTTCTGAGTCGCTTTGTTATAATACGGGGATACGAGAAGCAATCCGTCCGCCCCGTATTTCTCCGCCTCCTTTGAAAGATAGACAGCGGTTTCCGTACAGTTGGAACCTGTTCCGGCCACAACGGGAATCCTCTTATTTACCACTTCACACGTATATTTGATTACATTTAAATGTTCCTCATGAGTCATGGTGGAGGCTTCACCTGTAGTTCCACAGATGACGATGCTGTCCGTACCGCCGGCGATCTGCTCCTCCAGCAGCTCTTCCAGCTTCTCGTAATTCACCTCTCCATTGTCCTTAAATGGTGTAATCAGCGCTACACCTGCTCCTTCAAAAAGTGCCATAGTCTTATCCTCCTGATTCAATCTGTTCCTGTTGACAACGTTTCTGCTACATAAAATCATGCGCCCGCCCCGCGCCATTCATGCTCTTACCATATGGTCCGCAGAGCGGCCATTCTTTACAGAGAAAAAGAGCTGACAGCGGGGTCAGCTCTTAAAGTTCAGAATCCGGTAAATACTTCTTATCTTCAAGCAGCGCCCCATCCATGCAGGATGACAGTCATATGATTCTTCATCATATGCCCAGAACAGATACGTCCCGGGCCGTACCGTCCTTCGGCGTCTCATCCTTTCCCCCACCCTCACCTGCACCCCGATGCATCAGGCAGAATACTCATAATCAACGCAACCTCTACTTTATTATGTATGTTACCATACTACCATTATTGCTTTGTATTGTCAACTTTAAGATGATCAATTTCTCTGATACCATCCACGAAGGGATCCAGCTCCTTCGGGAATACCTTTCCAGTCAGAATCAGGTCGATCTCCTCAACCCTGGACTGAAGCAGTGTCTTCATCTCATCCATCTCAATAATTCCCTGGTCCAACAGCCCCAGAACCTCATCGAGAATAACCAGGTCACATTCACCGGTCGAAAGTACTTTCCTTGCAAAATTCATGCCGTTGCGTATGTTCATACGCTCTTCCTTCTGCTGCTCTTCCGATAATGTCTCGAAGAACGCATCCGACTTCTCAAACCGGAATATCTTCAGTTCCGGTTCCAGCCGCTCTAAAATCTCACAGGAGGCCAGTTCCTGACAGCCCTTTAAAAACTGTATCATGATTACCGTCTGCCCATTCAGCAGAGCAGAGATTCCCATGCCAAGCGCCGCCGTCGTCTTTCCTTTTCCTTCGCCGCATATAACCTGTATTGTACCTTTACTCATCCTTTTGCACCTCATACCAGCAAAAAAGCAATATATTGATATACTACGTTAGAACCCGCTTATCGTATCACAAAATTTAAATTTTTGCAAGTTTTCTTACCGTTTTCTTAATATTGCCTTCTCTTCCGCTATTCCGCGCATTCCAGCTTGCTGACGGAAACCTCGTAAGCGATCCGCTTCTCACACTCGGTTTCGCTGAGTTTTTTCGTATACTCTCTGCTCTGCACGCGGCCCCAGACCTTTACCCGCGCACCGACTTCGAAGCCGGAGGCGTATCTGGCGTTTCTTCCCCACGCGATACATGGAATGTAGTCCGACTTTCCATAAGGCCGGTTTACGGCAAGCAGCAGATCCGCGATCTCTCTGCCGAGAGGAGTCTTCCTGTAAATAGGGGCCTTACATATATATCCATCCAGAAAAATCTGATTTGTTTTCGTATAATCCGTAAATTCCTCCAGGAAATGGATCTCACGCACGAAGATGGACAGAACCAGACGGTTTTTCGTCCCTTCATGGCGGTTATAGGACCGGAATTGTCCCAGGGCTTCAATAGTACAGCCTATGTAATTCGCTTCTACGTCGATGAGCCGCTCCGATATCATAAGAGGTATGATATCCGCCTGCTCGCTGAGGCGGTTTACCGCAACGTCCACCATATAGAATCCTTCTCCGAATACCTCATGGCTGAAGGTGAAGCCGGAGATGATCTCCCCGATTACGCTTACTTTGTTGTTCTCAATCATTTTTTCCGACATTGTATTTCTCCTCTTCTTTCACTAATTTGAAGTAACGGTTCAGCCGTGCTTATAAAAACCGGAACGATGCACGGATGAATGGTTACAATTTGCTTTGCAGCTAATATTAAGTGTATGATCAGCTGTTCCGTGAAATGATAAGAAGACATCCAAAAATATCGACAGAAAATCCCCGTCTGATCTCATAAAAAATCAGTTACCCCCTTATTTGCCCGAAAAACCGGAGAAAGGAGAACAGCCACCGCCCTTTTTCCGCATAGATCGACAGTTTCGGCATTAGAAAGCCAGCCTGAGAAAGAAGGAACGATCACGAAAACGGATTGGGATATGCTTCTATCATGCAAAAAATGCCCTGCAGGAGTATTCTCCCGCAGAGCACAGCTTCGTCGGTATGGCTGTTGTTGATCGTATCTTTCTACCTTCAATTAACCCAAAGATTTTTTATTCAGCGAGGATCTCTTTCTCATCGTCGGATCCAGGATCTTCTTTCTGATTCTTAAGGATACCGGTGTGATTTCAAGAAGCTCGTCGGTATCGATAAAGTCCAGGCACTGCTCCAGGCTCATCTCCTTCGGCGTCGTCAGTTTCAGGGCCTCGTCGGCGCTGGAGGAACGGGTGTTGGTCAGCTTCTTCGTCTTGCAGACGTTGATCTCGATATCCTCCGCCTTCGGGTTCTGTCCGATTACCATACCGGAGTAAACCTTCACGCCGGCTCCGATGAACAGGATGCCTCGCTCCTGCGCATTGAACAGACCGTAGGTAATGGATTCACCGGACTCATAAGCAATCAGGGAACCGGTCTTACGGTAGGATAAGTCTCCCTTGTAAGGAGCATAGCCGTCAAACGCCGTGTTCATGATACCGTTTCCCTTTGTGTCGGTCATGAACTCACCACGGTAGCCGATCAGGCCTCTGGACGGAATGGAGAATTCCAGTCTTGTATAGCCCCCGTTAGCCGGGCTCATTCCCTGCAGTTCTCCTTTTCTGCTGGTCAGCTTCTGGATAACCGCACCGGTAAATTCCTCCGGCACATCGATATAGGCGATCTCCATCGGCTCCAGTTTGCGGTTTCTTTCATCGTACTGGTAAAGGACCTCAGCCTTGCTGACTGCGAACTCAAAGTTCTCTCTTCTCATGTTTTCAATCAGAACGGAAAGGTGCAGCTCGCCGCGGCCGGATACCTTAAAACAGTCAGGAGAATCGGTCTCCTCCACGCGAAGGCTGACATCGGTGTTCAGTTCGCGGAACAGACGCTCTCTGATATGGCGGGAAGTGATAAATTTACCTTCCTGTCCTGCCAGCGGGCTGTCATTCACCATGAAATTCATGGCGATGGTCGGCTCGGATATCTTCTGGAACGGAATGGCTTCCGGATTATCCGGGGAGCAGAGCGTATCACCGATATGAATATCCGCGATACCGGAGATCGCAACGATGGCGCCGATTCCCGCTTCCGTCACTTCCACCTTGTTCAGTCCCTCGTACTCATATAACTTGCCGACCTTGACCTTGCGCATCTTCTCCGGGTCGTGGTGGTTTACGATGACACATTCCTGATTGACGCGGATCGAGCCGTTGTCCACCTTACCTACGCCGATACGGCCTACATACTCATTGTAATCGATGGTGCTGATCAGAAGCTGAGTCGGTGCTTCCGGGTCTCCCTCCGGAGCCGGGATATGATCGATGATCGTCTGGAATAAGGCGCTCATGTTCTCTTCCGGATCGTCTAAATTCTTCTTGGCAAAGCCGCCCTTGGCAGATGCATAAAGGAACGGGCAGTCTAACTGCTCTTCTGTCGCATCAAGATCCATGAGAAGCTCTAATACTTCCTCTTCCACCTCATCCGGTCTCGCCTCCGGACGGTCAATCTTATTGATACAGGCTACAACGGAGAGGCCCAGTTCCAGCGCCTTGCGCAGAACAAACTTCGTCTGCGGCATAACGCCCTCGTAGGCATCCACCACCAGAATAACTCCGTTTACCATCTTTAAGACACGCTCAACCTCGCCGCCAAAATCCGCATGGCCTGGCGTATCGATAATGTTGATCTTCGTACCGTTGTAGTTGACAGCGGTATTCTTGGAAAGGATGGTAATACCACGCTCTCTCTCGATATCATTGGAGTCCATAACCCGGTCAACAACTTCCTGATTCTCGCGGAAAATCCCGCTCTGTCTGAGCAGGGCATCCACCAGGGTGGTTTTACCGTGGTCAACGTGGGCGATGATGGCTACATTTCTGACGTCTTCTCGTTTCATCTTCATAATATGTGTACTCTTCTTTCCTTTGGATAAAAACTCAATAAAAAACTAAGGACTCTATACTGTCCTTAGTTTCATTTACACTCTTCACAATAAATTAGTATAGCACCCTATATACCAGATTGCAAGGTGTTTTTCAGTTTTTTGCCTTCTCCGCCCTTTCGGTCTACGATTCCGAATTTCTCCGCAGTCACTGTAATCGTTGTAAGCGGCAGGGGAATTTTATAGTGGTCCCATCGTTTTTTATGGAGAAGGCTCTGGAATAACCGGCCCGGTCCATTTCCGCCGGAAATTCGGTCTTCAGGCGCACCGTTTTGTCAAGCAATCGTAAATAGCCGTAGGAAAGTCGGCATAAACCGGCTTTGACCACTGGATTCCTCATCCGGACAGCCCCTCCTCCCGATCATTTTCCGGTACTGTTTTTCCGCTTCCTTCGCCACCGCCTCCTCTTTATATAAGGAAGCAGTTTCCACGGCTCCCGCCGATAATTTCCGGTACAGCTGCGGATCTGTCATAAGCCGTGCGGCGGCAGATGCCCACGCTTCTTCGTTCTCTTCTGTCATGAAGCCGTTCTTTTCCTGTCTGACAACGTCGACGACTCCGCTGGCGCGCACTGCGACTACGGGACAGCCCGCTGCCATGGCTTCCAAAAGGACAATTCCCTGTGTCTCCGATTTTGAGGCAAATAAAAAACCGTCGGCCGCATGGAGATAATGGGATACTTCGGTATTGGGAACCCGGCCGGCAAATACGATCTGACGTCCGATCCCCAGCTCCTCCGCCATATTTTTAAGCGACTCTTTCCTGGTTCCCTCCCCGATTACAAGAATTCGGAAGCTGTCCCCCACCATGTTCCTGAGACAGGCGGCTCCCCGCAGCAGGAAATCGAGATTTTTCTCCTTTTCCAGGCGTGCAGTCGTAGCAAACAGCCATTTTTCTCCGTCCAGATACCGGGAACGGATCTCTTTCTCGCGGTCAGGATCTCGTTTAAAAGCAGCTGTGCTGATTCCTGTGGGAAGGACTTCCATCGGAGCCGCGACTCCCTGCTCCACCAGACATTCCTTCATGGACGCGGTCGGTACAAATACCGTATCACACTGATCCGCAAATGCGGTCAGATACTTCGGTACGAGCACTTCCCTGCTAAAGCGCGCTGCGTTTCTCACAGGCTCCCGCCCCGCTGTCATCCGTTCATACAGTTTAAAATAATGAAGATATTCTTCGTAACGGGTATGATACGTATATGCCAGCGGAATTCCGTATTTTTTACTTAAATAGACGGCGGTAAATCCTATCACGACCGGGTGATGCACATGGATTACGTCAAACTGTCCGTCGCGGAACTCTTTCTCAATCCGCTTATCGATAAAGTTTCCGATCACCAGCCCTTTATCCCGCTGTTCATAGAGAACCCGGTATCTCACAACACCCGGTTCCTCCTTACAGCCTGCCCCTTCCGGTGCAAACACCGTCACCTGGTGCCCCAGATTCCGCAGCCCTTCTGCCAGGCGCTCGATGGAAATCGGAACGCCGCCGATGAATGGTTTGTAGTTATTCGTTAACATTGCAATCTTCATTTGTTCCTCCTTTTAAGAAAACAGACTGATGGCCCTGTCACCGAGCCAGTAACCGGCCCCTATCAGGAAAAAGTTCCATACAAAAATGCCAAGTGCCGAGCTTACGCTGTATTTGATAAAATTCATGCGGATCACACCAGCCGGAATAGATATTACAGTTCTGACCATGGGAATCAGCTTGCTGACAAAGATTCCGACAGCTCCGCGCCGTTCCAGCATGGCAAAATTCTTCTCTATGACCGGGCGCTGGGCGGGAAACTTCTTTAAATACTTCTCCAGCAGCATATGGCCGCCCAGCCTTCCCAGCCCGTACAAAATCCAGCTTCCCAGCATTCCCGCAGCCAGCGCTAAGAGCAGGGCCATGCCCAGTCCGATCTGCCCTTTTGCCGCCCAGATCCCTGCTAACGGCATGATAACCCCGGCCGGGAATCCCGGCAGATTCAAATATTCCAGCAAAACAATTACAAATATAAAAACTGCTCCATACTGCAGAAAATACTGTGTCAGTGCCTGTATATCCATAAAAAAGACCTCCTTGATGAGAGAATCATAAAGGAGGAATCTTAATGCCGGACGCAGATTTTGTCTAAAAAACAGGGAAGAAAAATAAATATTTTCTTAACCGGCTCACGCTCCGGTAAATAAAAAGCAGAGATTTCCAGCAATTCGGAAATCTCTGCGTGTAAAAATGGTAATGCTTACTTCCTTGCTCCGTTCTCATCAACGGAATATCCATCCGGCGTTGTGCAGCCGCTGTACATGGCACCGTGAGGACGGGAAACCGTCTCCGGTTTTTCATAAACCCAGCGGTTATTTATCTGCTTCCAGCCCGGACTCCCCTCCGTCTGAGGCGCAAAATAATACCAGTTGTCGTGAATCAGATTCCAGCCTTCTGCCATGGAACCATCCGCATTCAGATAGTACCAGAAGCCGTCAGTCTCGTTAAAGAGCCAGCCTGTCTTCATAGCGCCGTCGGCGGCCAGCCAGTACCATTTTCCATTGTCCAGAAGCCAGCCTGTCACCATGCTTCCGCCGGCATCATAATAGTACCACACCTCACCGGATTTCTTCCAGCCACTGCGGACCGCAGAAGACGATCCTGTACCGGAACCGGTGCTTCCGCCGCCGCTGATCCGTTTAAATACGCCTGTCAGATGTGTATCTTCCCGGAGCACAAAGGAACTGCGGCCTTCCCCGTCGGCGGTAAGTGTTTTTCCGTTGGCCGACAGGCTGACCAGCCGGAAGCCGCTGTCAGGAACTGCCTTCACGGTTACTCTTGTTCCCTTTTTACCGCTTAGGGGTGATGCGGTAATCACGCCGCCTGTTAATCCTTCCTCGATTGACACATGGAAAATTTCTTCTGCATCGGGAGTCTTATTACCGGTCAGATATACATCTGCACTTTCCGGGAGAATAAAAGATATCACGCCTTCGTCCCGGCTGAGCGGCAGCGGCTTAAGTTCTCCGCTTCCCGTTTTTAACAGTGCACGAATCGTATCGGTCTGCACCTGGTCTCCGCCAAATTTCATCCCTGCCTTCAAAGGCGCTCTCCAGACGGCCGGGCCGCTTCTCACTCCGTTTTCATCTTCCAGATAAAGCTGGAACTTACAGGACCGCTTCCAGTCTCCCTCCAGCCTTTCCGGATCTCCGCTTTCTGTTACCTTTATAATGACAGAGCGTATTTCGGCATGCTTTGCTGCCTCCGGACTCTCAGTCACCTGGTTCACATTTTCCCGTTTTGCCGTCTCCCGTTTCGCAGAAGATGGTGTCGCCGTGGAAGGGCTCGCCACAGAAGGCTTCACGGTTCCCGGCGCTTCGTAACCGGCATTGGAAGACGTTGCCTTCACCGCCTGGGACGGTGTAGCTGGAATCAGACTCTCCGGCCACGGGATATTGAGCAGAGCACCTGCCGCCGTCACCTCTGCATCCATCTGTCCCGGAGTTTCGATCCGGACTTCTGCGTGAATCCCGCCGGCAGACATAACGCCTCTGTACAGTTCTTCCAGAACCAGCAGTTCATCCATGCAGTACTCTGCCAGCTCTTCATTCGATACCTCCCAGACCGCGGCAAGCGCTTCCTTCACCGCTTTGATCACTTCTTCCTCTCCGTAATCACCTGCGGCTTCTGCAGCTTCTGCGGCCAGAGTAATCAGCTTCACCACCCGTTCTGCCGTGGGAGGCGTTACCGGAGAAGTCACTCTCACAGACGCACAGGAGCTGCCTCCATTGGTTCCCTTTGTATGAACCACCAGTCTCACTCCATTGTCCGTCAGCAGCACATCCACGTTCTCGTCGTGACTCACAACCTCTTCCGCCGGCCGTTCTATATCCACCGTTATGGATCCTGTATTCTTCATGGTCGGATCGGAAACAGCCACTGTCAGAATACCGTCATCACTCTCTTCTGTCATGACAGACGCCGCCCTGTTTACAGACAGCGCTCCCAGCTGTGCAGGTTGATCCGTCCAGAAGTTGGCCCCGGTCAAAAGGCCATCCGCCGTGGATACCGCCTGAACGAAAGGCGTGTTAGCCAGAACTGTGATCCCCGGCTCCTTTGAATAGCTTTCTGTCTCCCCGGCGCTAAGCCCCGGTAAAAGCACGTATTCATACGTATCATTTTTCGGGTTTGCCCCATGGTCAAACCACATCTCCAGGTAAGTTTCCGAAGCGGCGCCCTCCGACGTGCCGATCAGCGACCAGTCTCCCGCATTTTTTCCTTTTCTGACAGAAATGGTCTGATCTCCTCCCGGGAAATAGTAACCGATGTCACTGCCTTCCACGTTGCCTTCCAGGTGGGCCCAGGACACATTGGGAATGCTGGTTCCGGATACATCGGCGCTGCCTGATACGATGTCCTCCAGACCGGCCTCCTGAACCGGCAGTGCTTCTGCCTCACCGTTTACAGTCAGCACATTGTCCGCCTCCGCTCTGAGCCTGCGGTTTTCGATAATACTCTCCACCGGGCTGGACTCTCCGGAATTGGTGATTCCGGCACCCAGACACACGATCTGTCCGTCAAACATAAACCAGGACTTCCTGGCCGAAAATTCAGGGGAATACGGTACCGAAGGCGATCCCTCCCCTTCCTTGACCCGTACCTCGCCGGTCATGGACATGCCGTTGATTCCGTTATTGCCGATGACACTTCCGCCTACCCAGGATTCTCTCGACCGGAAATCTCCTCCCTGGGCAAATCCTGAGCTGTCAGGCTGTCCCGTGCCGATATCCTTGGAAACGACCGTCGTACCTGCCAGCCGCAGCGGATTCACCGTATTCCAGAAATTCTCCGTATACTGCAGGATGTCGCTGTTATACAAATAGGTCATACCGCTTCCCTGATGCCAGCCGTAACGGTTCTCGTGATTCATGATCTCCGTATTCTGAATACGCTCGGAGTACATGGACAGCGCCAGCTGGAAGTCTTCCGTTCTGTGAATCGCACGGTCCATAAGCGGAAAATTCTTATGAACCGGCTGTACGCCGCCTGCGATAGAATCATCGTCCCTGATTTCCATGGCCTTCTCTTTTACCGCCATATTTTCTGCACCGGTAAGAGAGTCCAGAAAGCCCGGATCAAGTTCAATCCATGCCTTTAAAGCACTCTTCAGCTCCTCTTCCACATCAGAAGAAACGGAATTCATAAGCTGTATCATCAGGGTCATGGCCTCCCTGCCTGAAGCCCGGTTGCCTGCTCCCGGTCTGGATACGGAACGTCCCTTCAGTCCGTCTAACATCAGCCCGTTATACATCCCGTTTAGAAAGCCTTCCTTCAGGTAAAACTCCAGATTTTCCTGTACCTCCCGCGGATAATCCCACGGTGTTTTCGCAAGCAGAGGCGGCAGTCCCACACCGCCCTTCAGGAACTCGATCCCGTAGGAACCGAGATACGGCACATGGGAATGATCGAGGTAGGAGCCGTCTGCGTAGAATCCGCTGGTGTAGCCCTGATCCGCAATCTTTGTGCTGTCTTCCACCGACTGGATAACAAACGTTTCCGCAGAGGCTTTTGACGCCAGGTAAACCAGTTCATTGTCCTCCCTTAATATCCCCAGTCCCAGAGCGGTCCTGGAGCAGTCGATGATATTGGCTCCCTGCGCCGTCCTGTATCCCTGTGCATGGGTGCTTCCGGTTCCGATGATCCCCTCGTGATAAGGATCCGGCTGAAAGAAATAGAGTGCCTCCGTATAGAGCGCAGTCTCTTCCGGCGTGAGATCGTCATATAAAAGCACCAGGGCCGGGATTAAGTCCTTCGGCAGACCAATTTCCCAGGTCCACCAGTTATCTGTCTGTGTCTTTGGCGTATAGCAGGTGGAACAGAGCCAGTCCAGAATATTCTTCATATCGCTCAGCATCACAGGATCCTGGTAATACCGGCTTCCCTTTGCCGCGTAAGCGCTGGCCATCGCCAGGAGCTTTTTAAATGCCGGCCGGAACTCCACTGCATCATCCTCATACGGTATCTCTGCATTTCCAGCCGCGCCTTCATCCGCCGGCCATGGAATGCCCGGGCAGGACTCCTGCCCCTTGTACGCATACGCTTCCCAGGCAGTTTCCGCCTGCTCATCAATCTTTTGAAGAATCTCCCTGCCGCCTTCCAGGACCGTTAAGTCGTCTCCAATCATAGATTCCTTCCAGCGCCTGCGGATTGCCGCAAAATCAGAAGCGTCCGCGGCAGGCAGCTGATCCGGGTCTTCATAGAGAACGGTAACAAGCCATGTCGCAGTCGTCCCGCTTTCATCTGCAGCTACGATGCTTACGGTTCCCTTTTCCCGCGCGGTTATGATCCCGTATCCATCTGCGGTTCCTTTTATCGATGCGATATGGCTGCCGTCGGTGTCACCGGCTTTTCTGGTTCCATCCGTTTCTCCGTCCTTTAATTCCCGCTTGATTTTACTGCTCCCCGCATTGCGGACGAAGCTCCCGTCAGGCTTTGGTATCTTCACTTCCCACCGAATCGGGCCGTGTAAGGAATCCGGCGCCTGAATCCGGCCATCCTGTCCCCGTACAAGAGTAATCTCGTCCCCGGTCAGAGCGTCCGGAACTTTTCCCTCAATCGCCACAGTAACCGGAGCACCTCCCATGGCGGCCGTATCAAACGTAAGGGCTACGCTCTCCCCCATGACTGCTTCCTGCAGTGCTTTCGGGTTTGAAACCGACAGAACCTGTTTGCCTGCCGCTTCAAGAACGAGTTTTACAGATCCCACGGTCTGAGACGGAATCTTGGCCACAGTAAGCTCGATATTTCCTGTAGAGGGATCTTTTTTCAATTCCAGAGCCCCCGGTGAATCCATGGTAACGGGAACCACCTGATTATCCAGCCGGAGAGTTCCCGGTTCCCACTTGGTGACAGCCAGTACCCCTTCTCCCACATCGGCTGCTGCCTGGACTGCAGTCGTATTTACAAGGAGTCTGGCATCTGTCTGGTACAGGCTGGTATTGGAATAATCATCCGTAGTCTTTCCGGCCACCATCGCGTACTGGTACGTCTCCTGCGGCGCCAGAAACAGCTCGGCAAGCTGAGCCGTATCTGTTCCTTTCGTATTCAGCCTGTAATAAACCGATTCTTTCGTAAGATAAGATCCGCTTTCTCCGTCGCCGAATATGTAGGACCAGTCCAGGTCCTTAGCCCCTCCGTTTCCTGAGGCGGCACTGAGCCAGTTTCTCTGGGTATGAACCCCCTGGGTCGCCGTATTGACCAGCGGCGCCCACACTCCGCCTTCCCCGCTGGCATTGCGCACATTCCTGAATCCGTTGCTGGGATTTGTCAGCGCCAGCTTTGTCTTTCCGGTAACCGGGATGGTATCCACAACGGTCACGAGTCTCTTGTTTTCTGAATCGTGCGCCTTTACCCCGGCTCCGGCACAGATGATCTCATCCTCAAACAGGAACCAGGATTTTACACCTTCCGCCTCATTGCCCAGCCGGATTCCCATTGCCGCACCGGTACTTAACCCTGTGCTCAGCACGGTCTCCGGTGTAATCTGCAGTTTCTCAAATCCGCTGCTGCCATCCCACAACATCGTTGTACCAGGAATCAGCGCTTCATCCATGGTGTTCCACGCCTGATCCGGGCTGCTGCCCTGAAACAGCGCAAGGCTTCCGCCGCCTGACGCCGGATCAAATACCGCCGCATACCGTCCCGTGTTGATCTTTGACCCCTGATCTCCCACAGGCAGTGTCACTCCTGCGGCCGGCGTTGTAACTGTCATCTGAAATGCCAGACACATGCTGAACGTCCGCTTCCATCTGTTTTTACTTTTTTGTTTCACACAAGCCCCTCCTTTATTTATCAGATAAGAAAATTATAGAAAGATCCTGTGCAAAACGAAATGTAACATTTTTATGTTTCTTATAACTTTTATGGATTACCCCTCTGAAATTCTATTATTATCTTCATATTTTTATATTATTTACTGAAAATACATATTTATATGGTAACTTATAATAGCATTTCTTGTGTTATCGAATTATTCCTATTTTTATTAGTCAATTAGTATGACCCGCTTATCCAGAATGCCGTAAGCCACCTCATCCTGTACCTCGATGCCGGCCCTTCCATTCGTTAAATCAGTTAATTCCTTAAGAAGCCGTTCTTTTCCCTCTTCCGGTATCAGCACGGTGAGAACCACCTGGTCTGAATACTGGCTGTCCAGGATGGTAATATTTCTCTGCCCCAGCAGATACTGGATCTTTCCGACTCCGTTATAATCCGTAGTCACCGCAGTCCGTACCGCAGGCATCACGGCCAGCACCGTACTGCTCTTAATCCCGGCCTGGACGGCGCCGGAATAAGCCCGGACCAGTCCTCCTGTGCCAAGCAGGGTCCCTCCGAAATAGCGTGTGACGATGGCACAGGCGTTACAGATGCCTTCTCCTTCCAGCACATCCAGCATGGGACGGCCCGCTGTCTGGGATGGCTCGCCGTCATCACTGCACCGTTTCTGCTCCCCGTTTTCCCCAATGATCCAGGCATAGCAGTTATGGCGCGCATCCCAGTATTTCTTTCTCGTCTCTTCCAGAAATAAAAGAGCCTCCTCCTCCGATTGAACCGGCCGCAGGGAGGCGATGAATCTGGACTTCTTCTCTGTGATCTCGGCGGTCCCGCCCTGGTATAATATCTTGTAAGGCTTTCTCATATGGTTCCTCGTTTCCTTTGCTGTTTCGCATGTTTATTAAGCATAATTATAGAAAAAATCCTTCACTTAATCAAGCATGTTTTCTCTGCTCTTTTTTCGCTTCCACGTATAATCTTTGCAATTTCTTCCAAAACTGGTAAGTGTTGAATCGATTTTCATTCTCTGGTACACTATGAACACTTAATGAGGTCTTTCACGAATTTAGTGTTTGTGGTATAATGATTCGGTAAAGGAGGTTTCCTATGAACTATGGCAAACATGAGACGGAAAAAAAGATCAAATCCGTCAATTCAAAAGCGAAGAAATACACCAGCCGGGTTTTTCTTGCCTTTTTAAAGAGTCTGTTCGTGCTGTGCCTGTTCTGCCTGGTAGTTGCCGGGAGTATCGGATTTGGCATGGTTAAAGGAATCATAGACAATGCTCCTGACGTCGATATCGCAACCATTGTTCCAAACGAATACGCCACTACGGTGTATGACAGTGCCGGCAATGTGACCGAGACTCTCGTCACCGCCGGTTCCAACCGTGAGGAGGCAAGCTACGACGAACTGCCGGGGAACTTAATCAATGCGTTCGTGGCCTACGAAGACGCAAGATTCTGGGAGCACAACGGTATCGATCTGCGCTCCATCATGCGTGCGGTAAAAGGCGTACTGACAGGCGACTCTTCTGCCGGCGGCGGAAGCACCATCACCCAGCAGCTGATTAAAAACAGCGTTTTTGGCGGAGGTATGGAAAAAAGCTTCGGGGAGCGGCTGGAACGAAAGATGCAGGAATGGTATCTGGCCGTCAAACTGGACAGTGCCATGTCAAAAGAGCAGATCATAACAAACTACTTAAACACAATCAACCTGGGAAAGAACTCCCTGGGCGTCAAGGTAGCGGCGAGACGATATTTTAATAAAGAGGTCTCCGACTTAACGCTGTCAGAATGCGCCGTACTTGCAGGCATCACCCAGAACCCGTCAAAGTTCAATCCGGTAACCGGACAGAAGGCCAACTCTGACAAGCAGAAGGTCATCCTGCAGTACATGGTCGATCAGGGGTACATCTCCAAGGACGAACAGGAGGAAGCGCTGGCGGACGACGTCTATTCCAGAATTCAGGACGTGGAGATCGTCACCAAGGAGACTTCCACCCCTTACAGCTATTTTACGGACGAGCTGGTAGAACAGGTACAGGATGCCATGAAGGAAAAGCTTGGCTACACCAATACCCAGGCTCACAACATGCTGTACTCCGGCGGACTCTCTATCTACACGACGCAGGATCCCACGATCCAGTCCATCGTAGACGAGGAGATCAACAATCCCGACAACTATTCGGCGGCCCGCTATTCCATCGAATACAGGCTCTCCGTCACCGGGGCAGACGGCTCTACCACCCACTACTCCGAAGAGAATTTAAAACGCTACCACCGAGACAACGGGGACAGCAGCTATGACGGTCTGTACGACAGTGAGGAAGAGATACAGGCCGACATCGAAAACTATAAGAACAGTCTTCTAAAGGAAGGCGACACCATCATCGGTGAATCCCTTCACAAGACGCTGCAGCCACAGGCCTCCTTCGTCATCATGGATCAGAAGACGGGACAGGTAAAGGCCATCGCCGGAGGGCGCGGAGAAAAGACCGCGAGTCTCACTCTAAACCGTGCCAGCAACACCCTGCGCCAGCCGGGTTCCACCTTCAAGGTGCTGACTGCGTTTGCTCCAGCCATGGATACGTGCGGAGCGACGCTTGGAACCGTCTATTACGACTCGGTTTACACGGTTGGCAAGAAGACCTTCTCCAACTGGTACAGCTCCGGCTACCAGGGTTATTCCAGTATCCGTGACGGTATTATCTATTCCATGAACATCGTTGCGGTCCGCTGTCTGATGGAGACCGTCACACCGCAGCTCGGTGTGGAATACGCGAAGAACTTCGGCATCACATCGCTGACCGATACAGACTACAACGCGGCTCTCGCCCTGGGCGGAATCACCGACGGTGTGTCCAACTTGGAGATGACGGCGGCCTACGCCACCATCGCCAACGGCGGCGTCTATACGAAGCCGGTCTTCTTTACAAAGATCATTGATCACAACGGCAAGGTGCTGATCGACAATACGCCGGAGACCCACCGCGTGCTCAAAGATTCCACGGCGTTCTTATTGACGGATGCCATGGCCGATTCCATGGAAAGCAGCCGGAAGTTTGCACGTCCGGGCGCCGGCCCCAGCTCCACCAGCTCGTCGGCCAATATTCCCGGCATGTCCAATGCCGGCAAGAGCGGAACGACGACCTCCAACAACGATATCTGGTTCGTCGGATACACTCCGTACTATACCGCAGGCATCTGGGGCGGCTGTGACAACAATCAGAAGCTGACCAAGAAAAACGGCGGAACCTCCTTCCACAAGGCTATCTGGAAAAAAATTATGACCCGTGTGCACGAGGGCATGTCCGATCCGGGCTTTACCGTGCCGGACAGTGTGGAGACCGCGCAGATCTGCCGGAAGTCCGGCAAACTCCCCGTCGCCGGTGTCTGCACCAACGACCCGAGAGGCAACGCCGTATATACGGAATATTTCGCCAAAGGAACCGTCCCCACGGATGTGTGCAACAACCACGTACGCGCCACGGTATGTGCGGAATCCCATTGTCTGCCAACCCCATTCTGTCCGGAACGGACGACCGCCGTATTCATGGCGCTGCCGGCCGGCGAAGAAGGGACCACGGATGATTCCGTATTTGCAATGCCGGGCTACTGCCCGATCCACACCGAGGCGTCTGTCATTATACCGCCTTCGGATGATACCGGAATGCCCGAGACAGTGGCTCCGGGAACACTGCCCTACGGCCCCGGCTATGTGTCGCCTAACACGCAGACCAGTCCGGCACCGACAGCCGGATCTCCGGTTCAGATGAGCCCGGGAGGACAGTAATCCGTTTTACCCCATAAAAAAGCACTGGAGATGATCAGTCCGGATACCGGCTGTTCTCCAGTGTTTTCTTTTTTCTGTCATTTCCTGCCGCTTATTTCATCTTCGGTTTAAAAATCACCGACCCCAGATATCCAAAGATCAGCGCTCCCGAGATCCCGACTGCACTGGCGGTAAATCCGCCTTCAAAGACACCCAGAAGTCCGTCCTCTCCCATGCTCTTCCACACGCCCTTCCAGAGCGTGTTTCCGAAGCCGAGCAGAGGTACTGTGGCTCCGGCGCCTGCCCAGTCTGCAAACGGCTGATAGAGGCCCAGAGCGCCGAGAATCGTGCCGCTCACTACGAGAAGTACCATAATGCGGCCCGGCATCAGCTTCGTGTTGTCCATGAGGATCTGAACCAGGGCGCAGATCACTCCGCCTACGATAAATGCTTTTACAAATTCCATTGTCATTCTCCTTTCTTTCCGGAAACAGCTTCCCAGAACCTGGCCCGGGGCCAAATACAGATTATCCGATATGCTCCAGCATCACCGCGTGCGCAATACCGGGAATCGGCTGTCCCTCGTTAAAGCTGACCGTGGAAAGCAGCGCTCCCGTGGGTACAAACAGCACCCGCTTCCAGGTTCCATCTTTAATCTTTGGAAGAATGTAGGAACACAGGGTAGCCGCCGAACAGCCGCAGCCGCTTCCGCCCGCATGGGTGTCCTGTGTCTCCTGGTCATAGATCTCGATCCCGCAGTCCGTATGGATTTCCTCCAGCTTGTGATCCTTGTTCTTCATGAAATCAAGGAGAATGGTGCGTCCGATCTCTCCTAAATCACCTGTGATGATCTTGTCATAGTACGATTCATCCACTCCAAAGTCTTCAAAGTTCTGCTCGATGGTATGGAACGCCGCCGGCGCCATGGCTGCCCCCATGTTCATGGAGTCCTTACTTCCCATATCTACCATACGGCCCGTGGTGATGCCTGTAATGGCTGCTATGCCCTCGTTCTTGTGCTTCGATACCACAACGGCTCCGCAGCCTGTCACCGTCCATGTAGCTGAAAACGGCCGCTGGTTCCCATAGGCCAGAGGAAAACGGAACTGCTTTTCCGCCGTCGCAAAGTGGCTGGAGGCCATTGCGATGATCTTGTCCGCATATCCGGCGGCCACAGTCATTGCGCCTAAGTTTAGGGCCTCCCCCATGGTAGAACACGCTCCGTAAAGCCCGAACAGGGGAATCTCCAAATCCACCGTTCCGAAGGAGGTGGCGATCAGCTGTCCCAGCAAATCCCCTGCAAACAGATACCGGATATCCTTTTTCCGGATATCCCCCTTTTCAATGGCCAAGTCTGCCGTCTGCTTCTGCAGCGCGCTCTCCGCCTGCTCCCAGGTGTCCGCGCCAAACATGTCGTCCTGCTCCACCACGTCGAACAGCTTTCCGAGGGGGCCTTCCCCCTCCTTCTTGCCGACGATGGAAGCCATACTTTCTATCACCGGCGGTTCCTCAAATTTAATACTCGCTTTTCCTACCTGCATTCTGTCACTCACTCCATTTCTCTGAACACCGTATTTTTCTCTCTACTATGCTACTTTCTCCATTTTCCGTTTTTTCTATTCATCTGCCTGCCATCCCTCCTGAATAAAAATGCCCCGGCGGGACCGCCGGGACAGAGAGTGCTGATCACGAATCATTATCGCTTCCTTACTTAAAATATACCGGCCCACCGGCCGATCCAATAGAGAATTCCGAGAATCCAGCTGCTCAGTATTCCGTACAGGATCACAGGGCCTGCAATGGTGAATATCTTGCAGCCAATACCGAATACCTGGCCTTCCGCTTTGAATTCCACAGCGGGAGCCACCACCGAGTTGGCAAATCCCGTGATCGGGACGAGGGCGCCGGCGCCGCCGAATTTTACGATCTTCGGGTAAATGTTCAGTCCTGTCAGTATAACGCTTCCTGCGATCAGGACCAGCAGCGTCCAGGAGGCCGCCGTATCCTTGTCCATCCCGCCGTTCATAAACCAGGTGCTCACCAGCTGCCCGATGGTGCAGATTACGCCTCCCACCAAAAATGCTTTCACGAGGCTCAGCCATTTGTTATGGGTCGGTGTCACCTCTTTTACATAGGCATCGTATGCCTGCTTGTTAATCTCCATATTTTACCTCCGATTCCTGTTTTCTGCTCTGTGACGGTTCTTATCCTATTTTCCAAAATTTCCGGAGAAATATACGAGGGAGCCGATCAGCTTCCCAAGGCCAATAGAAAGGATTAAGTACTGCAGACCTACGGCCAGATGAATCCGCCGGCTGATAACCGGCAGCGCTTTCAGTGTCTCCGCCAGGGACATGACGAGACAGCCAACGAAGATTCCCACCGCCAGACCGTATATCCCCAGCACCATATTTCCCCCCATCAGCAGCGGAAACTCATAGAGATCGGATACATTTCCCAGTACACCGCCTATAATAATCACTGTCTCATACAGAAAAATATGCCTGTTGGTGCGGGTCTTCCCGATCAGCCTCGGAAAGACGCCGATGATAGCCAAAAATGCAAATACGCCGGCCGCTATGATGCCGCCGGCACTGAGACCGAGAAACATGAGGAACAGTCCTTTAAGTAATGTCAATGTCCTGCTCCTTTCTTCCATCGTTCTGGATCAGAGTCTTGCTGATGCTGTCTTCGTAAAGGCGCATCTCCACCTCCAGCGGTGTCGGATCCGTATTAATTTTAATTTTAGCGAAATGATTGAAGAAACCGATGATCCCCAGCGCCAGTCCTGCGGAATAGCTCACCTCAAGGATCGTGAAGCCGCTTGATTCCTTCCCCATGACGATCTGGTAAATCTCGCCGAATACATCCTTCACCCCTCCATCATTGTTAAAGGTCATGATGGCAAAGGACGCACCGCAGAAACAGATAATACAGACAAATATGGTCTTGATCCATTCCCACACCCAGTTTGGAGACTTCGGCCGGTGGTAATCGATGATAAAATCCACCTCACCCACATTGTTGACGGTGATTGACGGATCCATCTCCGTGATCTTCTTAATCACATCCAGCGTGCTCTCCACATACCGTTTATTTCTGTCCAGATGAATCGTTTTAATGCGCAGGGCATTGCATTTGTTTGTTACGGCGGAATCATCGCAGTAGACCGTCGCCACATCCTTTAACTGAACCTCCTTGTGATGGACCTCAGTTATCTGGCTGATGTTTAAATAGACAGTCTTACTCATATTCTTATCTGCCCCGCTTTCCGGATGAGTTCTACCAGCGTTCCATCCATTTCGCCGCCATCCGGCACCGCGGCAATGAAGTACCATACAAAGGCAGCCACCGCGATCAGGCATACGACAAGGAGTGCAATTCCCAGCTTATGTTTCATGGATTCCATACGTGCTCACATCCTTTTCTTTCACTTTTCATGAGTAGTATGAGCCGTATGAAGTATTTTATTCTATAATTTTTCGCGCATCTGCTTTAAAATCTTTTTTTCGAGCCTGGAAACCTGGACCTGCGAAATTCCCAGATGGGAAGCGATCTGGCTCTGGGTTTCATTATAATAGTATCTTCGGATTATGATTTCCCGGTCTTTATCAGAGAGTCCGGTCAGCAGTTCCCGCAGCACCATCCGGTTTAGCAGTTCCTCCTGGGCGGAGCTTTCCTCCTCAATCTTGTCGATGAGCAGAATGCTGTTTTCATCATTTTTGTTGACCGTCCGGTAGAGGGATTCCACCTCCGCTCCGGCCTCGATGGAAGCCGCCACTTCCTCCTTGCTGGCTCCGAGCTCCCCGGCGATCTCCTCGATGGTCGGTTCCCGGCCAAGGGTGAAGCCGAGCGCCTCTCTGACACATTTTACACGCGTGCCCATCTCCTTGATCGAACGGCTGACCTTGATCATGCCGTCATCCCTCAGAAAGCGCTTGATTTCTCCTGTTATCATGGGGACCGCATAGGTGGAGAACTTGACGTCGAAAGACATGTCGAACTTGTCGATGGCTTTCATGAGGCCGATGCTTCCAATCTGAAATAAGTCCTCCGGGTCATATCCCCGGCCTGTAAATCTTCGCACAATGCTCCAGATCAGTCCCATATTCTCGGTAACCAGACGGTCGCGTGCTTCTTTATCTCCTTCGTGAGCCATTTCTATCAGTCTCATGGTCTCATCCATAGGACTCACCTGTTAATCTTCTTTTTCATGGTCACAACGGTACCCTTATCCGGTTCTGACTCCACGCTCACCTCATCCATAAACGCCTCCATGAAGGAGAATCCCATGCCGGACCTCTCTCCCTCCGGGTCGGTGGTGAACATCGGTTCCATCGCCTGCGGGATGTTGGGAATTCCGATACCCGTATCCTTCACGGTCACGGTCAGCTCCTGTCCCAGAATCTTCACCTCCAGATAGATGATTCCTCCATTTCCCTGATATCCGTGTATCACCGCATTGGTCACGGCCTCCGATACAGCGGTCTTTACATCGTCCAGTTCTTCCAGCGTCGGGTTCATCCGAGCCATGAACACGGATACCACAACCCTTGCAAACTCCTCGTTCCGGGACAGGCTCTCAATTTCCATTCTCAAAACTTCTGGTCTGTTTTCTTCTAACATGCTTTCCTCCTCAACCTGTGACTGCGTCTTCCTTTGAGTCATATAATTTCATTAATTTTAATATGCCGCCCATTTTCAGTATCCTGAGCACCTGGGCTCCCGCTCCGTAGATTGTTACCTTTCCTCCGCTCCGGGCCATCTGCTTGTATCGGTTCAACAGAACTCCAATCCCCGAGGAATCCATAAACCGTGTCCCCGAAAAATCAAACACAATGCGGTTGATATAATTTTCCGAAAGGATTAAATCCGTTTCATATTTTAAGCCGGTGCAGTTGTGGTGGTCCAGCTCCTCCGGCAGGTGGACGATCAGCACGTGACCATCCGCCTCATAAGTAAATAGTGGCTTGTTCATAGTTCTCCTTTCCAAAAAGAATCCCTCTCGCGGGACAAAAAAAGACACGGCAAAAGAGCTCTTTTCTCTTCTGTCGTGTCTTCCTTTTCTGCCCGCCTAGAATCCCCGTTCCGTTCTGGCCTGTGCAGTTAATGTTTCATCTTTGCTGTTATTTATGATGTCCGTAAACATCTCGTTTGCCTGTTCCTTCTGATTCATTCCCTTGTAAATGACGGCCGCCTTATACTTGGCTGCCCAGTAATCCGGTTTCACAGCCAGGCTCTTTAAGTAGTAATCCAGAGCCGTCTGACTGTCTCCCGCGCCCGAAGCCTCGTCTCCAAGGCTTTCCAGCACCTGATATCCCCGCTCCTCCATATCGGTCTTCACCTCTCCGACAATGGCCAGTACATCCGGCGACGCGATGAGTTCCGTTTTCAAATCGGCGTAAAGCTTGACCGCCGTGGTGAAATCATCCTTCTTATAGGCCTGCAGAATTCCGATCACGTTCTGGTATTGGGCCAGTACGCTGTCCGAGTCGTTGGTAAATGCAGACAGGGACTCTTCCGCCGTTTTTTTATCTTCCTCCAGGCCGGCGATCTGCGCGCTTAAGCTGTCCGCCTTCTGATTCGCCTGGCTTAAGCTCTCACTGTACTTAAGCATCTCCTGGTTGTGTTTTTCATTGATCGCCCTTGTATTCGCGGGCATGACCAGGAAAAAGATGACGGCCGCCCCGAGAAGCAGGCCCGCAAGAATATTAATGACCGCCATATCCTTCGTGTTCTCTCTGTAGCTGGGTGGTATGATGACATCGTCATCCTCCATCTGGCGGTGGGACAGGACGTTTTTCAGCTTTCTCTTTTCAGGCTCCCGTTCGCTGCGGCTGCCTGTGTTTGCCTTGACGATCGACTTATACCAGAGCGCCTTCGGGTGATTCCTGTCTATCTGCAGCACCTTATAGACTGCCTTTCCCGCTTTCTGGTAATCCTCCCTCGCAATACAGAGAATGGCCAGAAGCAGCTGCGCCTTCACATAATTCGGCTTCGCCTCCACCACCTTAACCAGCTGAAGGATCGCTAAGTCCTCACTGCCGTTCTGGGCGTAGACCAGAGCCTGGTTAAACCGCCGGATCATGTGGCGTTCCGTATCCAGACTTCCCTTTTTTCTCTGGATCTCACCCAGATAGTAGTCCGCCCGGTTCTCCTGGGGCTGCAAGTTCATGCTGATGACCCACTGAACCAGCGCATCCCCCACCTCCCCGACCTCATAATAAATGAGGCCCAGAAGGTTCCTGGCATCCGTCTGGTACTTGTTAAAATGAAGGCTCTTTTTTAAACATTCGGCCGCGCCGGACAAGTCCCGAAGCCGCGCCCGCTCCAATCCCATGTTATAATAGCTGTTGGCAATGACACGGGTTTTTCTTACATAATCCATATCTTACCTGCCTATTCCTTACCGACTTCCTTTATCAGTTCCATCATCAGATCGTTCATATCCGTCAGATCGCTTCTCACGATCGCGTCCTCTATGGCATCTACTTCCAGACTTGGTCTGTAATCGTTTATCTCGGTTTCAAAATCAATCATCGCTCATTCCTCCAAGAATTGTCTTTATCTCTCCCATCAGGTACAGGGATCCCACACAAAACAGCAGATGATCCTCATCCTGCCATGCGAGCAGTGCCATAAGCGCCTCTTTTGTCGTACCAAATCCATATATTCTGCATCCGGAAACGGCCTTAAATTCCGCCTCCAGCACTTCCGCCTCCAGCCCTCTGTCCGACTGGATATGAGCCACGGCGACTGCATCCAGCGGCAGGCCTGCCGCAATCTCACGGATCATGGTATCGTGCGCTTTGTCCGATACCGAGGAAAACAGAAGAAAGGCCCGCTTTCTGCCCGTTTCGCAGAGACGTGCGGCTGTCTTGATAAATGCTTCCATCCCGCCCGGATTATGTGCTCCATCCAGGTAAAGCCCCGGCGCTGCCTCTTCCATGCGCGCCGGCCATCTCATGGTCTCCAGTCCGCGCTTAAGCGTTTCCTCCGATAACTGGATATCACCATTCTGCTGCGCAAGGACTTCCACTGTCCTCAATGCAGCCAGCGCATTCATCACCTGATATTCCGCCTGGGATGGAATCAGCACAGGAAGGTAACTGCCGTCAAGCCGCTCAAGCCGCGCCCGGATTCCGTGTTCCTCCCAGCCATCTATCACATAGCCCTGCCTGTCCACCGGATAAACCGCGCTGTGGCTGGCAGCGGCTTCCTTTTCTATCACAGCGGCTGTCCGCGGGTCCTCTCTCTCATATATGACCGGAACGCCCGGCTTAATGATTCCTGCCTTCTGGTAAGCGATTTTTTCCACGGTATCGCCTAAATACTGCGTATGATCCAGACTGATGGAAGTGATAACCACGGCCAGCGGGTGCCGGATCACATTGGTCGTGTCCAGTCTTCCTCCAAGCCCCGTCTCCAAAACCGTAAAGCCGCTCTCCGCCTGGTCAAACAGCTTTATCCCCATATAAAACAGGAATTCAAAATAGGACGGATGGCAGTATCCCTCTCCCATCATACGCTCCGATAAATCCCGGATCTCACGGAAGCTGTTCTCGAACAGTTCCTTCCCGACCGGTTCGCCGTCGAACAGGAACCGTTCCCGCACATCGGTCAGATGAGGCGAGATAAATGCCCCCGTGTGGTATCCCCCTGCCATCAGCATGGAGGTTATATATGCACAGACCGAACCCTTTCCATTGGTCCCGGCCACATGAATGATCTTTCTCTTCTCGTCGGGGTTGTCCATCCGCTCCAGAAAAGCCCTGATATCCTCCAGGGAATTCTTTTTTCTGGTCCACATGGGGATATCGGCCAGATATTCATCTGCAGTTTTTTCCAAACTCATCATACTCCCCGGCTTTCGTTTTCTATGTAATCTTGCTGCTGATGCCATCTTCCCCGCGCGGCAGCCGCCGCCCGGCAATTCCGGCTTTCCTATTTATTATAATATAACTCGGCCATTATGCAACCTCTTTCTTTCGCAAATACAGACGGATTTCTACATTTTTGTTCCGCTGCCTGCGCAGAAACGGACCGCTTCCGCGACATGATTCCTTGCCGCCGGAGCGCGGTTGCTTAAACAGCCATGCTTCCTCAGTGCGGAGTGCGCCTCCTGCCCGGAGGGCTAAAAAACAGGAGCATTCCGAATCGTAAGTCCGGAACACCCCTGTTATCATCTGTCACTTATTCTCCGCAGTATGCGATCGCTTCGATCTCAACAAGCGCAGCCTTTGGAAGAGCGGCTACTTCAAATGCAGCTCTGGCCGGGCATGCGCCCTCAAAAAAGGTTGCATAGACATCATTCATAGCGCCAAAATCACCGATATTCTGCAGTAAAACAGTTGTTTTTACTACGTTCGCCATGGATAAGCCTTCGCTCTCTAAGATCGCCTTGATATTGCTTAAGGACTGCTTCGTCTGGGAAGCGATGTCCTCGCCTGCAAAAGCTCCTGTTGCCGGATCGATCGGAAGCTGGCCGGATACGTATACGTAATCTCCGCCTCTCACTGCCTGGGAATACGGTCCGATTGCTGCCGGTGCTTTTTCTGTAGCCAATACTTTTTTCATTCTATGTATCTCCTTTCGTTCTTCATGTTATATAACTAGATTATCACACATTCTGCAAAAGTCAAGAAAGTTTTTTAGGTTATCTCAAAAAAATTTAGCAAACCTGTTTTTCTTTTCGCTTATTTACCTCTTGTCATCTAGTATTGAATACTATATAATAGGATATGAGGTGAAACTATGAAGACGAATGACGAAAGAATACAGGATATCCTAAACCATCTGGATACCTTAAGCTATATCAGGCCGGAAGCGATTCCGGGCATTGATCTTTACATGGACCAGGTTACGACATTTATGGATGAACATCTGAAGGATACGAAACGCTATCCCGAAGATAAGGTGCTGACGAAAACCATGATCAACAACTATGCCAAGAACAACCTGCTGCCTGCGCCCAATAAAAAGAAGTATTCCAAAGAGCATATCCTGCTTCTGATTTTTATCTATTATTTTAAGAATATTCTTTCCATCAACGATATCGAGGAATTGTTCCGTCCCATTACCACGGGACATTTCGCCCGAAAGGATGACCTTCCGCTGGAGGACATCTACAGAGAGATCTTCTCCCTGGAATCGAAAGAGATGGAACATCTGCGGGAAGACGTGAAAGCAAAGTACGAGCGTGCAGGCGGCACCTTTACGGATGACAGCCTGGCTGAAGAAGACAGGGAATACTTACAGCTATTCTCCTTTATCTGCGAATTGTCCTTTGACGTCTATCTAAAAAAGCAGATGGTGGAACAGATGATTGATGAACTCAGAGAAACGAATCCGGCCAGAAAGAAAAAGTAACCCGTTCTTCCCGGCAGATAAAACGCTCCCTTTCGGGAAACAGTACCTTACGGAATCTGTTCCCACAAAAGGGAGCGTTTCTTTATTTCTCTTCTGTCTCTTCCAGACGTTTAAATACCATATCATATCCGTCGTTACCATAATTCAGCGAACGGTTCACCCGGCTGATCGTAGCTGTGGAAGCCCCGGTCTTCTCCGCAATCTCCAGATACGTGCGTCCCTCCCGAAGCATCTTTGCCACCTCATACCGCTGGGATAAGCTGAGCAGTTCATTAACCGTGCATACATCCTCAAAAAAGGTATAGCACTCTTCCGGTGTCTTCAGTGTCAGTATCGCCTGAAACAGATGGTCTACCGCATCTGTCTTGATTTTTTTGTTCATGGTTTCAATCAGTCCCCTTCATTTTTGCTGTATCTTCATCTATGGAGTATTTTAACATATTAAAGTCATAAAGTCCACCCCCGGACACTCATGACAGCATAAATTTTTCGATGACGTGAGCGACGCCGTCGTCGTTGTTGGAAAGAGTCACGTAATCCGCCGCATTTTTCACAGGCAGAACGGCATTTTCCATGGCCACACCCAGTCCGGCATACTGGATCATGGAGAGATCGTTATATCCGTCACCGCAGGCAATCATCTCATCCTTCGTCATATCGAGGCGTGTCAGCAGCCGCTCCAGCGATGCCGCCTTATCGATCCCTTTGGGCAGAACCTCCAGGAAATAGGGTTCTGAACGGTATACACTGTAATCACGGCCCAGCGCGGCTTTCACCTTCGGTTCCACCAGAGCCAGATAATCTCCGTCGTCGAGAAGCAGAAACTTCACCACCGGGAAATCCACATATTCGGCAAAATTCTCTACCTTGCGAACCTCCAGCTTATTGATATCGGATTCTTTTTTTACGTAGATATCCCCGGAGTCCGGTGTAATGATGCAGTCGCCTTCATAGGTAAGAATATTCACGCCGTGTTCCTTCGCCAGCGCAATGATCTTTTTATTAGAGGCCACAGGGAGTTCCTTAGCAAACACAGTCTCCCCCGATCTGCATTCTATAATCCTTCCCCCGTTAAAGGACAAAATATAACCGCCATCCTCTGTAAGCCCCAGCTCTCTTGCCAGCGGCATAATCCCGTAGGTAGGCCGTCCGGAGGCAAGCACGATGGTTCCTCCCTGGCTTTTCAGCTTCATCAGAGCTTCCTTCGTCCTCGGTGTGATCACCTTATCCCGGTTTGTCAGCGTGCCATCCAGATCCAGCACAATCATTCGATATGCCATAATTCCCTCTCCTGCTTTCGTAAAATTCTCCGTGAAAAGTATATCATACTTCGCTGTAAAATGCAAAAGTTTGGAACTGCAGCCTGTCACATTTCATACAATGTCACTATGAGAAACAACAAAAAGGAGAATACTATGAAAAAAATCGTGAGCATCGTTCTCGCCGTATCCATGCTTGCCGTCTGTGTGACCGGCTGTAAAACGACCACAAGGAAACAGCTTAAGCCGGTGGTCCTGAATGAAGTCGCTCATTCTATCTTCTACGCTCCCCAGTATGCCGCCATTGAACTGGGGTATTTTGAGGATGAAGGACTCGACCTTAAGCTGGTCAACGGGGCAGGCGCCGACAAGGTTATGACTGCCCTGATCTCCGGAGACGCCGATATCGGCTTTATGGGCTCCGAGGCCAGCATCTACGTCTACCAGCAGGGCTCCGACGATTACGCCGTCAACTTCGCCCAGCTGACCCAGCGGGCCGGCAACTTCCTGGTTGGCAGGGAAGCCGACAGCGATTTTACCTGGGCTGATTTGAAGGGTAAAAAAGTGCTTGGCGGAAGGGCTGGAGGCATGCCCGAAATGGTATTTGAATACATCCTGAAGAAGAACGGGATCGATCCTTCCACAGATTTAACCATCGACCAGAGCATCAACTTCGGTTTGACCGCCGCCGCCTTCACCAGCAGCGATGCCGATTACACGGTCGAGTTTGAACCGTTTGCCACAGGTCTGGAAAAAGAAGGAAACGGCCATGTCATCGCCTCCCTCGGCGTCGATTCCGGATATGTCCCCTATACCGCCTACAGCGTCAAAAAAAGCTATTTGGAAAAGAATCCCGACACCATTCAGAAATTCACCAACGCGATTCAGAAAGGCCTGGAATACGTCAACACCCACTCCGCCGAAGAAATCGCCAAAGTGATCCAGCCCCAGTTCAAGGAGACCGATGAGGATACCATCGCCACCATCGTCGGCCGCTACAAAGATCAGGATACCTGGAAGGACGACACCGTCTTCGAGCAGGACAGCTTCGAGCTTCTGGAAAACATCCTGGAGGAAGCCGGCGAACTTAACGAACGCGTTCCTTACGACAAACTGGTAACAACAGAGTTTTCGCAGGAAGCGGCAAAGTAAACAGGAATACCCACACATAACAGAGAGATCCCGTTTCCGCTTTTTACAGCAGAAACCGGGATCTCTTTTCTTTCACGCTTCTTCTGATCAGTCCGGGTCAGTCAAATACCACCATGCACTTTAAAGTCTCCTCTGTATCTATCACATAAACTACTTCCTGATCCCCTGCATACGCAGCTTTTATCTTCAGAATCTCACCTATCCGTTCCGGTGTATCCCCGCTAAGCCGCGCCTCTGCCGGCACTCTTAAAATCTCAGGTTCCTCCTGTACGAGGAAACCGCACTGCAGAGTCCCCGCCTCCGCGATGACAATCACCGGCTGATCACCGGCTGCGCTCTCTTCTTCCCCTGTCATTCGATTTAAGGAAGCCGCGGGAATAATCGTACCTTTCCAGTTGCACAGTCCTTCATAGTACTCCGGCACACACGGTACCGGAGTAATGCGGCTGTTCCATATGATCTCCCGGATACAGGCAAGTTCGAATCCATAGACTGCGTCAGGCATGCGGACACACAGAAACTCCAGTTCCTCTCCGCATTCCTTCTCTGCCGCCATCCTCAAGTCATTCATGGGTCTTTCCACCTCCCGTATTCCGCGCCAGGTCCTCTATATCCAGCTGAAGGCAGATGCTTCCATCCCCCAACAGGCTGCACCCGGAGATTCCCGTATACTTTTTAAAATGCTTTCCTAAAATGGCAGGGAGCGATTTCTCCACCAGACTGCCCTGATCCGCCACCCGGTCAGCCACGATACAGAGTTCTCTCGTGCTCCCTCTGACATACGCCATAATTTCCGTGCCGGTCCTGGGTGTCCCCGGAATATGATAGAACCTGCGCAGGGAAATGACGGGAATATACCGCCCCTCTCTGATCCAGAACTCTCTGCCCTCCTGGATCACCAGTCCCTGCCCCTGCGGCTGGTAATTGACAAACTGAACAACCTGGTGTGCCGGAACTGCAAAGAACCGGTCCCCCGTCTGAAAACGGATGCTCTCGATGATGGTAAGGGTCAAAGGCAGATGCATGATAAACCTGCTTCCTTCCCCTCTCGTGCTCTCCAGATGAAGGTGGCCGCCGAACGTCTCCACCATCTGACGCACCACGTCGAGCCCCACGCCTCTTCCCGAGTACTCGTTGGCTGCATCCCGCGTCGAAAAACCAGGCAGAAGACAGAATTCCAGAATCTCCGAATCGGAATAGGTGGACTCCGGACGCACGAACAGGTTCTTTTCCCTGCCCTTTTTACGTACCTGTTCCAGATCGATTCCGCATCCGTCGTCGCTGACGCTGACTACAATCTCTCCTCCAACATTTGCAAACAGAAGTGTAACTGTACCGGTCCGCGGTTTTCCTGCCTTCTCACGTTCTTCCGGCCGCTCGATTCCATGGTCAATCGCGTTGCGGATCAGATGGAGAAGCGGATCCAGTATGCCATCCGCGATCTTTTTATCCACCTCCACATTCTGCCCCTGGACGCAGAAAGAAACCTCTTTCTTTTCCTTCCTGCAGATATCGCGGACAATCCTTCCCAGCTGCGGAACCACATTGGAAAACGGCACCATCCGAATGGATATAACCAGTTCCTCCAGCTCCTTCAGGAAACGGCTTACCTGATAGTTTTTTCCATCCTCTGTATTTCCTTTCGAAGCTTCCATCCAGGAAGACGCCGCAATAATCAGTTCGCCCGTCAGATTCTGCAGCTCATCCAGCTTTTCCACCCGGACGTTGATGAAATCGGTGCCGTTCTGCGCAGGTGCCTCGGCTTCGTTCTCCGGCTCCTTGACAGTCTGCCCTTCCGTCAGCTGGCCTTCCGGCACCTTCGGCAGTCCCGCCGCCTCTGTGCAGGATTCCACGAACAGCGCGCTCTGAAGCGTCTTTAAGACAGCGGCCGGGTCATCCGATGCAAAGCTGATATAGAAACCATTATCATGGATATATTCCGCTGTAGACGGGTCTGTCTCCACATGTTCGGGATACGTCTTCACATCCGTACACAAATCATGGATCTGGCGGAGCGCCATGTAGGCCCGCACATGTTCCATCCGGCAGTCCTTCTCAAACTTCAGGCGGACCGTAATCTTCTTTTCCTTTACCTTCCGGACGAGAGCCTCTATCTTATCCCAGAACCGGTCCACCGGCTCCGGCTCGAAGCTTTCAGATTTCATTCGTTTCAGTTCTTCCCGGATAAAATCAGTGGCTTCAAAGATCAGGTCAAACGTCTCCTGCTCATAGCCGGTAAGCCTGGAAGGTTCTTCCCGAAACACCACAAATAAGTCTTCCAGGCGGTGGGCCAAAACTGACAGTCCGGTCAGCCCCATCATGGCGGAAGAGCTCTTTATGGTGTGCATCACACGAAAGATGCCGTTGATGCTCTCTCTGGAAAATACCATCTCCTGCTCTGCCGAGAGCAGAATGGCATCCGACTGGTCCAGAAGCTGATTGGTTTCCAGTAAATAGATCTCAAGCATCTCGCCCGTGTCCTCGTCAAAAAATCCCATACCAATCACACTCCCGACTCTTCCTCATAACCATACCAGATCGTACGGTTTTTTCCCGTTTTCTTTCCGCGGTACAGCGCCATATCCGCGTGCGTCATATTCATCTTAAAGCTCTGTTCTTTATCGTAAAGGGAGATTCCCAGCGTTACAGTACAGTAAAACGTGGTACTTCCATGAAGGAAAGGAAATCCCTGGATCTCTTTTCTGATCTCCTCACAGACATCGTAGCATTCCTGCTTCGTTACCGCCATCAGGATAATCAGGAACTCCTCACCGCCCCAGCGGATCACCTTATGCCTGCGGCAGACGCTCTCCATGATATTGGAAATACAGACAAGAACCATATCTCCGGCATCGTGTCCGTAACAGTCATTCACATGTTTAAAATCGTCCACATCGATCATGACCAGCGCGTCCTGACGATCCGGCTCCATTAAATCCTGAGACAGCTTCTCCACGACGAACCGCCGGTTGTAAAGCCCGGTCAGTTCGTCCCGGTAGGCGACGCGGTTTAAAATCTGCATGTTAGCCTTCAGCGTCTCATTTAAAGTCTTCAGTTCATCCCGTTCCCGCTTATCCTCAAGGTGCGCTTTCACCCTCGATTTCAGTTCTTCCGGCCGGAATGGTTTCTTAATATAGTCGCAGGCTCCCAGTTCGAACCCCCTGATTACATCCTGTTCACTGTCCTTGGAGGTGATAAAGATCACCGGAGCGTGATTTTCGTCTTTTTCTTTTATCTTTTCAAACAGTTCATACCCTTCCATATCAGGTAAAACCACATCAAGAAGGATCAGATCGGGATTCACCTTCTCCAGTAATTCCAGTGTCTCCTTCGCTGAGTGAGATTGATAAACCGTATACTCCTCATTTTTTAAAACCTTTTCAATCTGCTGGCATATCAGCAGGCTGTCATCGACCGCCAATATCTTCTGTCCGCCTGTCATGCTTTTTCTCCTTCCAACCTCCATGTTCTGCTTAAATAACCTTTATGCCTGCGCTCATAGACTTGACTGTCAGGCTTCCATCCGCCGAATCAAATGTGATCGTTCTGCCGTAGTTCTTCCCGGTATCCTCCGCCGTCATCCTCACATTCAACTCCCTTAAGACGGCTTTGACCGCTTTTACGTTGCGTTCCCCTATACTTCCAAGAGCTTCATACCTGGAAAACATCGCTGCTCCTCCGGCCAGCTTCGCCGTGATAAAACAGCGGCTGGCTCCCAGACGCTCCATCTCCTTCAGAAGCTGTCGGCAGCCTTTATCTGCGAATTTATACGGGTTTTCCTGTGACAGGCTGAGACCTGCATCGGGAAGCATAATATGTGCCATTCCCGCAATCTTGTACTTTTCATCGTATAAACATACTCCTACACAGGAACCAAGTGCATAAGTAATGAGTTTTTCAGGCAGGGTGACTGCTTTTCCCTGCGCAATGCCCACCACCACAGGATTATCCCTCATATTCCTCACCCAGAGCCTCAAAAATCCGCTCCAGAGACTGTATCTCCGGAAGGAACAGGATGTGGCTGACCACCTCCTGATCGTCAAAATGGTATTTGTCCTCAATCAAAAGCAGTTCATCACTCAGCCTCGCAAAATGAATCATCGGAACACTCAATATGGCTCCTGTCATATCGATACAGAGGTCAGGGACGGAAACGTGAACCCTCAAATCCATCATCACAGTCATGGCATTAATATAAGAGCAGCACATGATATTGCCGATCTCACATACCGCGGAAAGGCTCATATCATCCAGATTTTTGATATCTTCGATCTCCGTCCCCAGCAGTTTTTCAAGCATGGTCTGTGCGAATTTGGTACTGATCAGAAACATGAACATACCATTTAAATCTCCTGAGAGTTCTAAAAGCACACCCAGCTTGATTTCCTCCGGACCGCCCAGCATGGCCGGGACTTCTTCGAATTTCATAATTTTAACATTGGGACGCTCGATTTCGATTCTGTGGTTAATCATGCTGGAGAGCGCAGTGACCGCGTTTCCTGTTCCAATATTGCCGATTTCCATTAAAACGTCTTTTGCATTCTCACTGATATCCGAATATTTATTCATCTCATACCTCCGCAGACGATGGAAATGCCCGGTTAAGAGCCTGAACGATCTGCTCTGCTTTAAACGGTTTCACAATAAAATCCCTGGCTCCGCAGTCTACGGCTTCCTTCATCATGGAATCCTGGCCTATCGCTGAACACATAATTACAAAGGCGTTCTCATCGATCTCTCTCATCCGTTTTAATGCCTCTATCCCGTTCATTCCCGGCATGGAAATATCCAGGAGCACCAGGCCCGGCCTTATTTTTTCATACAGCACAACCGCCTCTTCACCGTCGCCCGCCTCATATACCTCGTAATCTCCGGATCCGGATATAATACGTTTCTGCATGGAACGCATAAACACGGCATCATCTACAATCAGCACTTTCTTCTCACTCATGACAGTTCAAATTCCTCCACTAATTTTTTCAATACCTGTGCCTGCGCCGACAGTTCTTCGCTGGAAGCGGCGCTTTCCTCCGCCGTAGCGGAATTCCCCTGTACAATCTCAGACACCATCTCCATACTCTGTCTGATCTGGATAATGGATTCGGCCTGACGCACGGAAGACCTGGAGATCCGATCTACCATAGCGCCGATCTCTTCCGTACCTTTAACCACTTTATCCAGCGCTCTGGCCGTCTTATCCGCGGCACTGGTGCCGCCGTCAACCTTTTCAGTGGTCTGTGCCGCCAGCCGGGCCATCATCCCGGAAGCTTCCCTCGTCTTTGCCGCAAGGTGACGCACTTCAGACGCCACTACAGAAAATCCCCGGCCCGCCTCTCCGGCCCTTGCCGCCTCCACGGAGGCATTCAATGCCAGGATATTCGTCTGGAACGCAATGTCCTCAATCTCCTTTACGATACTCCCGATTGCACTGGAGTTCTCCCGGATTTCCAGAATGGCATGAACCATTGCCTTCATCTCGTCACTGCTTCTGGTAACCAGACCGCTCACCTCATCTACCTTTTTACTGGTCATCACAGAGTCATTGGCATTGCTCTTTACGCTGTCCGATATCTCATTGATATTGGCCGCCAGTTCTTCCATGGATCCGGCCTGCTCAGTCGCTCCCTGAGAAAGGACCTGTGCACCGCCCGCAACCTGTTCGGAACCTCCGGCCACCTGATCTGCCGTACAGGCAATCTGCATGATGGCGCGGTTTAACAGACTGGTAATCTGTTCCATCGCCTTCCCCAGCGCAACGAAATCGCCTTTGAACGCCGTCTCGGGATGGTAGTTCAGTTTTCCATTTCCAACCGCCAGAAGGCCCTCTTCCACTGCGGATACGTAATCGTTCAGAGCACTGATGGTTTCCCGGAAGCTGTCTGCCAGCTCTCCAAGTTCGTCCCCTGACCTGTATTTCAGCTGAATACTTAGATTCCCTTCCGCCAGATTCCTTGCTGCTTCCCGAACTTCACGAACCGGCTCCGTAATCCCTTTTGTAATAAAAAAGCAGAAAACAACCGTTATGATTAAAAGAAGAAACGACAGCACCAGGATCACAGCCGTCATCCGCTGCCTGACTTCATGCCCTCTTTCAAGGTATATTTCCGCATTCGTTTTGGAGTATGCGGTAATCGCTTCCAGACATTCCCTCGTCTTCTCCGCATTGGGCTCGTAATCCTTCCCGTATAACAGGAGCGCTTTCTCGTCATCCCCTTCTTTCAGCGCCTCTATGACAGGCTCTCTGTACTGCTTCTGGTTTTTCAGGGATTCCCGCAGCTGATTCACCAGTTCATTATCCGGCATCTGTTCTTTCAGTATGGTTAAGTTCGTGTCCATCTCGCTGAGAATCGCGTCGATCTCTGCCAGCTGCTCCTGTCGGTCCACATTCACCCCTTCCGTGGCTATGCTCAGGATCGTGCGTCCGATATTCTGTACGGAGGCCCTTAAGTTCCCTGCGGTATAAGACGCCGTAAACGCCTTATTATAAAAGACATCCAGTGATTTTGCTACATTGTATACTCCAAACAGAGAGACGATCACGGTTACGATGTAAAAAATGATAATAATGCCATAAGAAACCATGAGCTTCTTTCCAATTTTCAAGTTCTTTATTTTCTTCATCAGCTCTTTCCTTCCACCTGTCATTCTATATCCAGTATCTGGAACGGTTTACCGTTTCTATCTCCAGTCTTCCGCTGCCCGCAAGGAAATGAACGCTCCGTCCATAATTTTCACCCGTATCCTCCGATACAATCACCGCCTCCAGTTCCTGAAGCGTTTTTCTTGCACAGATCACATTCTCCCTGCCGATATCCGGCTGTCCGGCCTGTCCGGCAAAACAGAAGATTTTCGCGCCTCCGACCAGCTTTACACGGATCCGTTCCGGTGCCGCTCCAGCCTCCTTCATGGCCTCATACAGCGCCAGAGCCGCCGTGTCCACATACCGCAGGCCGTTTTTTCCCGCGTTGTCCCGCCGAATCCCTGGAAGCAGGGTATGTACCATCCCTCCGATCCCGGCTTCCTCGTCATACATACAGATGGCGAGACTCGACCCCAGCGCCATGGTGACGAGAACCGTTTCCCCCTTCACCACCGCCATCTGGTCAGGCTTTATCACGATTTCGCTCATCCGTTCACCTCCACCGCTTTCATAATCTCTGAAACGGAGTCCTCACGAAGGACCATAAGCATACAGCACTCCTGCAGCGATGCCTCCGTCGAAAAATTATTGCCGATACAGATCCCGCCTGGAAATGATCCCGCAGCTGTTCCGATCAGAGACGTAATAATGGCCCCTGTCATGTCCATGGATACGGCCGAATCCGCCAGTATGATTCTCAATCCGGCACAGGCGGAAAGCCCCGTTAAATAGGAGGACGCCATAATATTGGCCGTCTCCCTGAGCAGATCCAGCATCTGCCCATCCATCTCGTCAGGGACCTGCTCCGTTCCCAGCAGCTTTCTAAGAATGACATCCTTCATCTCTTCTTTATATATCTGAAGAAGCATGCCGTTAATGTCGCCTGCAAATGGGATCAGAACTGCCACCACATTTTCCTCCGCATAACCAATCCACTCCGCCAGCCCGTCATAGTCGACCCTCTTCATGACCGGAGGCGCATAACACACCTTTTCTCCTATGATATGGGATAAAGAAGCCATGCTGCTTCCGGTTCCGATATTCCCCATTTCCAGCAGCGTTTCTGCCGCCGTTCCATACGGCAGTTCTCTTTCGTCCTTCATTTCTCCCTCCTGTTACAAATACGCTGTTACAATTTTTAAGATCTCCTCGTCTTTAAACGGCTTGATAATGAAATCGGATGCACCGCAGCGAATCGCTTCCGCAATCACCTGCTCCTGCCCCACTGCAGAACACATGATGACCTTTGCGTTCCTGTTAAACGCCAATACCTCATTCAGTACCTCCAGCCCGGACCGTTCCGGCATCGTAATATCCAAAAGCATCAGATCCGGCTGATACTCCTTATATTTCTCCACTGCTTCCACACCGTCTCCCGCTTCCACAAAGTTATCGTATCCCCCCTGGGACAGCGCGCGTTTAATGACTTTTCTCATAAACATCGCATCATCTGCTATCAAGATCAATGGCTTTTCCATGCCTTACCTCCCGGTTTTCTTATTCATATTCATGCAGAACCTGGTAATCTCTCCGTTTATTCGTCCAAGTTCCATCTGTCTTTCCGCTCCGCCGTTTCGGTAAGCCGATTCCGGCATGGAGTAAATATCACTCGTCTTTTTATCCTGAGCGATGGTGCAGGCTCCTGCCTGACGCATGGCCAGCAGCCCGTCGGAGCCATCTCCTCCCATACCCGTGAGGATAATCCCCATGGCATTCTCTTTCACCGTCTCCGCGACGGAATGCATGGTGACGCTGATGGAAGGACAGAAGCCGCCGGACCGTTCCCCCGGAATACAGCGGATTATAAAGCCATCCTCCAGCTTTCCCAGCGTCAACTGGCATCCGTCCGGGGCAATATAAACCGTACCGTCGCAGACTGCCTCTCCGGACCGTGCCTCTTTTACCTGCATCCGGCACTGAGGATTCAAAAAGTCCGCAAATTTCCCGGAAAACCCGTGGCTTAAATGCTGGACCACCAGAATTCCGCAGGTGGTCACAGGCAGATCCTTCAGAACCGTCAGCACGGCTTTAGGACCGCCTGCCGAAGCACCGATCACCACCAGATATCTGCTTTTCTTTTCTGCCTGACCTCCCACTGACTCTTCCCCCCTTCGACGTAAAGCGGGCGGCTCCTTACTTTCTGTAAACAGCCGGGCACACATACTCAAACAGTTCATGGTTTCTGGGCAGTAATTCCGTATGCCCCACAAACAGATAGCCGCCGGGTTTTAATGCCCGGTACAGCTTATCGATCAGTTTCTTTCTTGACTCCTCGTTAAAGTAAATCATCACATTGCGGCACAGGACCAGATCGTACTGCCCCAGCCCCACACTGGGCTTCAGCAGATTCATGTGCTGAAACCGGACTTTTTCTCTTATGGCATGGCCGATCTCAAACGAGTTTCCCGACTCGTCCATGGCCAGATACTTCTGCTGCCACAGAACCGGAACATTCTCCAGTTCCCTGGCCGGATATCTGCCATTCCGGGCCACAGCCAGGGCCTGCTCCGATATATCCGTACCCACGATGGAAAAGGGCGGAAGCCATCTGCCCTGATCCTTATAATCCTGCAAAATCATAGCCAGAGAATAACACTCTTCACCGCTGGAGCATCCGGCACACCAGATCTGATACGAAAGCCGTCCCCATTCCGGCGTAAGATTGGAAAGTATGTTTTCCCGCAGGAAATCGAAGTGCTTCGGCTCTCTCATAAAGTATGTATAGTTAGTAGTCAGACGGTTTAGCAGGATGGCCTCAAGCTGCTTTGTCCTGTCCTCTGCCATCTGTCTCATGTATTCTCCCATGGAGATATTACCGCGTTTTTCCAGTTCCCCGTTCATTCTGCATTCCGCCAGAATCTTCTTCTTTGACAGATCAATTCCATACTGGCTGGACATATAGGTCGTTAACTGTGTAAACTCCTCATTCGTAAACCGTATCAATCGCGTCCCCTCCGGTAACCTCATCGGCCGCCATTCCATATAAGCTTCCGTCCTCTTTTCTGATCAGTACGACACACGCCGGCGCTTTCTTCGGCACCGTTTTCATGCCTTTTTCCGGCCTGAATACAGGAATCAGGCCGCCCGCATGATAAATCATACCCACAATCTTCTCGGGAGCCCCCGGCACTTCGATCATATCAGGGCACGGAAGAATCACTTCCACCTGTTCTAAAGCCATCAGTTCCCATTGGCCTTCATAATTCAGATACAGACTCTCTCTGTCAAGCGTCTCCTGTTCCACGTGTGCCCCTCCTTTTCTTCATTCATCCGTCAGATCCTTGTATTCCTCAATGGGCGCAGGTCTCCCGTACCGGTAGCCCTGAGCCAGATTACAGCCGATCTCCGTCAGAAACGCCTCGTGCTCTGCCGTCTCTATTCCCTCCGAAATCACCTGAATATCCAGTTCATGGGCCAGATGAATCACGTTGGCAATGATGATCTTTTCCCGGTCGCTCAGAAGCTTCTGGAAAAATTCCTTATCCAGCTTGATAATATCAACCGGAAGATCCTTGAGCAGACTCAGCGATGAGTAACCCGTACCAAAATCGTCCATGGACAGGACAAATCCTCTCTCCTTGATTCGTCTTGCCACCTCAAGGATTTCCCCGGGATTATTTAAAAATGCATTCTCCGTTATCTCCAGCTCCAGATACCGGCTTTCCACACCGTATTTTCCGGCAATCTGCTCCAGCTCCTCTAAAAAATCAGGCTTCGTCAAGTGAATTCTGGAGATGTTCACCGCAATGGGATACGGTGTTCTGCCCCTGTCCTTCCAGCTTTTAATCAGCCTGCAGACTCTCTCAAACACGTATAAATCCAGTTCCGTAATAAAGCCGTTTTTCTCAAACAGCGGGATAAACTCGTCGGGTGGAATCATCTGGCCTTCCGGCAGCTTCCATCGTACCAGCGCCTCAAACCCGATACAGCGCTTTCGGGGCAGATCCACCTTGGGCTGGTAATAAACCACGAATTCCTCATTATCCGCCGCACTCTTCATACGAAATGCAAGCTCCCGTTCCTTTGCGAACTTGCGTTCCGCCTCCCTGTTATAAAAACTGTATATACTTTTATGGTAATCCTTTAACGCCTTTCTGGCCATATTGGCATGGTCTACCAGGATCGACATATCCGTGTCTCCAGGCTCCACCAGGCACACGCCCATGATACAGCTGATCGAAAAATCCTTTTTCTCTTCCCGCGGGATCTGTTCCACCCGCCGCAGCAGCTGGTCCAGACGGTGCTGCAGGCCATTAACCGTCTGATATTCCAGAAGCAGTGCGAATTTATCAGCTTCAATTCTGGCAAAGCACTCCCCGCCGCCGGTAAAATGATTGAGCAGAGAACTGATGCCCACCAGAATATCATTCCCCGTCTCGTAGCTGTAATTGGCATTAATCACCTTGAAATTTTTGATATCCATGGTAACAACCGCCTGTAAAAGCGGCGCTCTCTTCAGGCGCTTTCGCCCCTCGCTTAAGAACCGGTTGTAATTCCATGCCTCTGTCAGCCGGTCATGGTCTATCAGAATCTGTGCGAAACGCTGAAAACGGCATTCCAGAATACGGGCTGCCAGGACCCGCCCGGCCAGCGCAAAGGTCATGGTCTCCTCCAGCGTCCAGAGCCGCTCCTTTTTGCTGTCGTTCACACTGATATATCCGATATAATCCCCGTTTTCCATAATCGGGAACTGCATCAGGGCTCTCGTTTTTCTCAGTTTCTGGCGCTCCGCAATGACGGGATCCAGAATCTCCAGTTCACAGATCCGGTTGCAGGCCAGCACTTCCCGGTTCCGGAACAAATCCAGATACCGGTCTACGATAAGTCCTGGAGCTGTCTTCAAATGGTCGTTGCGGACCATCGGCTTCTCTTCCCTCCAGGAAAAGGATATCTCATAGTCCTTTCCCCCTGATTTGCGCTCCAGAATATAGGCTTCGCCGCATCCGTAATATGCACAGATCCGTTCCAGTCCCTTTTCAATGGAGCACTCCTTTTTTCCGGGCAGAAGCTGATCCATCATGATGCGGACAAACTCCATATCGGCTTTTCCGCTGTCTTCTATGTATTCAGGAACAGGACGGATCAAACAGCCTTTTGCCGCATGCATTTCTGCCGCTGTCTCCTCTCCATCCCCGCATTCACACTCCTCAGCAAAACAGAAAGGCCTTTTCTCCCGTTTCGCATGCGCCAGAGCCGCCAGCGCCCTCTCACGAAGCAGCTCGTAAGTCTCCTCCCGGCCGTCTGTCAGTACACCTCCAGCGGTTACAGAAAGGCCTGCGAAACGCTCCAGGCACTCCCTGACACTGTTCATGGAAGTAAGCGCGTCTTCCCGGCTGCGGCATCCCAGAAGAAAGATGAGAAAACAGTCTTCTCCCACTCTCGCCACAAGATCTGTCCGCCTCAGGGTACACTGCAGCAGAAAGGCCGCCTGCTTTACAGAAGCTTCCGAAAGTTTTGTCCCTCCATTTGCCGCCTCCAGAAAAAAAAGGCCATCGCCTCCCCAGTGTTCCGTATCTTTTAAGTATTCGCTAATCATCACTTCAGCCGAAGCCTCTGTCCACGTATTGGTCAGACGGTCCAGCCGTTCTTCTCTGTTTGAAACCATGACCCGTTTAATCCCTCTCTTTATTCAAAAACCGCTCTATATCCATCACGAAGGCCCAGCATCCGGAGGAATCAAGATACACTGCCTGCGTCAAAAAATCGTTTTTCTCTCCGGTCACATCCTCCGGAAGCTTAAATATTCTTGTGTCAGGAACCTCAAACACACCAGCCACGCGGTCTGCCAGAATGGCCGGAAGAGAGTCCTCCGCATCTAAAAGGACCGCATACTCCTGTTCCCTGCTGTCGCCCCAGAAGGCTCCAACGGAATAAATCTCAGCCTCGCACCCCTCAAAAACAATCGTCTTCTCCTGTCCCGCATTTCCCTGAACAATATGGCGTACCAGCTTCAGCGGAATCAAAAAAAAAGCGCCCTTTGACTCAAAACATAAAAATGTCTCCATCATAAGGCACCTCCTTCGCATTTTTCTCACTTGAGTATACTATTTATTATATTATCGTATCCTGCTTGAAAAAGCAAGGTAATTACACCTCTTTTGCTTCCAGCAGCCAGCCTTCCAGACTGAGTTTAAAGCGCCTCATAAAAAGGTGTGAAATCCACAGAACCGAAATAACGGCAACTGCCGCCATCACCAGGATAAATGATCCAAATCCCATCCATCTGTCATATGATGTCACAAGTACCAGGGAAGCCAGAATTGTCAATATACTGACCGCCGCGATCTTTCGGTCTGCACGCATCTTCTCCCACCGGTTTCTGACCAGACGTTCCTTTCGTATCTCCTCCGGTTCCGGGCCGGACAGTTCATCCTTCACTCTTTCGAGGGTTTCCTCATAAATCTTCCTGGCATCTTTTTCACAGTATTCAGAACAATTCTTCTTAATTTCCTTTAATCCGTTCCATATAATCTTCATGATATCCTTTGCCGACGTAAACATGTCTACCCTCCTTTTGTTCTATCATACAACAAATTACCATAAAAAGGAATCACAAACAGACCAACTGGTAAATAATTCCATAATGTCCCAATCATACTGCATATTTCCATTTTGAAGACCATATGAATATAGAAATCCTGTTTTATGGAGCCATTATGCAGATCATTACCCAACGAGTACTGTCGGATACCGTATACAGCAAAGGGACTGCCGTACTCACTTATACGATCCGTTATCCTTACTTCACAACTACCTGCTCCGAGTCAGCCGCCTTAAGTATCAATGCGTTCTATTCTGCTGCCGCGAAAAAGACGGAGGAGTACTGCCATACAGTTCTGGCTTCCCAGGCCTCCGTTCAGGCAGAATACGCCCAAAAAGACAACTATCCTTTTTTCGGATATGAGTTCATAAGCGCTTATACCGTCACCTGGAATTCCGGCTGCATGACAAGCCTTTACACTGACCAGTATACGTATACCGGAGGCGCTCACGGAAGTACGATCCGGACCTCGGACACCTGGGATTTCAGCAGCGGCCGATACTTAACGCTGGCCGATTTCTATCCTCACAATCCTTCTTACCGGGAGGGCATCTACAGAAATCTGGAACAACAGGTAAAGGAACGGGAGAAGGAATCATCCTCCACCTATTTCGACGATTATTCTTCTCTGATTCGCTCCACCTTTAAACCGGAAAATTTCTTTGTAACTCCCAATGGAATTGTCATCTATTTCCAGCAGTACGACATTGCCCCCTACTCAACCGGAATCCCCGAATTTTTGATTCCATTTAAAAGGAACCGGTGATGGCCGGAATCCCCGGCAAATGGTGCGTTTTCCAGGTGCCTCTCCTCCGGCCGGATTCATTTTTTTATTTTTCTTTCATTTTCTGCTTGCAAATTCTGCCAAAAAGTGTTATCATATGATTCGTTCGCTTCTAAGCGTATCATATCGAGGCGTGGCTCAGTTTGGTAGAGCGCTGCGTTCGGGACGCAGAGGCCGCAAGTTCGAATCTTGTCGCCTCGATGATAAAAAGTGCGGGATATCTCTATGAGAATCCTGCACTTTTTTATGTTTGCTGTACTTATTATGAAACTCAGTTCATCATGCTCATATCAGTTCTATTGCAGGCTAAAATTTCAAAAAACAGAAAAATCAGAAAAAAAGTGCAAATTAGTGATTGCAAATTTTTTATCTTTTTGCTATAATAGCGGACATGGGGGTATAGCTCAGCTGGGAGAGCGCTTGAATGGCATTCAAGAGGTCATGGGTTCGAATCCCACTATCTCCATGAGTCTTATGCTGGAAGTCCTGTTCTTACAAGATTTCCAGCATATTTTTTTGTTTAAACCAGTACTTATCCAGCTTTATCCTGCCTTAGCAAAGATGATCCACACGCAGTTCTATCTTCCGCCATCTCCGTAATACCGTTCTGCTTCCTCCCAGATCTTCCGCCATTCCTCTGATTCCGGTTCCCCCAGATTATACGTTTCCAGATCTTCACTCAGCGGATACGCATTCCGGAATGCCTGGATAATGGCTTCATCCCTGCTGATCAGCAGTGTAAGCGTACTGTCCCACGCCACGATCTCAAGTTCTGCCAGCGGATGCTGAATCGAGACCGGATTCTTCCAGAAACCATCGTAACCATCCGCATACGGCAGTCCATAACTCAGTACCTCCTGCAATGGTATCTCTCTCTTAAATCCCGACAGGACCCCCCAGTACCACGGAAAATTCTGCTGATGGACAATCTCATCAAGCCGTTCCCCCGGCACCCAGAAGAAAGCCTCCCTGCCTTGATTCCCGCTATACGGTTCCAGAAGTTCCGGAACATTTTCATAATCCGTTATCAGCCAGTTATGCTCCGTAACTGCCGGTTGAATCGCAGAAAACGCCCCGGAAAGACAGGAATAAGCCGTCTCCCCCTTTCGCAGAATGACGCCTTTCATTGCACCCTCCTTCCATCACTTCAAAAGTCTTCGGTAAATTGCCATATCTTTGTCGGTATAGACATCAAAAATAACCTGCCGGACCGACTCATTCTGCTCTAAGAAACCGGCAACCGTCTCCACCGCAATTTCAGCCGCCCTCTCCTGCGGGAAACGGAACACGCCTGTTGAGATACAGCAAAAAGCAACTGAGGTTATATGATTTTCCGAAGCCAGCTCCAGACAGGATCTGTAACAGTCCGCTAACATCCGGCAGTCCGTTCTTTGCAGAGGACCGGTGATGACCGGGCCGACGGTATGCAGAATAAAATCACACGGCAGATTAAAGCCAGGTGTCAGCTTTGCACTCCCGGCCGGCTCCTCGCAGCCCTGAGCTTCCATGATCTCATTGCAGGCAAGCCGCAGCTGAATTCCCGCACAGGTATGGATGATGTTGTCGATACAGGAGTGGCAGGGCCGGAAACAGCCCAGCAGCGCGCGGTTGGCTGCATTGACAATCGCACCTGTCTTAAGCCGTGTGATATCCCCCTGCCAGAGGCAGATACGGCTGTTCCCCTTCACAGGAGCCAGATCCGCCCCATCCAGTATGCCGCGTGCGGCATTCTCCTCAGACAGATACATATCCTGAACCGCTAAAAAATCCGAAGAAGCCGGCATCGGAGGCCTTACATTCATCAGGGAACGCAGGAGCCGTTTCTGTTCCGCCCCCTCCTCCGGTATCACAATGCCGCGGTACTGAGGCATCTCTTTCTGCATGGTCCGGATCAGATATATGCAGCGCTCTTCCTGGGTCATATCGTTCTTATCTTTCAAATCACAGCCCTCCTCTGACCGCTTCGAGCGCTTTTGCAAGGTCCATATCGACATAGATGGATTTCTCTCTGATCTCTTCCGGTCCCCAGGCTTCTCCCTGGTTGATACAGATGTAGGAACCGTTCTTCTCCCTGTCTGTCATCTGCCAGAACGGATATTTAATGATTCCCGGAGTATTCATACCGACTCCCAGTTCCAGAAATACAATCTTCTTATTCCGGCTGTTTCTTATAAAGCTGCTGTATCCGGCACATGCACGCTCCCAGGCCTCATCCTCCACAAAGAATCTGTCGCACCGCAGATTGACTTCCATCTCTCCGCCGCAGACCGGGCATTTCGGTACCAGCTCTGTTGGTATTCTTAAATTTTCCTGCCGGGACACCATGGCCCTGACGTCTTTTTCATTATCGTACAGCTGTCTGTGACAGGCCCTTTTGCACTGAAACAGGCCGTAATCACCCTGAGTTGCAAAGATCCTCTCCTCCGGGAATCCTGCCATCTGAAACTGATGATCCACATTCGTCGTCAGAATAAAGTAATTCCTGTCCTTTACCAGCTGAAGCAAATCCAGATAGGGCTTTCCGATCCGGACATCATAGCGGTTATAATAGATATGTCTGCTCCAGTACGCCCACTTCTCTTCCTGTGTGGAAAACGGATAAAAACCGGCGGAATACATATCTGTCATTCCGTAGTGCTCAATAAAATCTCCGAATTTCTCCTGAAACCGGCGGCCTGCATACGTGAGACCGGCGGCGGCAGACATACCGGAACCGGCTCCGACAACCACCGCCTCTGCTTCCCTTAGAAGTGTTCTCACGGCGGTCAGCGTTTCATTCATGGTACCCCCTCCTTTTGCCTTCTCACAGGAAATCTTTGATACAAACTCCTGTGCTCCTGTCTGAATTATAAACCGCTGCAGTCTCCAGGACAAGAACGCACAAAAAAGTGGGATAAGCACCTGTCAGTTACTTAGTATCAAACAGATACCATCATAGCTGTCATCAATATCCAGATTGCCAGCCTCCTTATCGGTACAGCACATAATCCTGCATCTCGCGGATGAAACCGGCTTTTTTCAGCAGTTCACCTGCATGTTCCGGGTACTCCTTTAAGATCAGCCGTTTCTGGTCAGGAAATAAAAGTTTTCTCTGAAAACAGCGGACAAATTCAGAAAGCACCGCCTCTATTCCTTCCTCCTCAAAAATCCTGAGAACCTTCCCCTGACGCTCCATCACCGCTGCTGCCCTTCCCTTCCGGAGAGCGGCGGCCGTTCCCGGTATATTCATAAAGCTGCTGCCCTCCGGCTGCTCCAGCACTTTTCCCCAGATCTGGGCCGGATCTGATGCGTTCAGCCAGATGATCTCGTCTTCCGGCTGTTTTAAAGCAGCCGTCACGCTCTCATACTCCTCTTTCCTGATAAACTGTGCTCCCGACATACCGGATACGAAGTAGCCGCGCCTCACATTCCCTGTGTACTCCCAGATCCGAAGGACATCCAGGGCCTTTCTCCAGGCCAGTTCCCCTGCCTCTTCCCTGTCTCCGGCTGAAGCGCCTGCAGATATCATATAGGCAGATCCGGCACAGGAATCGCAGGATCTGCGGAAGGTTTCCTTACACAGAACGGCTGATTCCTTTAAGAACAGATCCAGCCACTCCTCCAGGCTCCTCTTCCTGACCGGCCGCACGATATCCCAACGGCCGGCTGACAGCGCCATCACCCGGACGTTCACCCGCTGTCTCGCAGTCGCCTTCTTTACTTTTTCCCGGTTCTGCCACTGTCTCACCGGCACAAAACTGTCTGCACATACAAGGCCTTTTTCCGCCAGCCTAAGAAGCACGTCCTGAGCGCTGTCCTGCTTCGGAACCTCCGTAAGGAACTTAAGGAAACTGGCTCCCCGCCGCATTAGCTCCTGGTACATCAGTTTCTCGTCACCCTCCAGTTCCTCCGAAAGCCCGGTGGGAGGCGCCTCCCAGTCGATGTCTTCATAGCGGTAAAAAGCCAGTGTCCCATCGGACTTCATCTGCCAGAAATAATCCCCCTGCGCCAGGAGCCTGTCAAGCATGGCCTCCGTATAATTCTTTACACGGCGGGCAAAAAAGACGGATTCCCAGAATTTAACCGGATACGGCCTTCCGCAGAGCTGCTCCACCGCCCGCCTCAGTTGTTCCTCACCAGGTGCGCTTAGAAAGGCTCTCCCTGCCATCAGGGCCGCATAATGTGACGCAGGCTGTGTCACAGCCTCCAGGCGCATGTCCTTTATTGATGCACGCCTGGCCCTGTCATAGATCTTCGCATGGTAAAAGATCCCCTCGTCCTCCACCACCAGGAATTCTCCGGCCAGCTTTTCCAGGATATGTTCTGCCAATCCCTCCGGGAAAAAGTAACGCTCCCTCACTGCCTCCGCATTCTGGCCTCCGCGGTAATAGAGCATCCGGCGCACAATGTGCATGGCTGCCTCCTCGTTCCCGTCCAGAAGCGCTTGTTCGTACTCTTCCCGTTGCTCCGCCGCAATCCATATGCCAGGTTCCATATAGGCAACCAGTTCTCTCTCAGCCAGATTCTCAAGCCACTCCACCGGCACAGGCAGTTCTCCGGCTATCAAATCGCCCTCCATCATCAAGAGGGAGTGAAGCTGTTCTTCGTCCTCCGGAAGTTTCTTCCGTTCCTGAAGCCTGGCAAGTTCCTCCGCCTGCGGTTTTATCATGTCTGCTGTCTTCAGTTCCTCGTAAACCGCTTCGCGGATTCCCTGTGTAACCGGCGAATACTCATACATCTCTGCCGCTTCCGCCTGCCATTGGAACGGAAGCGACATGGGAGAGGGCACATCCACGCAGACCTCCCGGACGGTAATGAGCCCGGCCCTGATATCACCCAAAATCCGGAGCACTCCGTCAATATCCCACTGATCCTCCAGGCACTCCCGCTTCGTTTCACGTATCAGGGGATGACCCGGCTCGTGTATCAGGGAGGACAGCATCTCTGTACTCTTCAGCCTCTGCATCCAGAGAGGCTGGCGTCCATTCCGCTTCATTCCCATCATAAGCGCCCGGGACGCGTTGTACCGGAATGTCATATTAAACAGAGGGGTCAGGGGAAGCGCTGCTTCCAAAATGCTCCGGGCCTGTTTCTCATCAATCTGAAACAACAGCCCTTCCGGAAGAACGTCATCCCCATAAGGATACAGAAGGACTCCCTCCTCCTCATCAACACTGCCGATATCAATTCCGCATAATTGCCTGGCCGTATGCTGAAGAAGAAGCGACAGCGGCGCATTGACCCGTCTTCCAAACAGCGCATGCACCATAACCTGATTACTCCCCGTATGGTCTGTGAACCGTTCCACAACAATCGTCCTGTCGTCCGGAAGTCCTCCGGTTGCATCGATCTGCCTTCTCAGAAACGAAGCTGCGCTGCAGGCCGCCGCATCGTCCAGCCCCAAACGGTTCAATGCATCTGTCAAGGCATCCGGACCGTTCTCCGCGGCCTTCCCCAGCTCCCGGAACAGCCTGCCGAAGGCCAGACTGGTACGAAGAGTCCTGCCTCTCATCTCTCCCTTCCAGAATGGTAATCTGGCTCCTTCCGCCGGCACCTGTGTCACTACCACGGTATCCCGGTCCTGGCTGACGATCTTCCATGCAAATGACCCCAGCACAAACTTATCTCCAATCTGGGATTCATATACAAACTCCTCATCCAGTTCCCCCAGTTTCACCCCTTCTTCCGTTTTCGCCGCATAGAGTCCCTTATCCGGGATCGTGCCGCCTGCAGCAACCGCCAGCATCCGGCTGTAGGCGTCTCCGTTTACACGCTCATGAATTCTGTCATAGAGAACCCGCGGACGTACCGGAATCTCTCGCCCGTGTTCGTAATCCCCCGCCAGCATCCGGAGCACACTCTTCACCTCCTCCCTTGTCACGTCCCGGAAAGAGTAAGCCCTGCTCAGAATGTCCATCACCTCATCCACACGGTACCCGTCGCCTGCCGCCATGGACACCAGATGCTGGGCAAGCACATCGAGGCACATTCTTGGCGGCTTCGTATGCTCGACTCCGCCAAGTCTGGCGGTCTCAGCCGTCATGCCGCAGTAGACACTCTCCAGTGCCGTCCGCGGATACATGTACATCACGCTGACAGACCCCGGATTATGACCTGCCCGGCCCAGACGCTGCATCGTGCTGGACACTGTACGGGGACAGCCAATCTGAAGAACCTGGTCAATGTCTCCCACATCGATCCCGAGCTCCATGGAAGATGTCGCGCAAAGAAGCCGGAGCCGTCCTTCCCGCAGTTCCTGCTCCACCTCCGCCCGCTGTTCCTTGGAAAGACTTCCATGATGAACTCTGGCGAACCCGTCGCCGCCCAGCAGATTGACGTAATAGGCCAGCTTTTCCGCATACCGCCGCCCTTCCGAAAATGCAATCACACTTTTACAGTCCAGACACTTCTGATAAACCGCCATCCCCAGTTCTTCCCAGACCGGATCCTTTCTTCTCCCATTTGCCGGAGTCGTTCCCACCACCTCAATGAAGACCTTCTTTTCCATGGCCGGAGCACAAATCACTGCCGGCTCCGGGGACAGATATTCCGCAGACAGTTCCAGCGGCTCAATCGTGGCCGACAAACCGATGCGCTGAAGATTACGGCCGCAAAGCCTGTCCAGCCTGGCGACGGAGAGCATCAGGTGAGCCCCCCGCTTCGTATCGATCAGTGCGTGAAGCTCGTCAATAATCACTGCCTCAGCCGTTTTCACAACACTCTGGCCCGACCGTGAAGTCAGCATCAGGTAAAGGGATTCCGGTGTGATTATCAAAATATGGGGCGGGTGCTTCACCATACGCTGGCGTTCCTTCTGAGGTGTATCTCCGGTACGGATCCCGACCGTAATCTCCTGCTGTCCTTCTTCCCTTCCGATCCCATCGAGAGGCCTCCTTAAGTTCTCCCGTATATCCCCCGCCAGGGACTTTAAAGGCGAAACATAGATCAGATAGAGTTTCTCTTCCAGTCTGCCTTCCCTGGCCAGCGTACTTAGCCGGTCAATAAAAACCAGAAATGCGGACAGCGTTTTACCGGTACCCGTGGGGGCGCTGACCAGCACCGGCTTCCCAGCCGCGATCGCCGGCCACGCCTCTTCCTGCACCTTTGTCGCTTTCCCGAACGTCTCCGCGAACCAGCCGGCTGTGGGCTCCGAAAAAATTTTAAGAACATCCTCTGTCATCGTAACCTCCATGCAAACCCACCTAAAGACCGGCCGGTTCCAGTTTTCTTTCCCGCTATTTCACTGCATAAAAATAGTTTTTCTTATCATAACACAAATTACTCCGGATTAACAGGCGCCTTTTTCCAGCGCTTTAACTCCGGAAAAAACTGTCTCATCATATTCCGCGCCTCTTCCTCACTCATCCCACTGTTCGCTCCCGCCATCATGGGAACACAGCCTTCTATCATCTCTTCCATGGTACAATCCGTCGTAAACGCTCCATCTTGAAAGCAGTAATTACAGTAATCCCCGTTCCTGCTTCCGTCTTCATTCGTTCCGTACAGTTCATCCGTCTCTCCCATCGGCATACCACAGCTCTGACAATACTTTTCTTCCATCTTTTCTTCCTCACTCTTCGTTTATCTCAGACTCTTTCGTCCGGATCTTAATCCTACCACACCAAACACGACAGCTGTCTGTCATGATCACGAAGAACATACGGTTTTAAAGTGCGTTGGAAATCGTGGAATAGCAGTCCGATTTCAGGAATTCATCCAAATACTCCCGTGCAGCTTTTGTCGTCCGATAAGCAGGAAGGGAAGAAAAGACCATAGACAGGTCATCGATCTCTTCCATCGCTGTCTTACATTCCAGAAGAAACTCCGTATTTTCTTTCAGGCTGGTATACTCCGGCTTCTCAGGATTCACTCTGTGAGACGCAATCGCATAGGAAACCCGTTTTCCGCAGGAACAGACCCCTTTACCGCTTAAACCGCAGTATTCTTCAAGAAATCCTGCCATCTTTTTCCTGATTCTGGACAGCCTCTGCCGGTAGGCCTCCGGAGAAAGATCCAGGATTTCGGCCGCCAGACGGCTGTCCACCCGAAACATGGTTCCCAGTATATAGATACAGCGGCTGTCAGCGTCCAGGCACTGAAGCATCACATTGGTACAGGAAAGCTTTAATTCCTGCTCCAGCAGGTTTCTGTCCACTCCCATCGTTAAATCCGGTATATCCTTTTCTTTTCCGCTTACAATATCCTCGCCATAGTATTCAAAGCTCAGCGGCTGCCGGGCAAACATACTCTTTCTATAATTTTTCAGATGATTCACCGCAATGCGGAATACCCATGTGGAAAACGCGCTCTCCCCACGGAAGGAGGCCAATTTGGTCATCACCCGGATCAGTATTTCCTGTGACGCATCCTCCGCGTCCTGAATGGTTCCCAGCATACGGAGGGAGAGATTAAAAACTAAATCCTGTACTTCGGTAAGCAGCTGCTCCAAAGCCTCTTGATCCCCCTCCACAGCCCTGCTTACCAGCATTTCTGTATCCTCTCGTTTCTTCTCGTCCATGTTTTTTCCTCTCTTTCATTTTACATGTAATCGCGCTCCCATACAACGGCGCCCCTATTCTATTAGACAACGCAATTTCGAATTTGTGACAGAAAAGTTCTAAAAATAAAAACAGAAAGTTCTTGAAAGCGCTGTATTTCTGTGCTATCATACAGATACAAATAAATATAAGTTCTTCGGGGCGGGGTGTAATTCCCCACCGGCGGTATAGTCCGCGACCCACTGTCACAGTGGCTGATCTGGTGTAATTCCGGAACCGACAGTATAGTCTGGATGAGAGAAGAAATTGTGTGACAGGCAGCAGTGCCTGACACGGTTTGATGTAAATCATGACGCCCCAGATTATAAATCTGGGGCTTTTTATTCTTTAATTTTATATCAGCCAGTCATCCACACTGCAGAAAGCCGCATGATTCCTCTTAAAGATGAACTTACAAAACCAAACTTCAGGAGGATCCAACAATGAAAGAAAACAAACTGATGTCAACAAAAAACGTGGTATTAATGGGCATGTTCGGTGCTCTCGCCGGCGTCCTGATGATCTTTGAAATACCGCTGCCATTCATCGCGCCCAGCTTCTACGGACTGGATTTAAGCGAAGTTCCGATCCTGGTCGGGACCTTTGCTCTGGGACCGGTTGCCGGTGCTGTGATGGAGATCGTCAAGATCCTGGTAAAATTAGTATTAAAACCAACCAGTACCGGATTTGTAGGCGAATTTGCCAATCTGGCAGTGGGCTGCTCCCTGATACTGCCGGCAGGAATCCTTTACCGTTTCAACAAGACAAAGAAGGGAGCCGTACTGGGCATGGCCGCAGGTACTGTCATGATGGCAGTGGTTGGCGTTGTGATCAATGCACTTATCATGATACCGTTTTACTCCAATTTAATGCCGCTGGAGACAATTATCCAGGCTGGCGCAGCCATTAATCCTGCCATCAGCAATGTGTGGACATTTGCCATCATCTGTGTCGGACCGTTCAATATTATAAAGGGAGTCACTGTATCCCTGATCACGGCACTTGTATACAAAAGAATCAGCGTCATCATCCATAGTGCCGGAAGGTCTGAGCGCAGGACTCAGGCACGAACGTAACTCTAAAACCTTTTACCGTTAAGCCAAACACCCGGAGGGAGTCAAAAGGACCGCATCCGATATACAATTCAGATGCGGCCCTTATTATTCCCGGGGCTCCACTATGAAATCCGCATAGAGCTCTCTTCTGCTTCCGCCAAGGGGACGCACCCCCTTGATGATCCGGTATCTGCCGGACTCCAGTTCATCATACAGACGTTCCAGATCTACCGGAAGAGCCTTATAGGAACCGGAACTCACCTGATAGGTAATGCTGTTCCAGATCACCTCCGGATTCACCGGCACTTCCGTCATCTCCACTCCGTCAATTCTCATAAGCTTCATCTCATCCCCAAACAAAACCGGGGATCCGGACTGATTATTAATCTCCAGAATCAGCTTCTTCTCAAACGGCTCATCCTCTGACCGTTTCAAATCCAGGAATAAAGCACTTTCCGGCTTAAACACCGGGTCTGCCTCCACAGCCGCAGGATCTTCTCCAACAAAAGAAGCATCCGTGGACAGGATAAAGCCGTATTCCGCCCGGCTTCCGTCATCCCATACGAGCTCCAGCTTAAAACCTCTCAGAATACCGCCCGTCATATAAGCTGACATGTCCGAGCTCAGCATCGCATTTACATTAGTCGGGAGACAGAACTTCATCTCATGGTTATCATACTCCAGTTCCGTTGTGATAACCGTCTTCTCATCATAACGCGGACTTCCATCTTCCTTCAGGATATAATCGGAAAGAATCGCCTCATCGGGCTGCTTATCCCCGGTCAGCTCTATGGTAATCCAGCGCCCGAGCGGCACATAGGGAATCTCCCTTTCATCTTTCGCAAGGACTGTAAATGGTTCCGGGCCGCAGGCCGCCGTACTGACTGTATCGCCGTCATCTCCCGGCTCATTCCACAGGATTACCCCCGAGGCACTGGGAATCTCCCGGCTCTTCCTCTCATGGCTTACTCTGATCTGAGGAAGCGGATCGCCCTTCACTACCTTAAAGAAATACTGGTAATGGGAGTAATTCTTCTCATCTCCCTGTGAAAATTCCAGCTGCACATAATAGTCTTTTCCGTTCACAGGAATCAGAATATCGGAAGGATTCATCACCTTTCCGCTGTCCACCGTGTCGAACCCCATACTGTAAATGATGTAATCAATGGGATTATCCCCATTCCCCTTCACCTTAATCTTAAAGTCATCTGCATAGAAAACCTCCGGCATATGGTACTCCCCAACCGATTCCTTCACGATCTTCTCCGGGGTGAGCCAGAGGCCGCAGGCTGCTGTCTCCTGTTCATTTCCATCTTTATCTGTCTCTGTTATCAAATCATTCGTCCAGTTCTCCAAAGGCACATAACTGATGCCGTTGGATACCACCGTCACTTCCCGTTCCTCTAATGGCTGTTCCTCAAGCTTCTCAGCGGTCTCCTTCGTACATCCGGCCAGCATAACGGCCAGAACCAGTATTGTAAAAATCTTTCGGAAATATCCTGTCATCCGTATTCCCCCTGCCGCAATCTGATTTCCCCATTCTCCTTTTATCATACCATAAGAAAAGAGGAATTTCTTTGCGATAACCTGACGATTTCATTAATATACAAATCCATACCAGCGTTTCAGACTTCCCTCGTCAAATACATACTCAGGCGTCACAAGAGGATATTCCAATTCCGAAGCATAGTACCACGGGTCACTCTCGTGAAGGGGATTTTTTATGATCTGAAACTCCTGGGCAGGCATATATCCCTGGGCCAGAAGGAAACAGCGGCTGCCGTCTCTGTTCTGGGCCACATCGGCTACCATGACACAGTGGCCCGGACTGCCGCCCTTGATAAACATGTCTCCCGCCTGAATATCGCTTACATTTACCGGAACCGTCTCCCCGTCTAAGGAGAGTGTGCCGGCATAGATCATCACTGTTCTTAAGTATTTTAAAAACGTCTCATAGGAATCATCAGCAGCGGCTTTTGCAACCCAGGACGTCTCATTTCCGTCTACCATCAGCCGCTTTCCTGCTTTCCAGGCCGGATAATCCATTAAAAATCCGTTGGTCAAATGAAACGCAATTTTATCGTAATCCCCCATCTTCCAGAAATATTCCGAGTAGATACGAATCACGCTGTCGGCGCACTGCTGTAAGTCACCGTCAATTAAAGGCATGGAAAACACAGCCGCGTGAGCGCTCTGGTTTCGCTTCCCGCTGCCATCGTACAGAAGAACAGGACTCTGATCCGGCTTCATTACGTACCGTCTTAAGTACCCCTGAAAACTCCCCATTTCCCTGGGAATTCTCGTATACCCTTCCGGTGTATAAAAACGTTCCTCCAGAGTTTTGCCTTCCGGGTTAATCAGAGAGTCCCTCTTTTCAGATGGTTTATCCGGCACCTCATCATCACCGGTCAGATAGATGATCTCCTCCTCTGCCTGCGGCGCCGACGCAGCCGGAACCATTTCACCAGCGTAGGTGATGTTCCCGCCTCCCGTTCTGCATCCCGCCGACAGAACCGCCAATATTAAACTGCCGCATAATACCGTATATCTGATGGTTCCTCTCATACTATTCCTTTCCATCGTGCACCCTGAACTGTCCGTTCCTTCAGGGATCCCCGCTTCGTTTTTATTGTAACATAAGTCGTCTGCGATTACTACATGGTTTCACTCCGAGTTCACCCGCCGCTGCCTTTTAGTTACAATTCCCCCGGGGGACCTTAATCCTGTTTTTCGAATACGAACCGGACTTCACCGGACTTTTTCTGCCCTGCATGAACCGCCTGAAGCCCTGACTCACGGACATACCCCTTTGCAAAGAGGTTAAAACAGTCGGTTGAACAGGACTGGTTTTCCACGCAGAAAAACGGCGCATCCGGCGTAAATACAACAATATGGCCAAATTCTTCCGTTGCTTCCAGTTTTACTTTACAATCTTTATAGAAAATCTCCGCATACGCTCCAGCCGGGCAGTCTGTATACACATGATCCAGGGAAAGGCCGTCCACCAGCACAGGCGTACGTAAATCCGGTACCGTTTCCCCTGCCGGAATCAGCTTTCCGGTAGGAATTTTCTCCTCTGTCATCTCCATGACGGAAGCGGCCGGAACGGAAATCTTTACTTCCTGTTCCCGCTTAGAGAAATAGGGATGAATCGCAATGCCATAGGAAAGCTCTCCCTCTCCCCGGTTGTCCACCTGATAGCTCCAGACCACCTCATCCGGCAGTGCCTTCACCGTAATACTTAACGTACTTGGGAACGGAAACATCGCAAAGTCCGGCTGTTCCTCATTCCATTCCAGGACACCGGTTACCAGGGCCGCCTGTCCATCTGTTTCCGCCGTCTTCACCTGGAATGGAAGATTTTTCACCAGTCCGTGCATCCTGGCGTCATACTGTTTTCCATACGCCTGAATCTTTAAATTCTCCGAGCGGTTAGGCGTCGGATAGAGAACAGGCACACCGTACGTTGCCTTCCTCTGGTACCGCGCCTCTTCCCAGTCGATCATGTGCCGTCCTTCCCAGTCGATCTGATAGATATTCATGCCATCCGCCGGATTCACAAATACTTCCATGGATTCATTCTGAAGAAGGTATCCTTCTTTTCCGTTCCAAACTGTTTTCCTGACTTTCATCTAAGCTTCCTCCTGTCTCAACTGAACTTGTTTCAGTATAACACAAACCCTTCTGTTTTTCCACCGCAGAGATCCTCTCTGATGATAAAACAGAGAATCTGACAGGCCCGGACTCATACAGACGCACGGTTTTCGGACGCCTGGTTCTATTACATATAAAGACAGCAGAAGGATCACGCTTACAACTGCGCAGTCCTCCTGCTGTCTTCCTTTACTCACCTTAACCGGTAAGATCCATTATGCAAATGGATTCTCAGACGGATAAAGCATGCCCTTCGGCTGGTTGAATCCGATATCTTCCACGCCAAGGTATTTAAACACTTCAAATAATGCCTTTCCAAAATGGCCGAACGCCACTGCTCCGTGGTGCGGATAATTCTTCTCGATCAGAACATGGCGGTAGAATCTGCCCATCTCCGGAATTGCAAAGACGCCGATGGAACCGAAGGAACGTGTGGCAACCGGAAGAACCTCCCCCTGTGCAACATAGGCGCGAAGCTGACAATCCGCAGTACTCTGTAAGCGGAAGAAGGTGATGTCTCCAGGAAGGATATCTCCCTCTAACGTCCCCTGTGTTACCTCCTCAGGAAGCGCTCTCGCCATGATCATCTGATACTTCATGGAACATGCGGAAAGCTTTCTGGAGCATGTATTGCCGCAGTGGAATCCCATAAAAGTATCCTTGTGCGTATAGTTGAATTTGCCCTTGATGTCGCCGTCGTACATATCATCCGGTACTGTATTGTTAATATCTAAAAGTGTTACCGCATCCTGGCTTACGCAGGTTCCGATAAACTCACTCAGTGCGCCGTAAATATCCACTTCACAGGATACAGGAATTCCCATGCCGGTCAGACGGCTGTTGACATAGCAGGGAACGAAGCCGAACTGTGTCTGGAATGCCGGCCAGCATTTGCCTGCAATCGCAACGTACTTGCGGTAGCCCCTGTGTTCCTCGACCCAGTCAAGAAGTGTGAGCTCATACTGAGCCAGTTTTGGTAAAATCTCCGGCTTTAAGTTGCCTTCGCCCAGTTCCTTCTCCATGTCCTTCATCACATCGGCGATTCTCGGATCATCTGCATGTTTATTGAACGCTTCAAATAAATCCAGCTCGGAGTTCTCCTCAATCTCCACACCCAGATTGTAAAGCTGTTTGATCGGGGCGTTGCAGGCCAGGAAATTAAGAGGACGCGGCCCAAAGCTTATGATCTTTAAGCTGGATAATCCAACCAGGGTTCTGGCAATCGGAAGGAATTCTTCGATCATATCCGCGCATTCCTCTGCCGTTCCTACCGGGTATTCCGGAATGTATGCCTTAATATTCCGCAGCCTTAAGTTATAGCTTGCATTTAACATACCGCAGTAGGCATCACCGCGTCCCTGTGTTAAGTTGTCGCCGCTCTCCTCTGCTGCCGCGATGAACATGCTCGGTCCATCAAAATGCTTTGCAAGCAGCGTCTCGGAAATTTCCGGTCCAAAGTTGCCAAGGTAAACGACCAGTGCATTACAGCCTGCCGCCTTAACGTCCTCCAATGCCTGTACCATGTGAATCTCGCTCTCCACGATGCAGACCGGACATTCATAGATATTTTTCACATCGTATTTGGCTGCATAAGCCTCTACGAGCGCCTTTCTTCTGTTAACGGATAAGGATTCCGGGAAACAGTCCCTGCTGACCGCTACAATTCCTACTTTTACTTCTGGTATGTTGTTCATATGTATCTTCCTCCTGATTCTTTCTATTTATTTTTTCCTCTGTCTGCCTGTGCAGCCATCTCAAATGCTGAGGTTTTCGCCCTTCAGGCCGATATACGCATTCTCAGGGAGTCCGCCCTCTTCATGCCCGATCAGCCACTTGTTTCTTGCAAAGAGCAGCTCATCCTCTTTGTTTTTGATCTCCAGCGGCTCCATATCCGTGTTGGTTCCCTTTGGCAGGACAACCACACACCGGAAGCCTCCGTCTTCCACGTGACAGGGTGCGTAGTGAAGCGTGGTTCCGTAGACTTCAATTACAGTTCCCGCCGGCACCAGAAAAGCTTCCATCAGAGAAGTATCGTACGTGTAATCTGCCTCAATATCCTGTTGCTTTCCGATGATCAGGATTAAATCCGTCACCGCAATATTAATCTCGGAGTTTCTGTGGTATTCCACGGCGTTTAATTTCTTGTTGTGTCCGTTGCAGTAACCGATCTGAATCGGAAGTTCCCCATACACATTATTTTTGATGATCTCCGCCTCGGGAAGTGCTTCCAGTTCCGGAACTGACGGTACGTAGATCACATCGTCCGGGAGGGGAGTCCTCTCCATCTCTTTTAAAATCCCCTCTGTGTCTACACCGGTAATCACCTTTCCATAAGCCGAAAATGCTTTGTCTGAAATGTCCTTGATCTGCATTCCCATTTCACGCGTCCTCCTCTTCTTATAATGCCGCAAGCTTTTTATAGCTGTCCTTCAAGTCCCCGTAAAGCTCTTTGTAAAGTTCGTGGTATTTCTTGTATTTGCCGGCTGCATCCTGATCAGCATCTGTGCTCTGCGCCTCAGTAATCAGTTCATCACAGGCCGCCTCCACGCTTTCATAGATCCCGCATCCGACTCCCGCCAGAATCGCTACACCGAGCGCCGGTCCCTCCGTCTGTCTCACCGTATTCACGCCGCAGTCATACAGATCTGCCAGCATCTGTCTCCAGACAGGACTCTTACCGCCGCCGCCGCAGGCCATCATGCTGTCAACGTCGATGCCCATCTCCTTTAAGATGTCATTGCAGTCAGACAGCGAATAGGAGACCCCCTCCATCACGGCGCGCAGCATATGTGCCTTCGTATGAATCGCAGAGAGTCCGAAGAACACGCCGCGGCAGTCCGGATCCAGATGGGGTGTCCTCTCTCCCATCAGATAGGGAAGATAAATCAGCTTATCACTGCCGACCGGTATCTGTGCAATATCACGGTTGATCAGGTCATAGACATCCACGCCCTCTCTCTCAGCCTCTTCCACATAATCCTGGCAGAAATTATCTTTAAACCACTTTAAGGAGAGACCGGCTGCCTGCGTAACGCCCATAACATGCCACGTCCCCGGAACTGCTGCGCAGCACGTGTGAACACGTCCCAGGGGATCGATCGTCACCTGACTGCTGTGAGCAAACACGACTCCTGACGTTCCAATCGTAGTAAATGCCGTCCCATCCTTTACCACTCCGGTACCGACAGCCGCAGCCGCATTATCACCCGCGCCTCCCACTACCTTTGTCCCGGTGGAAAGTCCCGTTTTCTCCGCAATATCCGGCAGAACCGTTCCCGTAACCTCACAGGACTCATAGACTTTGCCGAGAAGGCTCTTATCAATATTCAGCTTTTCCAGCACCTCGTCTGACCAGCAGCGATTCGGCACATCGAGGAGCTGCATGCCGCTGGCATCCGACACCTCCGTTGCAAACACACCGGTCAGTATGTAACGGATATAATCCTTGGGAAGCAGGATGTGTTTACAACGCTCATAATTTTCCGGCTCGTGATTTCTCACCCATAAGATCTTTGCCGCCGTCCAGCCAGTCAGAGGCGGATTGGCCGTAATCTCAATCCAGCGCTCCCGCGGCATGATTTTAAGCATTTCTTCCACTTCTTCCCCGGTCCTCTGGTCACACCAGATAATGGAGGGGCGGATCACTTCCCCATCTTCATCAAGCATGACGAGTCCGTGCATCTGACCCGAGATACCGACACCCTTTACCTCGTCCTTCTCAGCGCCGGCTCTTTTCACTACTTCTTCCACGGTGGCAATCACCGCATCCCGCCAGTCCTCCGGCTTCTGCTCCGCCCAGCCGTTATGAGGCTGATACAGCGGATACTCCCTCGAAGCCGACGCTATAATATTGCCTTTTTTATCGAACAGCACGGTCTTCGTTGCCGACGTCCCCACATCAATACCTATCAAATATTCCATTCGCTGCCTCCTTACCTGTTTCACGCAATTTGCCATAGCTTCATTATACCGTTTTTCACCGGATTACGTGAGCAGGAACTTGACCACATAATAGCACTTTCTTGCTCTTTTTTCAAATCTCCCTATCGTTTTCCCTCAGAACTCTCCCCGCGCTCCTCCTTCAGTTTTTTTCTGTATTCACTGGGCAGACAGCCATATCTTTTTGCAAATGCCTTCGCAAACGCCCTGCTGTCTGCAAACCCGTGATTCACCGCAATATCCCCCAGCTCGTGGTCCGTATGCACCATCTCCTTCACCGCATATTCCACCCTTAAATCCTGCAGATAATCGCGGTAGCTGATATTGGCATACCGTTTAAAAATTCTGGACAGATACGTGGGAGAAAAACCGAAGCGGTCCGCCACCTTCTCCAGAGAGAGAGGTTCGTCGTAATGATTTTTCATGTACTCTGTGATCTCCGACAGCTTCTCCAAATGGATCTTCTGCCGGATAATATCCGGCGCCTGCGCCTGATCCTTAAACTCCGTCAGAAGCAGATACTTTACAAATTCAAACAGCCCGCTCACCTTCAGCTCCCATGCATACGCCTTGTTCTCATATGTCCGGTACATCTCCATCACAAGCCCCATCAGCTTTTCATTCTGCTCTCCCGATCTTCTGGAAAATGAGAGGTACGGCTGTTCCTGCAAATATACTTCAAACGTCTGCACCGGAATTTGAAGAACCAGCGTCCGGTTGGGAAGCGGGGCGTCAATCGAATGGACTTCGTTGGAATTTACAATAATAAAATTCTTTTCACCGATCGAAAAATGCCTCTCCCCGAGATAAAAATCGATTTCTCCCTTCATAACAAGAAAAATCTCGATCGACCGGTGCCAGTGGCTGGCCCTCTTATACTTTCCCTCTCCGCCCTCAAAGAGAAACAGCTTAAACGGCAGATTATCATTCGGTATAATCATCTCATGGCTGGAATCCATCTCTTCTCCTTTATCACTTTCCCCGGACAGTCCTCAACTGAATTCGACAGAAAAAGCAGACCATGCACTGCATCCGTTGGCCTGCCTTTCCGGGTACTCTCTTATCTTTGTTCCAAAAGCTTTTTTAAACGTTCAATTTCCTGTTTTTGTTCCTCGATCTCCCGTTTTCGTTCCTCTATCTCTTGTTTCTGCTCTTTAATCTCCTGCTTCTGTGCCTCAATCTCCTGCTTCTGTCCCTCAATCTCCTGTTTCCGTTTCTCGATCTCCTGCTTCCGATCCTCGATCTCCTGCTTCCGTTTCTCGATCTCCTGCTTCTGTCCCTCAATTTCCTGCTTCTGTTCCTCGATCTCCTGCTTCTGTCCTTCAATTTCCTGTTTCTGTTCCTCAATCATATACTGCACCGTATTTCTGTCCAAAATCTCCAATGCTTTTGAATACATGCCCACCAACTCCTCTGGTTTTACCTGAAATTGAGCCATCTCTTCGTAAATTTCACGGAAATCCGGGTATCGCTCTATGATCCGCATAATATCCTCCGGCCTGTCGGAACTTAAAAAGAGAAGCCAGGCTTCTATTTCTTCACCTAAATTGTAAGTGATTTCCCTGAAAACATCAAGAGCTACAAAGATATATTTTTGCAGTAAATTAAGCTCCAGTCCCGTATCAAACACCTGACTGGAACAGTGGATATACTGCCCGGGGATTTTGTGAAATTCTGCGCCGCTGTTTTCAATCAAAACAATGGTATACACATTCCAAAGTTTTTTATAAGTAGATCCCCTTTCTTTTCTGCTTTTTATCCGGCTGTACTGCCGAAGCATCAGGTCCGAGGAATAACAGGCGGCACGCTCTCCCGGAAAAGCGTAGCCAATGCGCTGAATTTCAATATTTACTAATTCTCCGCTCTCAAGTTCAGCCAGAACATCCATAATCAGCAGAGAACCTTCCGCAGAAATCCGGTTGGATTCCGGGGATAAGACCTGCTTCACTGTCACTCTCTGCTTCATAATGCAGGAAAGCATGGCAGATAAACGATCACTGTGTACATCCGGATTAAAAATCAGTTTGAAGAAGGGATCATAGCTGATCTTCAACCCCCGGCTTCCCATGGAAAAGCCGATTAGCTCTTCCCGGAATTCCCTCGTCAGGAGTTGAAATTCACCCCATATTTCCGGATTGCTCTTCAGCATACTTAACACCTGTTCTCTGCTTCTTTCCTCCAGCGGAAATGGCATTATTCCGGTCGGTATGTTTAATGTCTCCCGCTCCTTCCCTCCTTTTCTTTCCTGCTTTTTCTGGCTTGTCAGCATCTTATTTGATTTTACCTGTGCCATATGCATTCCCTCCCTGGATTTCTGCCTTTCAGCTATGAATGAATGGCCGATACGGCCATGACTGGTTTCGCAGCGCACTGTTCTGAGAACAGTTTGCCACCAATAAATAAACCGGTTAGAATTACACAGATGTGTATCCCCAATGAAGCAGAAGATATCTGCCTGAATATGTTTAGTATACTCTGATTTCATCTTATTTTCAAGTATTTTTTACCATTGTTTTATGTATTAATTTCAGCTTACAGCAAAGGGAAAACAAAATAACGCCGCCCTCACACAGGACTGTATAACGTTCCTGTGCGGGGCGGCGTAACTTTGTATTATATAATCGCGTTTCTTATTCCTCGTCAGAATAAACCGGTGCATCCTCATCCACCTGGGCCATATCCTGCATCTGAAGAGCCTTCATGCTCAGGCTGATCTTTCTGTCATCTTCATTAAAGTCAACAACCTTAGCCTCGATCTCCTGGCCGATGGATAATACATCAGACGGCTTATCTACATGATCTCTGGAAATCTGAGATACATGAAGCAGTGCATCTACGCCTGGCTCCAGCTCAACGAAAGCGCCGAAATCAGTCATACGTGCCACTCTGCCAACAACTACATTGCCTGCCGCATACTTCACAGCGGCATCCTTCCACGGATTGGTCTCCGGGAACTTTAAGCTTAATGCGATCTTATCGCCGTTAATATCCTTGATTAAGACTCTCATCTTCTCGCCGGCTTTGAAAACCTTCTTCGGGCTTTCTACTCTTCCCCAGCTCATCTCGGAAATATGAAGTAAACCATCGGCGCCGCCAAGGTCGATGAATGCACCGAAATCGGTTACGTTCTTAATCGTTCCTTCTACGACATCTCCCGGATGGATTCTCTCAAATAATTCTTTCTGCATCTCGGCTCTTCTGGCAACCATAAGCTGCTTTCTGTCACCGATAATTCTTCTTCTCTTAGGATTGAACTCGGTAATTACGAATTCGATCTCCTGGTCTGCATACTTGGATAAATCCTTCTCGTATGTGTCGGATACCAGGCTTGCCGGAATGAAGACTCTGGCGCCTTCCACTACCACGCTTAAACCGCCGTCAAGAACAGCAGCAACTTTTGCGGTAAGAACTTCATGGTTCTCAAACGCTTCTTCCAGTCTCTTGTTTCCTCTGTCAGCTGCCAGTCTCTTGTAAGATAACGCAACCTGGCCCTCGCCATCGTTTACCTTAATGACTTTTGCTTCCATCTCATTGCCAACAGATACAACAGTCGTGAGATCTAAATTCTGGTCATCCGTGTACTCATTACGCGGGATGATGCCGTCGGACTTGTAACCTATATTCAAGACGATTTCATCTTCTTTGACGTCGATGACTTTACCTGTGACGATCTCTCCTGTACGTATTGTTTTTAATGATTCCTCTAACATTTGTTCAAAACTTAACTCTGACATTAGTATGAACCTCCTCGATAATATGATTCGGGGTTGAAGCCCCGGCTGTAATACCTACGCTGCGCACAGAACTTACACATTCAGGATCTAAATCACCTAGTGTCTGGATATAGTAAGTGTTCTTACATTCCTTTTGGCATATCTCGTACAGCTTCTGGGTATTGGAACTCGTCTTCCCACCAACCACGATCATGGCGTCCACTTCTGAAGCTATCCGTCTTGCTTCCACCTGTCTCTCCTGTGTTGCATTGCAAATCGTATTTAAAACAAGTATATCATAACGCGTTTTAGAAAATTTTTCAACTAAATCTTGAAATTTCTTGTAATTAAATGTCGTCTGGGACACGATACACAGCTTTTCACCCTCTGAAAGCGGCAAATTGTCCACTTGGTCGGGTGTTTCCACCACTAAAGTATGATCATTTCCCCAGCCTTTAATACCCTGCACCTCCGGATGCGATTCATTTCCAATGATGATCAGACGGCTTCCCGCCTGATTCTGTTCCTGTGCGATCTTATGAATCTTCTTCACAAACGGGCAGGTGGCGTCCACAATCTCGATTCCGTTTGCTTCCAGAATATCGTATACATGCTTTCCCACACCATGGGAACGGATGATGACGATTCCCTCGCGGAGTTCTTTCAGCTCCTCCTCGGATTCGATGACCCGTACGCCCTTTTCCTCCAAATCCTTTACCACCTCTTCGTTGTGGATGATCGGCCCGTAGGTATAAATCGGTTTCCCCGCGTGCCTGATCTGTTCATAAACCTTATCCACGGCGCGTTTAACGCCGAAACAGAAGCCCGCGGTCTTAGCAACAATCACTTCCATAACGTTTTGTCTCCTTAATTCTTCTGGCCGATCCCTTTTTCTGCCGCCAGCTTAAGTATCTCGCCGATTACCTCGTCAATCGTTAAATCGGAGGTATCAACTAAAACCGCATCCTCCGCCTGCTTAAGCGGGGAGTTTTCTCTGTGCATATCGCGGTAATCTCTCTCCTCGATCTCCTTTTCGATCTCCTCTAAACTGCAGGGCTCGCCCTTTTCAGTCAGCTCGTCATAGCGGCGTTTTGCCCGCACCGCCGTACTTGCCGTCAGATAGATCTTTAGATCCGCCTCCGGAAGCACGCACGTTCCGATATCCCTGCCGTCCATGATCACATTCTCATTTCTGGCCAGTTCCTTCTGCAACTCCACCAGCTTCTCGCGGACCGGTAAATAGACAGACGATGCGGAGGCCATCTGGCTGACCGCCTCTGTCCGGATCAGGCCGGACACATTTTCTCCGTTTAATATCACCTGCTGGGCTCCGTCCTCGTAGGAAATGGTGACGCCCACCTCTTTTACAGCCTCCGAGACCGTTTCTTCCTCATCCGGCCGGATTCCTCTTCGTATGAAATACAGCGCCATAGCCCGGTACATGGCACCGGTATCCACATAGACAAACCCCAGCTTTGCGGAAACTGCTCTGGCAATGGTACTCTTTCCTGCTCCCGCCGGGCCGTCGATCGCGATGTTGTAACTCTTCGACATAGTTGCCTCTCCTTTCATCTTAAGGGGTGTGCCCCGTTATCTCTTTTCCCCTGCCGCGGCCTCGCTCCCGGCCGTCCAGGCAGTGGACCATGCGATCTGGAGGTTGAAGCCTCCTGTCACCGCATCCAAATCAAGCACCTCCCCGGCAAAGTAAAGCCCGGGAACCAGCTTTGACTCCATGGTCGAGGGATTCACCTCTTTCACGGAAATGCCGCCCTGCGTAATGATGGCCTCGTTGTAATCGCGAAGCCCTGTAATCGTCAGTGTAAACGACTTTGTGGCGCTTATGATCTGCTTCCGTTCCTCCCTGGTGATTTCATTCACCTTCTTTTCCGGCAGGATTCCGCTCCGTTCTACCATAACCGGAACCAGCCTGGATGGGAAAAGGTTCACCAGCGAGTTCTTAAACTGCTTGTTGATCATCCCCTCAAATTCACGGAGCAGCCGCGCATCCAGCTGTTCCTCCGACAGTGCGGGTTTCAAGTCGATGACGAGAGAAAGCGGCCCTTTCTTCAGTTCCTTCACCGCATGGCTGCTGGCGCTTAAGAGCACCGGGCCGCTGACTCCGTAATGGGTGAAAAGCATCTCTCCGAACTCCCGGTAGATCACCTTTTTTCCGCGCATCACCGCCGCCTCGATATTCTTAAGGGAAAGCCCCTGCAGTTCCTTCACCACAGGTTCCTTCACCACAAACGGCACCAGGGCCGGCGACAGCTCCGTCACCGTGTGGCCAGCCTCTCTGGCGAACCGGTATCCGTCCCCGGTAGATCCCGTAGACGGATACGACAGACCTCCGCAGGCCACAATCACCGCATCCCCGTACACCTTAGTCTCTGCGCCGCCCTTTTTCAACAGAATCCCGCGGCACCGGCCTTCTTCCATCAGCAGATCCCTGACCTCGGAATGCAGATGGACCTCTGCGCCCAGTCTCTCCAGCGTTTTGGACAGCGCCTTAATCACATCCGAGGACTTGTCCGACACGGGAAACACCCGATTGCCCCTCTCTGTCTTCAGCGGGCAGCCCGCCTCTTCCAGGAGTGCCATCATATCAAAATTATTAAATCCATAAAAGCTGCTGTAAAGGAATTTGGAATTAGTCACCACATTCCGGAACAGATCCTCTGTGTCACAGGCATTGGTCACATTGCAGCGCCCCTTGCCCGTGATAAAGACCTTTTTCCCCAGCTTTTCATTTTTTTCAAAAATATGGACGGTGCCGCCATTCCTGGCTGCTGCAATTCCTGCCAGCATCCCCGCAGCGCCGCCGCCCACAATGATTACTGTTTTCATCTTCTGCCTCCTGCTCTCTATTAATTTACACTAAAAGGCAGGAAAACACAAGTGTTCCCTTTTATTTCACAGGATTATGACTGCTGACAGTTACAGTTCACTCCCCGCCAGGGGCGCCGCAGTCCGGATCGGCCGGGCCGGTCTCCTCAGTCTTTCCTGTGACTTTGCAGGGGATTAGAAGTTCTTAATGCGCAAAATTTTTCGTTCAGGGGAAATGTCCACCTGTTTGAGCGACAGCGAGTTTGGGCATTTCCCCTGGCTTTTAGAAAAATTCTGCACATTTAGAACTTCTTATGCCCGAAACCGGAACTGGAAAGACTGAGGAGACCGGCCCGGCCGATCCGGACTGCGGCACCCCTGGCGGGGAGTGAACTGTAACTGCTGACGTTATAGTATACGCCCTGTAATCTGCGGCTATTTCCTGCCGCACTGTTTAACCCGTTCCTCCAGGGCGTCAACCACCGTCCTTAAAACCTTCACCCGGGCATAATACTTGCTGTTGCCTTCCACCACGACCCACGGTGCGTACGTTGTGGAGGTACGCACCAGCATCTCGTTGACAGCGGTCTCGTACTCATCCCACTTTTCCCGGTTTCTCCAGTCCTCATCCGTAATCTTCCACTGCTTCGCCGGATTCTCCTGGCGTTCCTTAAAACGGCGTTCCTGCTCGTCCTTGTCGATATGGAGCCAGAACTTTATGACTACGGCTCCGGCATTTGCCATGTGGGCCTCCATCTCATTGATCTCCTGATAAGCCCTCTTCCAGTCCGCCTCCGAGCAGAACCCCTCGATCCGTTCCACCATAACGCGTCCGTACCACGTCCGGTCAAAGATGGCGATATGGCCCGCCTTCGGAACGTTGTTCCAGAACCGCCAGAGATAATGGTGCACCTTCTCGATATCATTCGGGGAGGCGGTCGGATTTACACGGTATCCCCGGGGATCCAAATGGCTGGTGAGCCGTTTGATGGCACCGCCCTTTCCGCCTGCATCCCAGCCCTCAAATCCCAGGACCACCGGAATTCTCAGGCGGTAAATCTCGCTGTGCAGAAACTCCAGACGCTTCTGAAGGCGGTCGATCTCCTTTTTATACTCTTCTTTTGTCAGAGTCTTTGTCAGATCCACACCCGAAAGCACACCGTTTAAATACTTGTCTTCCTTCACCAAAGGATTTTTAGGTGTTTCCGGCTTCGGAGCCTCTTTTTCTCTCAAAGCCGCCTCGAAACGGTCCGCCACAAGCGTCATGATCTTAGCCGCGGCGTAATCCTTGTCTGTCGCCTCAATGATAGACCAAGGCGCGCGCTCCGTGTCGGTCTTTTGAAGCATCTCCTCGTTGATCTCCAGATAACGGCTGTATTCCTTATTTCTCCTCCAGTCATCCTTTGTCACACGCCAGGACGTCTCCTTAGAATCCTCCAGCTTTTTGAAGCGTTTCTTCTGCTCTTCCTGGGAAATATAGAGGAACAGCTTGATAATTACCATTCCGCCGTCATCCAGCTGGCGCTCGAACGACAGGATATCCTGAAACGCCTCCGGCAGATTCTTCTCCCTGATCTGACCGTCAAACCGCTCAATCGTCACCTGACGGTACCAGCTGCGGTCAAAGATGGCGATCCGGCCGTCGGCCGGCGTCTTGGTCCAGAATCTCCACAGGAACGGGCGCAGCTGTTCTTCCTCGGTAGCCTTGCTGTTGGCAAAGACCTCGAATCCTCTGGGATCCAGCGCCTGGATCAGCCGGTTGATCTGCGTTCCTTTTCCGGCTGCACCCATGCCTTCGAACACAATCATGACGGGAATTCCCGCCGTTCTCAGTTCCCGCTGTAAAAGGCCCAGTCTTTCGCTCTGCTCTCCGATGACCTGCTTATACGTATCTTTATCCATTTTCTTTGATAAATCAATTTTTTCCAGCATAACCCGTTCCTCCTTCAATCCATCTTATCCAGCCGCCGGAGACTTCACCTCTTAAGCTTCTGTTTTCTTAAATACCCCGGATGCTTCTTTTACGGCCTCACTTAAGCTTCCGTCTTTTCGAATACCTTTGCAATATCCTTCATAACCTCACTCACCTTTATCATCTGCGGACATTCCTTCTCACAGTGATGGCAGGAGCGGCAGTCACCGGCCTTCTTTTCCAGCGCAGCGTACGCCTCCTTTGCCTCTTCTTCCCGATGGGCGGCCGTCATGTTGTACAGGGAGAATATCTGCGGAATATCCAGTCCAAAAGGACACGGCATACAGTATCTGCAGCCGGTACAGCCCACTAAAGCCATGGAATCAAAGACGCGTTTTGCTTCCTTCACCACTTCTTTGTCCCGCTCCGCAGCCATACCCACGCTGCTTCTTTTCGCATACTCCAGATTCTCCTCCACCTGCTTTTCATCGCTCATTCCGCTGAGCAGCAGACTGACCTCCGGCTGGTCCCAAAGGAAATCCAGCGCATATTCCACAGGAGACTTATCCTCCGGAAATACCTTTTTCAGATGGGGCGCCGGATTGGCCAGCCTGCCGCCCAGTAAAGGCTCCATGATCACAACTCCAAGACCTTTGGAAGCGGCGTACTTTAATCCTTTTCTTCCTGCCTGATGATCAATGTCAACGTAATTATACTGAATCTGGCAGAAATCCCATCCATCATAATAATCTATGATATCCTGAAACACCTCATATGAATCATGGAAGGAAAATCCAAGATAACGGATTTTTCCAGCCTCTCTTGCTTTTTCCATCCGTTTCACCAGTTCGAATGGTTTTACCTTATCCTCCATGCGTTCACCGCTCAGTGCGTGAAGCAGATAAAAATCGATATGATCCGTATTCAGCTTCTCCAGCTGCTCGTCCAGCAGGGTCTCAAAATCCTCCGCCTTTTCCAGCTTCCATACAGGACATTTGGTTGCAAGATACGTTTTCTCCCTGTAGCCGTCAGCCAGCGCTTTTCCCACGATCTTCTCGCTCTCTCCCTGGTGGTATGGATAAGCGGTGTCGATATAATTCACGCCCTCATCGATGGCATGACGGATCATGGCAATGGCGCGTTCCTCATCCACCGTCTCGTCATGAAGAATGGGCAATCTCATCGTTCCAAACCCCAGTGCCGACACTTGAATTCCTGTCTTTCCAAACTTACGATACTGCATCTTAGTCCTCCCTGATGTATAATATTTTTGTTCTATTTTACCACATATTTCCTGCATTCTAAAGTATTTTCTGAATGTAACCGGATATTTCCCCGTACCGGTTGTAAAATAGTTACATTTCTGGTAAAATAGGGTATCCACAAAAGAAAGAGGTGACTGTTATGAAAAAATACGTTTGTGAGCCATGCGGATACATATATGATCCGGCGGCAGGAGATCCGGATAACGGAATCGATCCAGGCACAGCTTTTGAAGATCTTCCGGAGGATTGGGTATGTCCGCTCTGCGGTATGGGAAAAGATGTATTTGTCCCGGAAGATTAAATATTCCATGTAAGACGACAGAAAACCGGTCCGCACAGGCGCTTAAGCCATCGTGCGGACCGGTTTTTCTGTCCGGATATTCCGGATATATGAATACTTAAATTTCGGTTGAGATGAAGATATCGTAGATTGCCCTGATGGCCGCTTCAAAGTCTGCATTCTTAACGCCGATGATGATGTTTAACTCGCTGGAGCCCTGGTCGATCATCTTCACGTTGACGCGGGCGTGGGCCAGCGCGGAGAAGATTCTTCCCGCCGTACCTCTCGTAGCCTTCATGCCGCGTCCCACGACGGCGATTAATGCCAGATCGGATTCCAGTTCCACATAATCCGGCTCGACTGCACGGTGGATCCCCGCAATCACGGACTGTTCGTATTCCTCAAATTCAGACTGATGGACAAATACGGTCATGGTATCGATTCCCGACGGCATATGCTCGAAGGAGATGCCGTATTTTTCAAATACCTCCAGAACCTTGCGGCCAAACCCTACCTCGGCGTTCATCATGGCTTTCTCAATGTTGATGGAGCAGAAGCCCTTCTTGCCGGCAACTCCCGTTATGGTATAGCGCGGCTTACGGCAGGTGCTCTCCACGATCAGAGTGCCCTTCTCCTCCGGCCTGTTGGTGTTGCGGATATTAATCGGAATTCCCTCTTTTCTGACCGGGAAGATGGCGTCCTCGTGCAGGACACTGGCTCCCATATAGGCCAGCTCGCGAAGCTCCCTGTATGTAATCGTCTCAATAACCTCGGGATCAGCGATGATGCGGGGATCAGCTACGAGGAAACCGGAGACATCGGTCCAGTTTTCATACATGTCGGCATGAATGGCTTTTGCCACAATGGAACCGGTGACATCGGATCCGCCTCTGGAGAAAGTACGGATACTGCCGTCGTGAGTGGCTCCGTAGAATCCCGGAATCACCGCGCGTTCCACGTGTTCTAAGCGTTCTCCCAGCTCACGGTTGGTAGTTTCCGCCTCGAAGCTGCCGTCTTCGTCGAAAAAGATGACCTCAGCCGCATCAATGAACTCGTAGCCTAAATAGCTGGCCATGACAATGCCGTTTAAGTACTCTCCTCTGGATGCCGCGTAATCACGGCCGGCCTTCTTTAAGAAATTTTCCTCAATGGTCTCGAATTCATGATCCAGATTTAAATTTAAATCCAGCCCGTCGATAATCTCTACGTAGCGGCTCTTAATCTTCTCCAGAATCTTTTTGTAGCTTTTTCCCTCTGCCGCCGCATCGTAGCACTGATACAGCATATCCGTAACCTTTTCGTCCTTGTCGTTTCTCTTGCCCGGCGCTGACGGTACCACATAGCGTCTGCTCTTATCGGATCGTATGATGTCCCCAACCTTCTTAAACTGTCTTGCACTGGCCAGAGAACTGCCGCCGAATTTCACAACCTTTTTCATGTCTTCTTTCTCCTCTGTCACATATCCATAAAATCAATTTTATTTAACGGAAATAATATCGTACTTGCAGGAAGCTGTCAAGTATTTTGTAAAACGGCTTTTTCCTCCTCCTGACGGGCCGCCAGCCGTTTATGCTGCTTCAGCCAGCCGCCTGACGCCATGCGCCCGGCGTAGACAACGCCCCTCACAGCCCAGTCCAGAACCATGGCAATCCAGACTCCGATCAGCCCCATGCCGAGGTACCGGCCCAGAACGAAGCTCATGGCGATCCTGCACAGAAGCATGGACATAATGGTGATGCACATGGCAAATGTTACATCATCTGCCGCACGCAGCGCATTGGGCAGTGCAAAGGAAGGCGCCCAGATCAGCACACAGCATAACCCATGAAGCGTGCAGATGATTCTCGCCAGCTCTGCCGTCTGCTCCGATACGTGATAGAGGCCGATGATATGCGGCAGAAATACCAGCATCGGAAAACAGATGAGAAAATGGGCTCCCATAATGAGAAAAATAAAGTTCTTCGCATACCGTTTCGCCTCCCGGTACCGCTTTGCACCCACGGCCTGCCCTACCACCGTGATCATGGCCAGAGAAATGGCGCTGCCGGGAATCACCTGAAAGGAGCAGATGGTACCCGCCACCGCATTGGCGGCAATGGATGTCGTACCAAAGCTGGAGACCAGCCCCGCCACGAGAAGCTTACCGCCCTGAAAGAGACCGTTTTCCACTCCCATGGGAACCCCGATCCCCATGATCCGCCGGATAACAGCCGGATGAAAGCCCAGATGAAAGTTCTTATCGATGTGAAGCGGAAGCTTCGGATTGCGGATCACCCACACCAGAATGACCGCCGCAGTGATCCGTGACAGCAGCGTGGAGATTCCGGCCCCTGCCACCTCCAGATGAAAGCCATAGATCAGAATTGCATTCCCCGCAATGTTAATGGCGTTCATCAGCATGGAGACCTTCATGGATATCCCGGAATTCCCCATGGAACGGCAGATGGCCGCCGACCCGTTATATACCGCCAGAAACGGGAAAGACAGTGCCGTCAGATAGTAGTATGTCCTGGCGTAATTCATAACGGACGGTTCGATCGTTCCGTATATCGTCCGCAGAATCTGGTAGTTGAACAGTAAGGACAACACCATTAAAACCGATGAAAATATCAGAACCACAAAAATCAGCTGATTGGAGGCCTTCAGCGCCTCGTCCCGGTTTTCATCCCCCAGCTCCTGTGCCGCTATGACAGCGCCTCCGGTAGCCATGGCTGTAAACACGTTAATCAGCAGAATATTGAGTGTATCCACAAGGGAAATCCCCGAAACTGCAGTCTCTCCCACTCCGGCCACCATGATCGTATCCGCCATTCCCACTAAAACGGCGAGAAACTGTTCAATGATCAGCGGCAGGATCAGCCGCCTGATGGCCGTCTTCGAAAATATCGGTGCTTCTTCCATCTCTCTCTCCCTTTTGTATCCTTCCAGCCGGCTTCTTCTGATCGGTCAGAAGCATCCGGAGAATTCGTCTGTTAGCCGCGTCATTTTGTTCGTCTGACACGGACATTTGTCCTGAAAAAAATTCGTCCCGATCCGCTTCTCCACAGATATCCACCCCCAGAATCCGGCGGCTGTCCAGGATGCGGTACGCCCTCTCCAGCTGCTCCAGCGTCATGGTGCCCTGATCCCAGTCTGTCACCACTTCTTCCCGCCCGAACGCGTCCTTGTCGATGGACAGGTACACGGCCTCCGATGCCTCCGCTTCAAGGATTCCCAGCCATGTGTCGTCTTCCTCCGCCATGCTTTCCGAAATGATCCGCACACGGCCGGCATAGTCCGGTTCTGCGGTATCTGCCAGTGAATCCGCGACACCGATCAGAACCACATTTTTGAGGAACGGCAGGGCGTCCAGAGCCTCTTTGATCCAGCAGCCGCAGGACAGAAGTCCGGCGAACATGGACGGCTTCATATCCGTATGATGATCGAACACCACCAGAGTAAACGGCTCCCGGATATGTTTCATCAGCAGATAGCTTAAGTAGTGGAAATTGCCTCCGTCTATAAAATGAATCCAGCCTTCCAGCCCGCTGATCCGCGCATCAATCTCCTCCATGGAAGTCTCATCACAGAATCCGTTGACCCCGGACAAATCCGAACAGTCAATCCATTCACAGTCCCTGTCTTTATAGAAGCTTTGCCTTTCATACACTCCTGAAAAATTCAGCACTGAAACTGATTTCATCGCTCTTTTCTCCTGGTTTTTCTCTTCTTTCAGGCGCTACTGAGCGCCCAGTTTTTCCATCTCATCGTTGACAGAAGCCTCGCAGGAGCGCATGGCCCCGATCGTCTTTTCAAACAGCTCCTCCAGCGTCCAGCCGAGCCTCTCGGCCCCCTGTGCAATCACATCACGGGAACAGCCGGCCGCGAACCGTTTATCCTTATATTTCTTCTTTAAACTGGAGACCTCCATATCCATCACGCTCTTTGACGGACGCATTCTGGCGGCGGCTCCGATCAGGCCTGTGAGTTCGTCTGACGCGAACAGTACCTTCTCCATCTCATGCTCCGGTTCCACATCGGAGACGAGTCCGTAACCGTGGCTCACAACCGCGTGAACAAGCTCCGGTTCTGCCTGGACCTCTGCCAGAAGTTCCGGCGCCTTTCTGCAGTGCTCCTCCGGGTAGTTTTCAAAATCCACATCGTGAAGGAGTCCGGCAATTCCCCAGAAATCCTCATCTTCCCCGTATCCCAGTTCCCTGGCGTACCAGCGCATGGTGCCTTCCACCGTAAGTCCGTGAAGGATATGGAAGGACTCCTTATTGTATTTCATAAGAAGGGAAAGCGCCTGGTCTCTCGTTACATTAGTTTTCATATTTCTGTCACTCCTCTGTCATTTGATTACGATTCAGCTGTGTAATATTGATGCTGCCATCCATCATATCACTGCTGATTTCCGATATCAAGCTTGAAATACCGCTTTCTCCCGCTACTTTAATCCCATGCTTCTTAAGAAGCCGCGCCGTCACCCCGTCTCCGGCAGTCTTTACGCCGGAAAAGGTGCCATCGTAGATCACCCCGCTGCCGCAGGAGGGGCTGCGTTCCTTTAAAATGGCGTACCGGCAGCCATACAGCTTCGCGATCTTAAGGGCTTCCTCCCCTCCTTGTTCGAAATATTCCGTGACATCGCAGCCCTTCCGGTTCATCACGCGGACCTGCCCGCCGTCCCGCCGGCATTCGGCTGGTTCCCTGGGGGTCCCCAGCCCTCCCATCTGCTCCGGACAAACCGGAATCAGCTCATACTCTTTTAACAGCTCCAGCACCTCATCACGCCGGCCGTTCTTTCCGTCATAACGGCAGTTTACGCCCAGCAGACAGGCGCTGACCAGAATTCTTATATTTTTCTTATCCATCAAAAAGCCTCCGTTCCTTATCCTCACCGGTTCCCTGCATCACTTTTTGGAGGCAGTAATAACCGGTTTTCATCATGTCCCGCATCTTCCATCATGGAATCCATATAGCTGCCGAAAAAGAGCTCTGCTCCCTTTTCTTTCCAAAGCTTCCAGCCGGGTGTATCTGCAATTTCCTTTTCCGGCTTTGTCATACCGGCAAAGTAATTCCGGTTCATCTCCACGGCCAGTTCCGTCATCTGCGCCCGCTCTTCCTCTGATACACTCAGTGCTTCCAGCTCCTTCTTCATCTTTTTTCGCGTGCACTCGTCAAAATACGCCTGGGACAGTTCTTCGAAATTCTCAAAATCCCCGGCAATACCGGTTTTTTCCCGATCCCATCGCCCGACATGCACCTTCCGGGTTTCATACGATGTGCTTCCATCTGAACCAACGGTTAAAACACCATACCGGTTCGGGGCCACGGTAAGGGAGCCGGTTGCAATGTCATAGAGCCCTCCGTTCTCCGCAATATGCTGGATATGGACATGGCCGCTTACGTTTAGAACCACCCCATGGCCTTTCAGAAGGCGCTCCAGCTCCTCGTGATTGTCCAACAGGAATCCCCGAGACAAAAGCTTATTCTGTGCCAGAACATTCTGATGGGTCACCGTGATCACGGCTGCACCTGCCTCCTCCGCGCGTTCCATCTGCCGCTCTGCCCACTGAAGCGTAGAATCCTTTATATGCCCGGGTGCATCCTCCGTATTGGCATCAAGCAGCAGAATCCAGACCCGTTCCGACAGCTGATACAGAAAGCTGAGGGAATCTCCATCCGTTTCCGCCGCATCCCGGTAACCAAGCTGTTTATAAAGATCGCGGAATTCCACGCCGTTCACCCGCTCCGTCCTTGTTACCGTCTCTGCCTCAAAACTGGCGGCAAAGGGATAGCTGATATCATGATTTCCCGGCAGCACAAGGACCGGGATCCCCTGTTCCTGAAGACAGGACAGTTTTTCTGCCAGTTCCTCATGGCTCGCCTTCTCTCCGTTAAAGCTGAGATCACCGCTTAAGATTACCGCATCCGGGCGAAGCTTTGCCATATCCGTCACAAAGGCGTCTACGATCTCCGGAGCATACTGGACCAGCTTTCCGTCTCCGTTGGCAGCCATTCTCATAAAACCGGTTCCGTAGTCGGTAAGCTCCGGCGATAAATAATGCAGATCTGTGGCAGTTACGATTGTGAAAGAAGAAGTCTCTTTCTCCGCCGACGGCCTGCTGCTTCCACAGCCTGCAAGCGCGGCACAGAGAAAGGACAGAACTACAATCTGTGTTTTTTTAATCATAGGCATACCCACCAGTCTATCATAATTTTGCTTTTCAAACAGCTTTATTATATCAAACCTGTATTCACGGCACAAGCTTGTAAAAGCTGCAGCGCTGCCTTATAATGAAATCTGCAGCTTCATACAACCGTCTCAGAGGATATGTAAAATCATGAAAAAGAAACACAGCCCGTTTTTTACTAAATCTAAAATGAAACATCTGATTTCTGATGCCGGACACAGTCTGCCAGGAATATTTCTTTGTGCCCTTTTTCTGTGCATCATGACTGCCGTCACCGGAAAAGTATGCCCTGCCCGGCTTTTACTGGGAATTCCATGCCCCGGATGCGGCCTTACACGAGCCGCAGTTCTGCTGTTAAAAGGGGATTTCCGCGGCAGCCTTCTGTCCAACCCATTTCTCCTGCCGCTGCTGGCCGGAGGACTTTTATTTTTGTATGAACATTACATCCTTGAAAGAAAAGCGCGCCTGTTTTCCGCCTGCATAGCCGTCTGCATCTTCCTTATGGTGGTTTTTTACCTCATCCGCATGAAATATTGGTTTCCCAACCGCCCGCCCATGATCTATGAGCCCCAGAACCTGCTGCACCTGCTTTTTACAGCCCTGAAATCCCGTATCTGCCCACGTTCCGCATGAAGCGCCGTTTCCCTCCCCCGGTCTGTCGAATAAAAGGAATAGACAAATTTCGGCATTATATGATATAATTTTAACGATAGCTGTCATAAATTACAGGAGGTACTGAGTATGGAAAACAACACAATGATGACAGACCCTAATAAGGCTGTCATGACCATGGGGGAATGGCTGATCACGTTAATCGTTCTGGCTATCCCATGTGTCAATGTAATCATGTATTTTGTCTGGGCATTTGGCAATGGAAATGAGAACAGGAAGAATTTCTGCCGCGCCGGACTGATCGTTATGGCAATAGGTATCGTGCTGTCACTTGTCTTATACGCTGTAGTCGGCGCAGGCCTGGCTGCTGCACTGAGTGCAGGCTATTAAGTTTCATCAGACCGCATCACCAAATAAGGGGCTGCCGCACCAATGATTGTTCAATCATCCGGGCGGCAGCCCCTTTTGTTTTATCCTCTCTATTGCGTCAGCCTCTCTTTTGCATCACCGTATCAATGATTCCATACGCCTTTGCCTCTTCTGCACTCATGAAGTGATCCCGCTCCGTATCCCGCCATATCTCCTCCTCTGTTCTCCCCGTATTTTCCGCCAGAATCCGGTTCAGCCTTCTCTTATCCCGTTGAAGCTTCTCGGAATAGATCTGGATGTCCGTCGCTTTTCCTCCGATCTTCTCCACGGCCGGCTGGTGTATCATAATCTCAGCATTGGGAAGCGCAAACCGTTTTCCCTTCGTACCTCCGGCCAGCAAAAATGCGCCGAAACTGGCTGCCAGCCCGATACAGATTGTCGATACGTCACACCGGATATAACGCATCGTATCATATATTGCCAGACCGGCCGTTATGGAACCGCCGGGACTGTTAATATAGAAAGAAATGTCCTTCGATGGATCCTCGGCCTCCAGAAACAGCATCTGTGCCACCGCCAGCCTGGCCGTCTCATCGTTTACTTCTTCGCCCAAAAAGATAATTCTGTCTTTCAGCAGGCGTGAAAAGAGGTCGTAACTGCGTTCCCCTTTTGACGTCGTCTCGATCACATTCGGTACCAGACTCATGCCGCGCACCTCCAGAGATCCGTTCTCGTACAGCAGGCGGTACTTCCTGTCTTCTTCTGTTTTGTCTGTTCACGCAGCGGCGTAAAATGCTTTCGCTCCCGATAGGCCATCGGCGTACAGCCGTAAACCCGCCGAAACGCCAGGGTAAACGCCTGCTGGGACTGATAATCCGCCTCACAGGATATTTCAACGATTGTCTTATCCGTTTCCACCAGCTTTCTGGCTGCTTCCGTCAGCCTCCGTTCCATGATATAGCGGTGAATGGTACAGCCTGTTACCTCTGAAAATATCCGGTTCAAATAAAAACGGGAATATCCCGTATGCGCTTCCATTGCCTCCAGACTCAGACTTTCCCCGGATTCCATCTTTTTCTCAACAGAATCCAGAATTTCTTTTACAATTCTGTTTTTTCCATCCATATGTGAATGCACCTCCTGATTTGATCCAATACAAAACCAGTTTTCCAATGGAAAAACAGTTCTGTTTTCTCCCATTATAGCAGGCAGTTTTCCCCCTGTCTTAATAAAAAATGATGTTTTCGCTAAAAATTCATTCATCCGGTTATACTATAATACAATCGACCACGTTACAGTTCACGGGCTGTGAGGCGCCGGGCGGGCCGTGAACTGTAACTCGACCGCTTAATTCATACTAAGTTCGTATAAAAATACAATGACATTTTGCCGATTTTGTAGTATACTTCTTACGAAATTATAAGTGTGAGATTATGACGAAAGGATGGCTTCATTATGTACTGTGTAAAAAATATTAAAGATGACCTGTTTTGGGTCGGCGGAAGCGACCGAAGGCTCGCCCTGTTTGAAAACGCATACCCCATACCAAACGGGATCTCCTATAATTCTTATCTTCTGTTAGATGAAAAAACCGTTCTCTTCGACACGGTCGACCGGGCAATCACCGGGCAGTTTTTGGAAAATGTGGAATCCGTTCTGGCAGGAAGAACGCTGGACTATGTGATTGTCAATCACATGGAACCGGACCACTGCGCCACACTGGGTGAGCTGATCAGACGATACCCTGACATCTCCGTGGTCTGCAACGCGAAGACGATTCCGATCATCAAACAGTTCTATGAATTTGATATCGATACCAGAGCCGTGATCGTGAAAGAAAACGACACCTTCTGTTCCGGCAGACATACCTTCACCTTCCTGATGGCCCCTATGGTACACTGGCCGGAGGTCATGGTGACGTATGACACCACGGACAAGATCCTTTTCTCCGCAGATGCCTTCGGTACCTTCGGCGCCATGAACGGCAACTTATTTGCGGATGAACTCTATTTCGAGCGTGACTGGCTGGCAGACGCCAGAAGATACTATACCAACATCGTCGGCAAATACGGCGCATCGGTTCAGACGCTGCTTAAGAAGGCGGCCGCACTGGACATCGAGGTCCTCTGCCCGCTTCATGGTCCCGTCTGGAGATCCGACATCGCATGGTACGTGGACAAGTATTTAACCTGGAGCAGCTATGAGCCGGAAGAGAAAGCCGTCATGATCGCATACGGTTCCATCTACGGCAACACGGAAAATGCAGCGAATATTCTGGCCTGCCGGCTGGCAGACCGCGGTGTGAAGAACATCGTCATGTACGACGTCTCCTCCACGCATCCATCCGTCATCATCTCCGAGGCCTTCCGCTGCAGCCACCTCATATTCGCTTCCGCAACGTATAATGGCGGCATCTTCAGCTGTATGGAGCACCTGCTCCTCGATTTAAAGGCTCACAATCTTCAGAACCGCACCGTGGCACTCCTGGAAAATGGTTCCTGGGGCGTAACAGCCGGACGTAAGATGGGAGAGATCATCTCCGAGATGAAGAACATGACCATACTCGATGAAACCATCACGATCAAATCCTCCTTAAAGGAAGACCAGATGGCGGAACTCGGCGCTCTGGCAAATATAATTGTAGATTCCATGAACTAGCGGGTCCGGTTTGACGGACTCTCCTGACAATACTTTTAAAGCCCTGTCCGGAACTGCGTGGTCTGACACGCCTTCCCGGACAGGGCTTTAAAAGTATAAAAGTAAATTCACCAGCCAGATCACCTCAGTAAAAAACATCCTTCCATCCCGATCCGTCAGCACGGCCTTTGCACCGCGGAACCGGTAATGATGCGGCCGTCTATCGGTTATCAGCCGCTTATCATTCGCGTATGTCTGCACTTATAAGCCTTCACAGCCTCTTCCAGCTTCTCTAAAAAGGCTTCCTCTCCGAACGTATTGAGCTTAAAGAACATGGCCTGGCTTCCCCCGGATGTGATGGCGGTCAGCCTGAGTTCCCCTTCATATTCCAGGATCGTCACATTCAGGCTGACGCGGTTGCCTCCCATATAGCTGTACCTCTCATATACCATCGTACAGCACCGCACGCCGTTGATCTCCTCCTCATGTTCGTCCTCGAACGATGCAGATACACTGCCGTATAAAATTTCATTTTTTAAATATTTTTTGAAATGATCCAGATTCCCTGTTAAGTCAGCTTCAAATTTTGCCATGTATCTCACTCCCTTCTGCCGCAGCCGGCGTATCATCATAGACCGCGAACGGTATCCACTCCACCGGCTCTCCTCTGTTCTGAATGGCGTCTGCAAAAGCTTCCACTTCTTCTTTCGAATTCTTTAAGAGTCCAAATTCTTCCGGTTTCAGTTTGAACTGTTTCATCAGTTCCTTCTGAAGGGAATTGCACAGGTATGTATGAAAACCTGAGATATCCCATCCAAGAATATCAAAGCCGAGAAAATGACGTTCTGCGGTCCGAGACGCTACATTTTTAGGGATTATCCTGTCCTCCATGGAAGGCAGATGTGCCTCTTCCAGCGCAATCCCGATCAGACGGTATCCCCGGTCCACTCCCTTTTGTTTAGAAAAATAACGCCTGTATATTTCGTCTGCATCCTGTTTGGACACGAACCGGCTGTCCGTATCCAGCCGGTCCTCCCCAAGCAGCCGCAGGGTTTCTTCTGAAAAATCTATAAATTCCCTTTTCTCCAGTCCCAGCCGCTTCCGGTATTCCTCTTTTTGCCTTTCATCATTGGTCATGCAGGAAAATGGCTGCGGCTCCACATCACAGATGCAGCTGCTGGCAGTCAGAATCCATTGGGAAAAATCCTTTAGAAATTCCGGACACCGGCAGGGACGTATAATATAATAGCCGTAATCTACATACATTTTTTGTGTCCTTCCTTTTTGGCTCTATTCTACCAGATATCATTTTTCCATGTCTTTCATTTTCCTTAATATTTACGCTATAACATTTGTCATATAAGTGAAGGAAATCTTTCTTTTTCCGGCTGGCATTTATGACTATGGGGAAGAAGAGAGGTGGCGGGATTGGGTCTCTGATGATGAAAAAGGGGTTGTCCAGAAAATGTAATTCAGCAGCAGTCCACAAATAAGTATTTTAAAAGGGTGTCGCAAAATCATCAAAACAGATGATTGAGCGGCACCCTCAATTTTAATGAACAGATTACTCCTGCCATGGCTGCGTCAAGTCAATAATACCCTTTCCTCCATTTCAAATACCACTCAGGGATATTCTTTGACAGTCTGACAATCTCCCCGCATTTATAGACAGCAAACCAGCGAAATTCATTTGTGTTATCATATAGTGCGGCCAAGTCACACAGACCAATAACTTCGTGAAGATTTCTAAAGCTTTCTCCGAATCTTTTCTCAACATCCTTGTCTGGTATCCCATGACCACCCATTTTCACTCGCTCAGCAATTCTCTGCTTCGCGATCTCTGGAGAATCCACTCCAACATAGTGTAATTCTATCCCATATCCCAATTGCTTTGCCCTGTGTATTGTTCGCAGTATAGTCCGCACAGAGTAGTCTCCTGATTAAATGTAATCCCTTCCTGTAAGTAAGAATTCAATCGTTCAATTGCAATTCTGCCTGCCTTCATTAAATCCGCAGTATTTCTCCAATCTCCAAATTCTCTTAATATTTCATCGGTATTGATCCGCGGCATCGTACCCTGATAATGTGTTGTCCTGTATAAAGTTGATTTTCCTGCCTGTGTCAAGTAAGAACCAAAAAAAATCATAAACTATCTAAAAAAGCACAGCTAATAAGCAAGTTCTGTTGCTGATTAGTTCTACTTTTTTAATGGTACACCGCACCATAAATTAGTGCGGTTGTATATTATCTCCCCCCTTGTACCATGGGAGCATGTAGATTAGGTATAACCACAACCTTCCTGACACTTTACAGCGCCTTTACTTGCTGCTCATGCCTCCAGCGCTACCTGGACCGCGATTCAATTATTACGGAGGTATCATTATCATCTTGGGTTTTAGACCATTGGTTATATGATCCATGAGAAAGTGCCGCTCATACCTTTTACTTCTTCTATTACGATTCCTGGTGTTTACCTTATACTTGCATTTAAGGCAGGTAGCTCGTGGCGTAGCTAATTACTTTCTCTTCATGCTTAAAAGCATGTCCAAAACGTTTAGTATCTCAAAAGATGATTTTCAATATGCCATTTATGACACAAATAAGACAAAAAACATCTACCATGCTGATATTCTATTGTCAAAGTACGCAAACCTGAATCATTCAATTCAGTAACACATCAGTTAATCATTGCTAAATTGCCTGATGCTTATAAGCCTATTTTACGATGATTACCTATACTTATCCATTGACTATCAGTCCATAAATAATTAGTACACAATACAACAAGGGCCTTCCACTAACTCCTAAAGGATTGATGGGTCTGTTTTTATGATACAGTAATATAAATCTAAGAAATTATGTAATTTATTTTTAATTTTATATATTGTATAATAAGATAAAATTAAAAGATTTAGAGGATATATTAATGAAGATACTATTACGAATTAAATTTATCTGTTATGTTTTATATTATTATTTTTATACTAATCTACATCTTATGATTAATTTAACACTTACCATAATTATTATAACCGTAACACCTAATATTCTTTTAAAAATTGTGGCACCAATACCTATATTACTAATATTCAATTTTGTTATTTTTCCAATAAAAAAGTATGGAACTCATTTGCAGCTAATTAAGTCAGGAAAAACTTATGAATTAACTATGTGTGGAAAAATAAAAGATTTATCTAAAGAGGAAATACAACATCATTTCTTAAATAGTCTTGAAGAAGTTATTGATAACCCTTCTATCTTTCAATTAAAGAGCAAAATTCGTGTCCACACACATGGTTTGTTTGCAACTAAACTTTTTGAGGCTTTATACAAAGCGCATAACATTGATTACAACAGCAAATTATGGCGTGAAGGGATCGCCAATGGTTTTTTTGAATTAGAGCAATTTAAAATTGAGATTTATAAGAAGAAGGGCAAAAATATTATGATTGCTGGAAATTATGGATACAGTGTTATATTAAAAGATGAAAAACTAATTCAGGCTCTTAAGCACATAGAAAGATCCATTGATTATTATGACATAATTTTACCTCCTGATGTATTTAGAGTAACCAAAAATACATAGTATAAAATCAATCTGCTTAAATTAATCATTTTTAATTTGATTTTCAGTCAGGGGACTGCACTATACTCTTACTGATTAACACAAGAATGAAAGAAAACGGTATCATTTCGAAAAAGTATTTGGCTGCCATTTGAAAAGGCGCTGTACGGCATAAACCTGACAGCGCCTTTCTAATCGTTTCATAAATCACTTTGTAATTTCTTAAATATAGTAAACCAAAGTTATTATTTTTCTTTATCTATTGTAATTTTTCCTTATTTCGTTATTTCATGTAACTATTTCTCAGCACGCTATTCTCTCATAGATTTTATCAATTTCGTCCTGAAATTTAAAAATAATCTCTATATCGTGATTCCTATCCACTAATACCTTCTCAATGAAAGCATCGGCTATATCTGACGTAAGTATTTTTTCTTCCTTGTATTTTTCAACCAATCCAGCATATTCTGAACTAAATATAAAATTATCTTCATTATGCCTGTTAATATCATCTTCTATTTCAGCAATACGTTTATCCAATACGTCTATTTGCTTTGTCAGATCATCTTTTCTTTTCATATATTCCTTTTTTGTAAGCTGCTCTGATTTATATTTCTCATACAATTCCATCTTTTGACAACTTATTAAGTCAACAGATTTATGAAGACATGCCATTTCTTCATGCCGATCAGTTATATTACTCTTTAAAGACTTTTTAATGTTTCTTTCATTATCCAAAAATAAGTATATATTAAACTGTAATGCTTTAAAAACCGCTGCCTCCAAAACTGATGTCTGAATAGGTTTCGTAGTACAGACCGAAAAGGGATTTTCCCGTTTGTCCAAGCAAACGTAAACATCATAATTATATTCTAATCTTCTAGTCATGCCACAACCACATTCTGTACAATAAACCTTTTTATATAGTGCAGAAACTCTTTGCCGTTTGGTTTTTTTATGGCCAGCCTTTTCAGCTCTATCATCAAGCCAGTCATTCACACTATCAAACTGCTCTGTCCTGATAATGGCTAGCTGCCTATTCGGAACCAAAACTTGCTGATCCCGTTTAATAACACGAGTCTTCTTTGTACCCAAAGAACAGCTCTCCACTGTATGACGCACAGAATATCCTAAATAGGTTTTATTCCTTGCTATTTTAAGGATCGTTGCTCTATTCCATACAGATTTTTTACTAACCTTACTCAACTTCACTCCATACCTACTCGTTAAATAAATACTGGGGGGTTCTATCTTCTTTTCTGCCAGGAAGCAGATGATGTATTTATAACTTTTTCTCTGTTCCAAAAAATCCATTATCATCTGAACAACCGTAGCAGCTTCCCAATCTACTTCATATTCACGTTCCTTGGTATACCGATATCCATAAGTTGGTATCGGTCCATTATGCTTTCCCTGTTTGGCCTCTTCCATTTTGATTTTTTTATGCGCATATGAAAGCTGCATTGGATATATACCATTAATCAAATTTTTAAACTTATTTTCAAAGTCCAAACCATACGGATAGTCATTACTATCGTAATCGTCATTTACCGCAATATAGCGCACTTCCAAAAATGGGAATATTTTCTCTAAATAATTTACCGTATCAATAGTATCACGTCCCAAACGTGAAAAATCTTTAGTTACTACAACGATCTTATTGCCATATAAACTTCTAATTTTTTCCATCATTCTCTGGAAATCAGGACGTTCAAAATTCGCCCCTGTGTAGCCATCGTCAATAAACTCCTTTACTTCATAATCTGAAAATTCGTCCTTCTCTTTTTGGAAACGCTGCAATAATCTTCGTTGATTCCCAATGCTGCAGCTCTCATCGTCCCCATCCTCCTTTGAAAGACGTTCATAGAAAAACAAATATTTTTTTATCATTATCATACCACCTCGCATTCTACATCTATGTTAAATATGTCTTTAAATTTAAAGATAACCTCAATAGACGTTTTATCTACAACCCTAACTTCCGCAATCAATTCATCAATCACCTCTGCGGTGATACAAATATTTCCATGAATATCCAGTAAACTCGAAATCCATTTATTCTTCATAGAATACTTCCGGACTGCATCATTAAGTTCCATATCCAGCTTTCCTTTTTTCTCGATCAACTCTTCTCTTTGTTCTGAATACTGATTTTTAATTTGAAGATATTCTCTTTTATCCAAAAGTCCACCGACATAATCTTCATATATCTGCTGTTGTTTTACCGTTATTCTCTGCAACTCATCATCTGCTATTGCCATATTCTGTTGAAATTCCCTCTTTAGTTTAGTTAGAAATATGCCTTTTTTATATAACTTTCTTTCCTTCATTGCAGCTTTTACCCATCTATCCAAGAGAACTGTTACAGCTTTCAGAATATATTTTTCATTGACAAATTGAGCTTTACAGATACTTGGAGCTATATCATGTCCTGGGCAATGATACTCAAATCCCAACCCTTTTTTGGTCTTATACCTGTGTTGGCTCATATTTCTTCCACAAATACCACAGATTATTTTTCCGCCAAACAATCCAAGTTTCTTGTCGTTCTCTCGATTAAAATTATTTACCCACGCCTGTTTCGCAAGCTCCTGTGCTTCATCGTAAACTGATTGTCCAATGATACGCGGCAAAACGTTCTCATCTATGATCCACTCTTGCCGAGGGACCCTTCTGATTTTTTGGTTTTTGTAATAACTCTGCTCTGTTTTATGAGTTACCAGGCACCCTATGTAGGCCGGATTCTGAATTATTTTTGATATTGTATTACCAGTCCATAAATATTTCTCGGGATTCTTTTCTACCTTGTCTTGTTTTCCGTGTTTTATAAGATAATATGCTTGCGGACAGGGAATTCTCTCTTCATTAAGTTGCTTTGCCAGCCTAAAATATGTATATCCTTCTAAGACAAACATATTAAAAATGCGTATCAATACAACTGCGGCCTCATCATCACGGACAAGTATCTTACTGTTTTTTTGAGAACGTGCAAATCCATACGGTGGTCTTGCTCCCCAAAACTCTCCGCTTCCTCGATTCAGTTCATGAGCCTGTGACAACTTTTTCGATGCGACCCGAGCATAATACTCATTTGCCAGATGTTTAATAATATAAATCATCCTGTCTTTGCTACAGCGCGGATCTGCGCTGTCATATGCATCATCAATACTGATAAATCTTACGTCGAGGGAAGGAAACACAACTTCCAGAAGTTCAAGAGCCTCCAGGGAGTTTCTTCCAAACCGGCTGAAATCCTTGACGATGACTGCATTGATCTTCCCGCGTTTGATATCTTGAAGCAATTCATTAAATCCGGGACGGTCGAATGTTGTTCCTGAAATGCCATCATCATAATATTCTCCCGCCAGTAAGCCGTCCTGTATATTTTTCCTGATAAAATCCCGGTTCCTCTGAAGTTGATGTATAATAGAATCATCAATACCCACTTTGTTGCTTTTCACTGATAATCTTGCGTAGGATGCCCATCGGTTCTCTCTAAAAACAGGAGCTGATCTTTCTGCTTTAGAACTTTTTCTACTTGTTCTAGCCACACAAAACACCTCCTTCTCCTATTTGATTCAAGAAGCCTTGCATTTTGGCGTTGGGCAGTTCGTAATGAATCTGTTTGATCTTTTCTATTACTTGCCTGTATTCGTCTTCAAACCAGAATGTCACTTCCAGATTTCCCTGGGCCGTAACCTGTATGTCTTTAATAAAGCTGACCACCAGTTTTCGGTCGAGTTCCTTGATCTGACCAAATTTCAGAAAATGTTCAATCCAGTTATTCTGTCCACAGATATTTCGGAATATATTTCTGCTCTCCTCTTCCTGATTTTCCATCAACTGTTCCAATTCTCCACAGCGCTCTGAATACTTTTTTTTCATCTGCAGATACTCCTCTTTAGTAAGAATTCCCTCTTGGAAACTTTCGTAAAGAGACGTAGACAGTTTCAGATTCCATTGGTACTCCTTTTTTAACATTTCCATCCGGTTACTTTCTTTTTCAACTTTGCGGTCAGAAAACGGAATTGTCTCCACATATTGTAAAATTGACTTCAAGTTTACCATCATAGAAATTTGGTGTCGGATCAGCAGAAGCATACTTTTTTTAAGCTTTGCTTCAGATACACGGTGTGGTGAAGAACACTGCTCTTTATGATCCCTATTTGTTGAGCACACATAGTATCCGTATTCCTTCCCATTATACTTTGCAGGTTTTCTCACAAGTGACTGATGGCAGTCCGCACATTCAAGAATACCCGAAAAAAGGTAAACCGTATCCTGCCCTGGCGCAGTCCGCGTGTCTTTTTCCAAAAGATGATTAACAATCATAAAATCAATCCAGCTTACAATTGGCGGAATAGCCCCCTCCACAATGTCCCACTCTTCCTCAGTCTTATATATTGTTTTATGTACCTTAAAATTGGGAGTTGTGGTTTTTCCCTGAACCAATATTCCCACGTAGGCAATATTACATAGTATCCGCCCCACCGCCACTGCCGTCCAATGGCTGCGCTCATACAATTTGAAGGTTGTTTTATATGGGATACCTTGTGACACCTTGTAATCTGCAGGCGGCAAAAATCCAAGGCTATCCAATCTCCTGGCTATGGCATCCTGGCTAAGACCGCATATTTTCCATGCAAAAATGTCCCGAACCACCCCAGAAGCAATAGGGTCGAGGATCAGCCTGTGACGGTCTTCCGGGTCTTTTTGGTAGCCATAATATGCATATGCCCCAACAAAAAGCCCCTGCTCACGCATAGCTTTTAATGTGTTCCGGATACTGATGCTTGTATTTGCCGGGTAACTCTCATTTAGTAAACTTTTAATGGGTAAAGTCAGAAAATCCTGTTTACAGGATTCATCGTCACTGTCATAGTTATCATCGATTGCTACGAAACGGATCCCCCACTCAGGGAACCGGCGTTGGACATACCGCAGCACTTCCGTAAAGTCTCTTCCCAATCGGCTCAAGTCCTTCACTATAATACAGTCGATCATGCCCTTCTTGATCAATTCCAGCAAATTCTGAAAACCTGGGCGCTTGAAATTAGTACCGCTATATCCATCATCAATCTCCTCACCGACCAATTGGATTTCTGGATGATTTTCCTTATAACGGTTAACTATGACTCTTTGATTTTTGATACTGTCACTCTCGATTTGATCGCCATCTTCTACCGATAGGCGCAGATAAGAGTACGTTCGAAAGATATGATTATACTTTTTAAACATAAAAACAGCTCCTAACCACTTATTAGTCAGCTGTATGACCCTCCTGAAACGGACGGCTATACACCAAATAAGTAGCAGGAACCTGCTTAATCTTTAGTTCTATTCCGCCTTTATTCTACCATGATCCAAATCAGTTGTCCATACCATCTAACATAATCACCTACTTTTTATTTTTTCTCATTTGTGTTCTTATTCAAATCTCTGCTTTTTCCACTAAATTTTCGATAATATCAGATAGTGTTTTCCCTGTATTTGAATAAGCAACTTTTATTTTCATATTTCCCACCCGAAAAAAATATGGATTGATTCCACTTTCCAACAGCATTTTAATGCGCTTTTCTTTGGGCTGGGAAGTATCAACTCTTATACTGTTCAAATCCACCAATGTATTTGGATCCATCTGATCTATACTTATATTTTGTAATTCTTCTAATTCTTCAACGGTCAGCATTTTTAACTCCTATTAACTTATAATAAGCACAATTACAAAGACAATAATTGAATTAAACATAAATGCCAAGTCAATTAGAAAAAAATGGGCCACCAATATATGTATTCTTTCATCTTGTTCTCCTTTAATGCCAAAAATGTCATGATCATAACATATCATTATCCAGTTATTATTTTCCGCTTGCAGTAAGTCCAGTTTTTATCATATTTTCTTTCATACTTACAGCCATATTCAATAAAAAGGCCACTTCTCTTCCGGAACAGTCTTTAATGATCTCCATAAAATCCGAAATATATTTTTTCGTTTCTTTCCCATCATCTGCCCCTGCAACAAAAACCGGATATACATCTAATGCCTGTAATACATTTAAATATGACTCCATACTTAAATTTCTTAGGCCATTCTCTACTTTGCTCATATGATTTGCCGAAACGCCTGCTAATTCTGCAAGTTTTTCTATTGTAAGTCCTTTTGTCTCTCGCACTAACCGGATATTTTGGGCAATATCAAAACTGTTAAGTATCATATCCCTCTGTTCCTCCTTTTCATTTGGTAGTATTTTACAGTATTAAAGTATATTTTAAAATGGACTGGCTGGAATAATTCTACATGAATTTTCCCTAAAATTATCCATTTCAGTTTTTTTGCTATATAACGACACTTTTTTCGTGCAAAAATATCCGATCAGCCTTCCAATCCTTTGATTTACATTTATGGTAAATAATCCCATACACAAAAAAACGCCAGGCGTAATAACCATTTGGCTGCTACGCCTAACGTTTCTTTGTGTATAATTTATCTGTCTGCCTGAGATGCTTCAAAAGCGGCTGTCCACTGCCTGACAAAATCTTTAGCTAAACCGTTGGCTCCGAATATCCGTGTAAACGGTATAGCTCCTGCCTCCATTTTCCAATACTTGCACTTAGAGGCACCGACAGTGGTAAACTAGAAAAGTGTATGATCATTTCGCATTTTTGAAAGCAGGAAAAAGTGGAAGCAGAGGATATCGTGCTTAAAAAGGCAGACTTTAAGGACTGGGAGGCGATGTACCAAAACGTTTGGTCAAGACCGGAGACCACTCTGTTTATGCAATCGTGGGTTTTCTGATACTCTATCGTTTTTCGTATCCGTTCTATCGCCTTTGTCTCATCTGTTGTGATATTCCACGTCAATTGTTGATACAATCAGTGCAGAATAGCATATTTGCTAAAAAGGCTTTTAGAAGACGAAGGAAAAAGATGGTAGTGACATGGGAAAACAGTTGTACTGGCCCTCAACTATATGGTGGAGGCTATAGTAAAATGACTGCTTGACAGATTGATGCTGACAGCCCGAGATTTTCAAATAACAGAGTTACCTGCAGCGGCTCCGCTGACTGTGCGCTGACTCTTAATCCGCAGGAGTACAGAATCAGGAGGGCACTGAAACCGTTTGACATCGGATATCAGCCTACCGATATGATTATGAAAAAATAAGCAAGGAGCAGCTTTCTATGCTTGGAGGCTGCTCCTTGCTTTTCTATTTCAGAGTGGAAGCTCTATTCTTACACTTAATCCATGCGAGACAGCACTGAAAAAACATGCTTCAGCCTCCAACAAAAACACTTATCTTGTAGCCATCTGGATTGTGTACAATACTGTTGCATATCAGATTGCTTAACATTCGTTGCAATAATGAGCTATCGCCGTTCAGTATATCATCAAAAGCACATTCGTAATAAATGCAACAACACCGATCATTACTGGCTGTATATATCGTACAGTAATGGAGAAGTAATAATTGACAGCACTTCTCTGTGGTAATCCGATTACCAAAAGTCCATCGCTTCGTTTCCAGACATGGATTGGGTAATCTTCAAGATATCAGCGGCTGAACATGGCAATAGCGGGTTGTAGATATTTCGCGTGCTCAACTGAGTCTACCCGACGCATAATGAAAAGTGTCGCCATATTAATGACTCTCCTTTAGCGAAATGACATCATGAAGCCCATTCCCTAGACAACTTATCATTTGAACAGGTATTGCGTGGAAATCTGACCTTTTTCTTTTCTTCATCTGATTTTAATTTATTTATATTATCCTTCATGGATTCCAACATGTCCATGAAAAATCTTAATTCAACCTCGGAACACTCTTTTATTAAACATATAAAACGCTCCAACAACTCCACATGCCTCTCAATTCGTTCTACTTCTGATAACAAAACAGGAACAGCTCCTAATGCTTCCAGAATCCTTGTATATGTTTTCATTCCAATGTTTCTGGAGCCAGCTTCAAACTTACTCAGATGGCTTTGAGATATTCCTGCTAATTCTGCTAGTTCTTCTTGTGTCATTCCTTTTTGCTCACGTAATTTTCTAATGTTTTCTGCAATAGAACGAATATAATCCTTCATAAGTCATTCTCCTTTTAGTCATTCAATGAGTGTATTCCGTATTATGGCATCTATGCCTGTCATGATACCGTTTCCATATATATGTACTATCAAATTTTCCCTACATACATCTTTTGTAATAAGTACTTTCATCACATCTGGTCACCCCCATGCCACATATGTAGTTTTCTTCTCTGGCACTAATGTTTTCTACAAGAACCAGGACTGGTTTTAATTAATGATACCGATTATCCCATGCTGGCTGCCATAAGTATTTCTTCCATTAAACCCGCTCTTGTGGATCACGCGCCCCACTCAGGACATGCGCTGGAGATCGGTAAGTATCTCTCTTATTATCTGCTACTATGTGAATGCTGCTGCAAATTTTACGCCGTTTCTGACGAAACTGTGGTAGTTTTAATTCTCTGATATACAGCTACGAATACCGCAGACTTGATTCATCTGCGGTATTCGTAGTTTTTCTTTCCAAGTCTGCTTAAGTGTTATTCATCACTTAATCCATTTTCCTTCTGAATCCACCTGATATCCATCCGGTGTTATATCACTTACCAGCATGTCTCCATCTCTTCCAAGATAGTACCAGTCTTCCTTATAGAAATACCACTCATTGCACTTCATAGACCCATCTGCATTGAAATAATACCATTTCCCGTTCACCAGGACCCAGGTATCGGCACACATGGCACCATCCGGATTTAACAGATACCACTTGTTCTGGTCAGACAACCAGCCGGTCTGCATATTGCTATCCTGATCAAAATGATACCATTTCCCATTTATTTTAGCCCATTCATTTGTTGCATATGTTCCAGTGCTCTTTTTAAACTTCCACGGTTCATTCTGGCCGCCCTGCCACGTTCCGGTGATACTGTCATCCGGTATATAGACGCTTCCGCTGCTGTCGCTGTCGTTGTCATTGCTGCTGACCGTACGTCCCAGAACCTTAACTGTAAAGGTATCCTTAAAGGTTTTATCCTCTCCGTTTTTATCCACTCCCTCATACACCACTTTGATGGTCTTGCTTCCCTGTATTCCAAAGGACGGGATATCCAGATCGTACTCATCTTCCGTAAGCACTCTTTCCCTGCGCTCTGCATTGCTGGCGGTTGCCCGTCTTTCATAAGCGACTACTTTCATTCCCTCTGGGTCGAAGTCTTCTCCTGTCTTATAAACCGTCTTATCCGGCTTTTTCCGTACTTCTATTCCGGTTGTATAATACTCTTCCCAGACTTCTGTTACGGTTACGGTGAAGGAATCGGTAAATACTTCATTATCCCCTTCCTTATTTTCTGCCTCGTAATAAACTGTAACCTTCTTTGTCCCGTCTGTATCGAACGATTCATGCCTTATCTGGTACTCATCAGGATTTAGTGTTCGTTCGTTCCGTGATGCATTGCTGGCACTTGCCACTTCATAAGCGACTACCTTCATCCCTGCCGGGTCAAAGTCGTCTCCGGTCTCATACATTAACTTATTTGGTTTTCTCGTTACTTTAATTCCGGTTGTATAGACTTCGTTCTCCAGCGCTTCTATTACTTCCACTGTAAAGGAATCATAAAACGCCTCTTCTTGTCCATCACTTCCAACTCCATGATATACTGTGGTAACCGTTTTCGTTCCTGCAGTTTCAAAGCTCTCAGACTCTACTTCATACTCCTCCGGCGAAAGCACTCTCGAACGTGCAGCATTACTGCTGCTGGCAATTTCATAAATCGTAACTTCCATTCCCTCCGGATCAAAGCGGTCACCAATTTCATAGTTGGTACGTTCTGGTTTTTTCGTTACTTTAATACGTTCTGTGTAATATCCGGTTTCTGTTCCCTTCAGTTCATCCATTGCCTTTTTCAGCTGTTTGATCTGATCGTCCACTTCTTTCTGCGTTGCAAATACTTTTTCAGCTGTCTTTTTGGCCGCTTCGATTGCCTTTTTAACCGCTTCAATTGCCTCTGGAGAGTAGATATCCGTTTTCTCCGTTTCTTTTTCCGCCTCTTCTATCAGAGCTGTCAGGACCTCTTTATCTGATGAGGGCACCTCTGGTCTGCGCAATGCCCCGGTAACTGCAGGTACATAGAATTCTTCAATCGCCGCTAAATTTGGATGCGTTCCCGATCCATTTGTTCCCGGAAGGCCATTACTATCCAGGGAATTGAAGGTATATCGGTTCTTGTGGGGTTCCTTTCTAGTATCCAGTTCTGAATCGTCATAGAGATTGGCAACCGCTACTTCCCACTTTGCACAGGCGGCAAGCTCCAGTTCATGAAGTTTATCCTGCATTGACTCATCCCGTGAGCCAAGCTTATGTACCGCTACATAAACCAACTGAGCATCCGGCCATTTCTTCTTCATCTCATAAACCGTCTTCTCAAAAGCACCTGCAAAAGTATCTGTATCGAATCGTTCCGGATCACATTCCTCCACGATTGTGCCAAGGGACTCGCTGTCCTTGTTTAAGAGATACTCTGCGTCATTTGTTCCACCATCAAAGATAATATAATCCGGTGCTTCGTCCGGCGCACTATTTAACTGGGATAAAATCTGCCCTCCAGAATAACCGGCCTCCATAATGGTAGCCCCGTTTACCGCATATTTCTGAAGGATCATTCCCTCCTGATCTGCTATGAAATCAGCAAAGCTGTGTTTCGTATACTGATGGCCTGCAACAATACTGTCGCCAAACGCATAGAGCGTTTTTCCTTCCAGCGGCAGATCCAGTGCTGCTTCAGGAGCTGTCAGCCTGAAATTATCGATATACTGAGGCTGCCCGACCCACCAGTTGCAGGCAATCATCTTTGCAAGATTGGAAGCTTCTGTAGGAATTGCAATCTCCTGCGCTGCCACCTTGCCGTCTTTTTCCGTGATGGAATAGCTGACTGTTTTCTCCTCAAAATCAGCGTGCACACGGATCGTATACGTTGTATCCTTATTCATGTCGATATGATTCCAGGATGGTTCTTCGGCGGCTGCCGCTTTTGAATCATCTACTGCTCCTCCGGTTACGGATGGCCTTAAATCATTCTTATCTGCTGCCGCACATATCGCAAACAACAGTCTTCCGTATGAATCCCGGAATTCAAATCCCTGTTTATCTCCCTTTGTGCAGACATAATCGAATGTCATGTCAATTCCTCTTTGCCCTGTAATCTCAGGGCCAAAGGTCTTAACTGCTGTGGTTGCATTTCCCATACTGCCTGCCGTCAGTACCAGTTTTCCATTCTCAATCTTTGTTCCATGTGAAAATCCGAAATTATCAGGATCCGTCTGTTCTTCAAAGTTTTCTTCTATCAGAACATTTTCAAATGATCCCGGCATGTCTGCCATCGGAACTGTCACATCGTGCTGATTGACTTTTCCTCCCTCCAGTGTGATAGTGTCTGTTATATCTTCTTTCTCGCATTTAACCGTAATTGTAGCTACACCCGGAGCCAAGCCCTGCACAATCGAGTAAACGCCGCTCTTATTAGTCACAGCCTCAACCGTTTTATCTCCACTTGTCACTTCTACAACTGCACCCGTGACAGGATTCAATCCATCTGTAACAGTGCCGCGGAGAATTACCGCATCTGGAGCCAGGCTTAGTTCAAACATGCCGATCGTAGGTGCATTCTGATCCGCTACCGTCTGTGTCTTTGGCGAATCAAAGGTTGCCTCAGCATCCGTTTTTTCGAAAGTTGGATAATCCATTCTTCCAATATTAATACAGTCGCCCAGGTAATTCGTATCTGCCTTGTCCAGTGAAGTAAAATTAAACTTGCTTCCTTTGGATTTCAGACCATCATCTATGCTGTATCCATTCGGATCCCGGTCAACTCCCGCTGCAATCAATGGAGAGTCTACTCTGGGTCTCAATCCATTTGCCTCCAAAAGAACGCCGGTCTTGAAATTTCCCTTTCTGTTCAGAGAGGGCGCGTCTCCCTCAAACGGATCATCAGTCAGCAGAATCGGATTTTTATCCTTACTTGTAGGTGCTGTTCCGTAATATGCATTATTGTCATAGGCAAAGTTGCTGCCTCCGCTGAAATTAAATCCCTGTCCTTTTCCATCATAGAACACATTGTTAAAATAGGCGGCACTTCCACCTCCCCAGGGATCGAAATTATTGGTACCATTACCGTCTTTACTGCGGTAGAAGATATTATTATAAATCTGGAAATAGCCGCTTCCCATAGAGTAATGAACATAACTTCTTCCACAGTCCTGCACCAGGTTATAACGGATTACCCCGGAGTTAAAATGAACACCGCATAAAAGGAAGCCTTCCCCTGCATCATGAATGTAATTATACTGGATCAGAGAATTTGTTACCCGCCAGTCCGGATCTATGGCATTGTCATCGGCGCCGCCGCCCTTTTTAACCACATCAGAAATCTCATTATACTGAACTGCCACATTATCGGCAAAATACAGTTCGATTCCACAGGTTCCAATGTGTTCCAGGACATTTCTCTGAATAACGGAATCTTTACTGCTGGTCAAGTAAATACCATTGCAGGCATAGGCAGAAGCCCCCTGGTTGATGTAGTTATCCTGAATTATAATATTGCTGTGGGGATACCAGTTGGCATCGTAGTAATCCGGCGCTCCGCCTGCCCTGTTCCGATTCGCCCAACCTGGATTATTACTATACTGGCTGCCTTCACCATTCCATTGCTTAACTGTTATGCCACAGAAAGAATTATTGATAAATTCACTGTCCTCGATTACAATATCGCTGAACTGGGTTGGCTGGTTACCGCTCGGTTTCAGGCATTCGATAAGGATTCCTCCGGTACGCTTGGAGCCGTCAAGACCTGCATTGTTCACAATTCCGGCATCCTTAAGTCCGGTATCACCAATCCAACTCACTACACCGGTCACATCATGTATCAGCAAATCATGAAGATGGTAACCTTTTAAAGAAGCTACATCACGGCCCGCGATATGGATTCCCCGGTACTCACCCAACAATTTTCCATCTGCAGCGTTTCGGTCTGCATTATTAGTTTCAGGCGGTGTCCCGTCTCCGTTTCCATCTCCCGACAGTTGGGAAAAACCTTCCACGGTATTGGAGATATCCAGACCGCAGATTTCCCAGTATTCCTGATTGTACAGGCAGACCGCATCCGCAGCCTTTCCGTTTGTGGAGATTTTAGGCATAGCCCCCTCTCCGTAGCTGCCAAGAACTATTTTTTCATCCGCACTACCGCTTCCCTGTGGAAAAAGCGTCTCATTTTCCCATTCATCTCCGCAACGGAACAAGATCCTGTCTCCAGGGATAAAATGCTCGCGGTTTACCCGCCCAAGCGTCTTCCATGCAGTATTCTCCGATGTCCCCGCCGCTTCATCATTGCCCTCGCTACTCACATAGTAAGTCGTTCCTGCCTTATGCTCCTGCTGCCCCATCACTTTTACTGACTGAATGTAAACAGTTCCGCGATTCCAGCTGTCCGCATAAAACTGGATTGTATCAAGGCTGTCTGCTGCACTTCTCGCATTCTCATCGTACAACACATAAGAGCCGTCCACAGAGACACGGAACGTATTCTTTTCCAGGTTAATATCCATGCGGACGGTCTGCCACGTTCCGGGAACCGCTGTGCCTGCTGCCTGGTTGTTCGTACCATTAACATGGGTTTTATACTGGCTCCACTGGTTCGCATCATCACTTACGAAGACTGTATACGCTACCTTTCCATTTTTATCCTTAATATACGGGATACTCCACTGCTTGTTGCCTTTTTCTGTACCAAGCTTCAGTCTGGTTTCTATCGATACATAGGAGCAGTTACTTTTGTCGATTCCCAATGCACTTCTTACTAATTGCGTGACAGCTCCATCTGATGACCGTGTAAGCTTCAGGGCCTTTCCCTCTGCACTCTCACCTGCCTCAACCAGTTCTGCTGTTCCTGAACCTCCGCTGACCACCCAGCCGTCCTTTAAGTTATCCAAACTTTCCAGCCCGCTGAAATCTACGGCAGCAATTTCTTTCCAATCACTGGCGCCGGCCGTTTTTCCACCATTCCCCGGTGCAGCCAGTGTAAACATACCCGTTGCAACCGTCATGCCGGCCACAAGTACTGCCGCTATCGTACGGCGAAACCATGTTCTCTGTTTCAATCTCATACTATTCTCCCTTCCTTTTTTCTCCCTTCGCTGCGGGTACTCCCAACGAGCTTTCAGGATGTGCCTATATTCTATCCAAAACTTTCTGTTTTTCCTATGTAATTTTCCGGTAACCTTGCTGGAAAATTCCGACTTTATTATATTTTTTATAATTTTTATATTCAGCAGCCTCAAAAAAACGCCATTATAACCAAACAAAAAACACATAAATTATCAACAAAAGTTGCCGCCTCCCGTCTAAATTCTGCGCTTCGCGCACTCAACTGAGTCCTGCCGCCCCATACTAAAAGAACAGTATGGAATACTCTTGACATATTCCATACTGTTCCATATCATACCATTAACTGTTGCTGCAATCTGTCTGTTTCTATCCCTTGATGCCATCCATGGCAATTCCATCCACCAGATATCTTTGGAAGATAATAAAGAAAATAATTACCGGCAGCAGCGAAATTACTGACATTGCAAACAGTCCACCATAGTTGTTATAAGAGTTTGGATCCAAATACATATTCAGTGCCAGCGGAATTGTAAAGCGTTCCACACTGTTCATAAAAATCAGCGGCTGGAAGAAATCCTGCCAGATCCAGTAAAACGCAAAGATAGAGGACGTAATAATCGCCGGTTTTACCACTGGCACAAGAATTCTAAATAAGGTCGTTATCTTTCCGCATCCGTCAATTTCTGCCGCTTCATCCAGTTCTCTCGGAATTCCACGGAAAAACTGAACCATCAGAAAGATAAAAAACGCACCGCCAAAAATCCACGGAAGAACAAGTGCCGTTTTCGTATTAATCAAATGCAGCTGCTTTAAGATAATGTATTGAGGTACGACCATAACCTGCGGGGGAATCATCATGGTCATCATGACACAGCCAAACCAAAAGCCGGAAAATTTAAATTTAAGTCTGGACAATGCATAGGCCGCCAACAGGGAGGTCAATACACAGCCTACCGTTCCGATAACAGTTACGATCAGCGAATTGGTAAAAAATGTTGTAAACTTCACACCGCCGATCCCTGAAAAACCGCTGTTATAGTTAGTACCTGCATCCCATACCTTTGGGATCAGAGAATACGTATCCAGAAACATGGTATCATTGCTCTTAAAGGAACTGGCCAGAAGCCAGAGCAGGGGATAAATCATCAAAAATCCAAGCGCGCACGCTCCTATGTGAAATATTACCGAATTTATCTTTTTCTTTGTGTGCATTCCCATTTTCTCACCCCTCCTCAGATTCATAATAGACCCAGTTCTTCTGTGTTTTGAAAATAATCACGGTGAAGACAGCGATAATTGCAACCAGGATCCAGGCAAGTGCACAGCTATAGCCCATATCAAAATACGTAAAGGCTCTGCGGTATAAGTAAAGCACATAGGACAGTGTACTGTCTAACGGGCCGCCGTCGGTGATTACATAGCTCTCTGTAAATACCCGGAAGCCGTTGATAATCTGTAAAATCAGATTAAAGAAAATCGTCGGGGTCAGCATCGGAAGCGTAATTCTGAAAAATGTATAGGACGGCTTCGCTCCATCCACCATAGCCGATTCATAAAGGGTATACGGGATCTGCTTTAATGCGGATAAGAAGATCAGCATAGAGGAACCAAACTGCCATACTCCCATGAGAATGATGACACTGAGCGCCGTCTTGGGATTTCCCAGAAAGGAGGTGGTCTGCTGGATTCCAAATACGGACAGCAGTGTCATAACCACACCCTTATTTCCGAATATCTGCTTCCACACAACGGAAACCGCAATGCTTCCGCCTATGATGGAGGGAACGTAATAGAGGGTTCTGTAAAGCCCAAGTCCCTTGTGTTTCTTATTTAAAAGCATGGCTACAAAAAGGGCAAATGCAAGTCTTAGCGGAACGAGTACCAATACATATAAAAATGTCACTTTGAGCGCCTGTACAAACGTCTCATCCTGTGTGAAAGCACGTGCATAGTTGGCAAATCCAATGATCTTGGGATCGTTTAACAGGTTAAAATCCGTGAAGGAATAATAGATGGAAATAATCGCCGGAATCAGCCACATCCCGATAAATCCCACAAGCCAGGGTGCCATGAGCAGGTACGCAACTGCATTATCGGCCTGTCTGGAAACGGCTTTTTTCTTTTTACTTTTCATAATGGTTATCCAATCTCCTCTTTACTGTCAGAGGGGACCATGGTATATGGTCCCCTCCTTCTGCCAATCAGTTATTCCGTGAAAGAATTGCATCTGCGTCTTTTCTGAATTTAGCTGCTGCTTCTTCTGGAGTCATCTGCCCGTAGAATGCGCTGTAAGCAGCATTCTTAAAGGACTCATTAACCTCTGACATTCCAACCGGATCTGGATCAGGTGTTTCACCGCAGAGTGCCAGGGCATCTTCTACACCCTTGAACATCGTTGCCTGCTGATCCGATAACTTGCCAGATGCCACCATATAATCACGGATCTCTGAAGATACCGGAGTCCCTCTCTCCGCCATCATGATGTCGTTGGCTTCCTCTGAATTAACAAACCAGTCGATAAATTCTGCAGCTTCTTTTTTAACCTTGGACGTTTCCGCGATGGAGAAGAACATGCCTGGTTTCATCCAGAGACCTTTGGCGTCAGAACCGGCAACCATCGGAGGGGTTACCATTTTCAGCTTGTCGTTGGTTCCGCTTACTTTTGTCGCATAGTTGTTCCACTCTGTCAGCATGGCGCCTTCTCCGGTTACAACCGGTCTTCCTTCCTCTCCCAGAGTCTGGATCGCCGCATACTCATCCGGATTCGGTGCAGCCCCCTTTGCCATCAGATCAGCCCACATTTGGATAAAATCTGAGCAAAGCTTGTCATCCGCATAGCCGATCGCCTTCTTGTCTTCACTGAACAAGCTTTCTCCATGCTGTCTTACCCAGTAGTTAAATAAGTTGGTATCATCGACCGGTCCGCCTGCCATACCATACTTACCGGTCTTTTCCTTGACCGTTTCAGCCGTCTGAATAAAATCATCCCAGGTCCAGCTGCTGTCCGGCTCTGTCACGCCAGCATCCGCTAATACTTCCGGATTATATCCGACCGATAAATAAGAACTGCTGAGCACCATTCCATTTAGTTTACCATTGATGTTTCCTGTGTTAAGCAGATTTTGATCTATCTTGGAGGTGTCAATCGTTCCATCGTCCACAAACTGCTGTAAATCAGCCAGAGAATTATTTTTAGCATATGTAGTGATATAGAGATAATCCATCTGGACAATGTCAGGCATGGAACCGGAAGCAGCCTGGGTAGCCAGTTTGTCAAAATATCCATCCCAGCCTGACGGCATTGCCTCAAATGTTACATTTGGATGGGAGGCAGTATAGGCATCCAGCATTTTCTGTGTGTAGTCGTGACGCCCCTGGCCTCCCCACCAGGTAATTTTAAGGGTAACCGGTTCACCCGTACTCTCTGTCCCGGCCGCCTGTGTATCTGTCTTAGCGGCTTCTGCTGCCGTTGTCTCTCCTCCGTTCCCTGAACTGCATCCTGCCAGTGAAAACGCCATGGCCGCCGCCATACTTAAAGCTGTTAATTTTTTTAAAGACCTTTTCATAAATACGACTCTCCTTTTCTAATCTGGTTTTGTTTATTTCTGATAGCCTTATTATACTGTTTTCCACTGGAAATCTGAATGGAATTTACAGATTACTCATCTGTAAAATTCCGACTAAAACGTAAAAAAAGAAGCATCCAGGAAAAAAATATACTTTCTTAGATACCCCTCTTTTTTCATTTATTTGTAATTTTCCGACTTTAATCAACGAACGGTTAGCATTTTTCGATATTCAGACGGTACCAGCCCTGTAGTCTTCTTAAATACCTTGGCAAAATACTGTCCATCTGCGGGATACCCAATCTGCTCGGCTAATTCAGATATCCGGATATCCGGATCAAAAGCCATCAGTCGTTTTGCCAAATCTACCCGAATCCTGACTAAAAACGAAGAGTATTTCTCATTGGTGTAACGGTAGAAGAAACGTCCAAAATAATCTTCATTCATAAATAGTACTTCTTTCGCCAGATACTGCAGACTTAAATCCGGATTTTTGATATTCTGATAAATACTATATAATATATGTTTCATGCGGCTCCCATCTTTTGTATCAGGCAGTGACAGTTTCAGATAAGCAGTGCATTCTTCAATCACCATTTCCAGAATTCCCCAGATATCTCCATCGTTCAATTCGCATTCCGCTTTCCCACAGAATATCTTCAAAAAGAAACGAAAGGAATCTGCGATCCTTTTCCTTGAAAACCCACGAATTTCCATCTTTACAAAAGAAGTATAAATCTCAAACATCACCTCCGCGTAATCCTTTGCCTCCCTGATTCGGTCATAATCCAATACCATAACGGAATTGTCATCGGCCTCACCCAAAAAATCAAAGCTGATAAACTCCATCTTCCCTTCCGAATCACCTAAAAAGAACAACTCCTGAAGCTGAGAGTACAGATGGCTGACGTCCTCAATCCCCCCTGTTCTGCTGATCGCCGAACGAAGCTTTGTCTGTTTATACTTCCGATACTCCTTATGAACCTTTATAATCAGAGGCCGCAGATTTTCTGCCATCTCCGCTGGAATCAGATAAACCATCTCATTTTTTGTGGCTGTACTCATATAGACGTTCTCCACACCTAAAAGCTCTGTTAATATATTTGTCAGAGCAAACTGATCCAGCTGATCCAACTCCAGGGAGGACTGAATTCCCAGCAATACAAAGGAGTTTGTAATATCCTCCATAAATTTCTCCAGAAGGATTTCATCAGCCCTGGACACCTCCTCTTTGGTTATCAAGATTCCGAGTATCTGTTCTTTTACACGTGGAAGCATACGGTCAAAGGTGCTCCGGTACTCCTGTTCCGACTTTCTTCTGTTCTCCAGTTCTTCCAGTTCCTTCTTCACTCCCAGCAGCACTTCTACAATCTTTTCCTCATCACAGGGCTTTAAAATATAATGCCGGATTCCAAGTTCCATTGCTCTGCTGGTGTATTCATATTCCCCATATCCGGACAGCACCACAAAAAGTATGTCCGGATAAAGCTCTTTCGTATTGCGGATCAGCTGAATCCCATCCATAACCGGCATTTTGATATCTGTAATTACAATGTCAGGAATATGCATCCGTATTTTTTCAAGCCCTTCAATTCCATTCCACGCCATATCCACCAGTTCCATGTCCAGCTTCTTCCATGGAATAATCTCCGCCATTGCCTCGCGTTCAATATCCTCATCATCTACCAACAACACCTTATTCATCGCTTATCATCACCTCTGCCTTTGGAATCTTAATTGTCACCGTCGTTCCGCCTCCCGGTACACTGCTGATATCAAAATACGCCTCCTGATCAAATGCCATTTTCAGCCGTTCGTAAATATTCTTTAATCCAATACCATGGCCTTTCGGCTCTGCGGTAAAAGTACGGACCGCTTCCAGTTCTTCCTCCGTCATTCCGGGGCCGTTGTCCGATACAGTTATGGTAATTCTCCCTCCTTCTTCTCTGATCGTAACGGATATCTTACACGGCGTCAGCATCTTTTCCACCCCGTGGTAGATAGAATTCTCTACCAGCGGCTGCAGTGTCATATGGGGGATTAGATACTGCCCCGAGACTTCACATTCCACAGAAAAGGCCACACGCTTCCTGTACCGGTACTCCTGAATCGTCATATATTTCCTCAGACTGTCCAGTTCCTCATCAACGGCGACATATTGCTGTTTATTCAGGGCAGACCGTAAGATCGTTCCCAGAGCCACTGTCATTTCCGCCGCCTCGTCATTTTTTCGGGCACGGATCATCCAGTTTATGCTGTTTAAAGTATTATAAAGGAAGTGCGGATTGATCTGCGCCTGGAGCATCTTATACTTAGTATCCTTCAAAAGAAACTGTTTTTCATAATTTTCATGAATCAGATAATCGATTTTATCCAATGTCACTTTAAATTCCTGGGTCATCAGGCCGATCTCATCTTTCTGCGTACTGGTTCCTAAAAACTCTCTTGCCTGATCAAAATCTCCGGTTTCCACAATCTGCATACTTTCTGTTAAATGTTCCAGCGGCTTCACAATCATATGCGCAAGTTTTTTCAAAATCAGTGCGGTAGTAAGAAACAGCAGAAGAAATCCACCAATCATCATATACCGCAGATTCTGATTCTGTCCGTAAATTTCCGAATAAGGAAATATATTGACATAGGTCCAGCCTGTCTTTGATGATTGTAAATAACAAGCAAAATATCGCTGTCCGTGTTCTTTAATAATCTGATACCCTTTATCTCCCTCCAGCTTAGGCAGACGCTCCATCATGCCCTTCTGCTTTTCATAGATAACGCCCTCATTTGAGTACACACAGAGCGTGGAACTGTCAGCTTCCAGATCGTCAATATTCTTTTCGATCATTCCTGCAACATCGCAGGTGATCAGAAGGCTCCCGAGATACTCCAGGCTCGCATCAATATGTTTTCTTACATCACGGCCCGTCAGCAAATAGGGATACTCTGTCGTTGGCGGCTGTACCACATAGGCCCCTTTTGCTTCATGAATCCGGTTCATCACTGAATCGTACAGTTCCTTACTGATCGTTCCCGTTGCAAGCCCCACAACAAACTGAGTTTTATCCCCGTCCGTATATACCATGTTGGATATCATATTTGAATTTGCCAGTTCTTTATTAAACAGCATACGGAGCTGATAAACTTCATAAGAATAATCCGCAGTAAAATGTTTCAAATTTTTCATTTTTGTGAGCTGTTCCTGAATCTGCGTATCGATTGCTATGTTATAGGAGATTCCTTCCACCTCGTCTAAACTCCGGTTTACCTCCTGAGTAAAAAAATCCAGTTCCTGCAGGGACTTTTCATACAATTTCCCATCATAAATATTGAAGCTGACCTGTAGTGCAGCAACGCTTATAAGAAAACAGATTCCCAACATCAGGACGTAAACAATAATCATCTTTTCCACCAGTTTTAAATCTCTGTATTTCTGGTACCAATATTCCAGATATCTTTTCATCGACTGTCCTTTCAACGCTGCTCCTCTATTCTTCATTTTCCTGTTTTCGATTTGAAAAAAGCGACTTTTCCAGATAATTATAACCGAATACAGAGAAAACTGCAAAGACATAATAGAAATCAACTGCAAAACCGGCCATTGGATTTTCTGTAAAGGAAATAATGACCGGCTATATTTATTTCTGCAAAAGCAGGAGCTCTTCGCTTAAAAGCTAAAGGCTGATTTTGTCAAATTTATTATTTTCTTTTTCCTTCATCGCCTGATACAGTTCTCCATCCGTCAGGTGATTTTCATAATTTAGAAGAAGCATGATCTTTCTGTCTCGTTCCGGATATATAATTAATCTCTGCCATTGATAAAAGTATGGACCATCTCCAATATTTCTGATATACCCCATTAACAGCCTGAGTAAGTATGCCGTTTCTTTTATGTCTGTCTGACAGTCGTTATCGTAAAAGCCCTTCCATTTATCGTGTCCGCACTCTTTCATAGCCTCCTCCGCCAGATAAAAGTGGTCTGCTGCCTGGCCAATTTCGTAAAAGGCATTCAGATAATCGCTGCTTTCATATGCCGAATATCCCTTTCCGAAATGGATCACGCCCTCCAGGCAGAACGTGTGAATTTTTACCTGGAGCAGGAGGGAATCCTTCCATAATCTACGGCAGTCTTCCGGCAGTTCATCTGCCAGACTTACGCATCTGTCGAGCAGTCCTTGAAAGCGTGGACAGGCATTTTTACATTTTGACACATACCACTGAAGCTGTGCGGCGAAACTTTCTGCCGGTCCACACCAGCGAAGTTCCTCACAGGCAGCGTTTCCGCCATCCTTCATCCACTGATGAATCAAAACCCGGGTGACATAATTATAAAACTGTTCGCCCGCATGTTCGTCTTCCTCCTCTCCATACGGAAGCGCGGCTTCAAAATATTCCATAAAGCATTCTCTCATTTCCTTTAAGGATCTGTCCCCATAATACCTGCTTATGTACTGTTCCAGATGCTTTTCCGGCTCCGTTTCCAGAGAGTTCCATAAAGTGGCAGCAAAATCCAGAGGATAGACATGGGGCTTAATATTGGAGCAGTTCACGAGCCACAGCGTTGAAATCCCACAATCATAAGCATGCTTCAGTTCCTTTTTAACAAATTCCATGGGATTCGGCAGCATCGTGAGCACATTGGCAGCCTGAAGATCATAAAAAGAAACGTGATAGTAAACGCCATGTCTTCTGTCGCCCAGCCCTTCACCCGGAAGTGCAGGAACTCGCGGATTATGATTGCCCTGCCTTCTGGATACCATCTTTCCGTAACCGTTATCAGCCCAGATCATAATTACATTATCCGGAAGTTCGATCAGCCCCTGCTGATAAAGCTCCATGGTTTCTCCATACAGATTTGTGCCAAAAACAGGATTCGCAACGTATTTTTTTACCAGGTCATACTGTTCCTGCATAATACTGCTGATCAACTGTCCTCTCTTCTCCGGAGTATCATACTGGGGATCATTCTCCCAGAATGGGGTATCACCCTGGCCTCGGAAGCCAAGATTCCAGATGATTTTATGATTCATCTGTCTCTTTATTCCTTCCTCCCAAAGACCTCGGAACAAGTCTGGATACTCTTTGAATGAAGGGGTTTTATCCGGATAAGCCCGCAGGAACATCTCTGCCCCCAGGGGTTCCGCATGGTGTTGGGTAAGCCACAATCCCATGTCTCCCGCAAGACCGGCATATTTTTTTGAATTGCTGTCCGTTCCCGGAATCACCGTATTGCCGCCGCAGCGCAGCAGCGCTTCAAACGCCATTTCCCACGGATAGGCTGCATCTTTCTCCGCGTCCCAGTGGCTGATCAAAACCTCGTCGTTAATAAACCAGCCCCGGTAAGCGACCGGCTTTTTTTCTGAATGGTATTTTTTAAATAAAATGGGTATTTCTTTTTGTTTTACGAATCTCTGATCATTCCAGAACCAAAACGGAAGTATTTGCAGGCAGTGCTCACTAATGTAGATCAGTGCATAAATGAAGCCCAGTTCCTCCGAGGCCGTAATTGTCACCTTTCTGTTATTTTCTACATAAATATCATATTCTTCTGCCGCCAAATCCCCCTTTTTCAAGCATATCTTTCCTGATTCTGCTCTCTCCGTTCCTTCATCTGCTGGTTCCAGCACCATCGAAAGATCCCGGTAAAAACGTGATACTGCACGCCGGACAGGTTCACTCTTTAATTCCGCATCGATTGTGACGTCCCTGTTCAATATAAAAAAATCATTCTGCATATCCATAATCTCCTCTTCCCTTGCTTTTTATTTCTTAATTTTAATCCTTCTTATTAACAAAGAAAATGATCTTTTCCTATATTCTTACTGAAAAAAAGCGACTTTTTATCAGAGAATCCGCTCCAAGGAAATACTACTGACTCTTTACATTTAAAAATTTAATTACAGTTTCATATATAAAGTCTGTTTTTTCCAAATAACCTATCGGTATTCTCCATTCATATTTTAACGAAAAGTGTTAAACTTAGTTTATCACCAAACGAAAACCCGAATATGAGGAGGAATTTATTATGGAACATAAATTTATAACATTTCAGAACACCAAGCAGATCCTGCAGTTTGTTAATCTGGTAAGCAAACTGGATTTCGATGTGGACGTAAAATACGGAAGCCGCATAGTTGACGGAAAATCCATCTTGGGAGTGCTGTCTCTGGCTTCCTTTAAAACAGTCGAAGTAATCTTTCATTCTGTTACTGACTGTATTGCACAGTTAGATGAACTATTTGAACTGGCATCGTAATACTGCTTTACAAAATACTATGACAACGGGTGAACATTATATGGAAATGCAGACTTTAAAGGGGCATTGTAAAACAGATGGGCTATTCATCTATTTTATAATGCCCCTTTAACATATTTGGCAGTTACAAAAAATCCTTAAAATTATAGCATTGACTGGTCTACATAAAAAGACTATCCTGAATGAATATCAAAGATCAATAATCTTTGGGTACCCGGATCTTATATGAGAAGTGAGCGATAACTTTTCGTCCCTTTTACTCTGCCTGTAGCAAAATACTCTATCCTGTCTTGTTTCGCCCAGTCTTTCAGTGTACTGCATACCGCTTCCACTTCCCACGCCTGATTAGAAAAGATTCGCACGGCTACGTCTCCCGAAGCGGTTCTCGTCACACCTCCGCACACATATGGAAGCCCCTCCACGTATTCCCGAAAACGTGTCAGCAGCTCGTCACTTATTCCCATGTGAAACAAAAGAAGACTGGCCATGTGGGAATATCCTTCAAACAAGCCGATTCCCTCCATCATTGTCTCCGGCGGATTAAAACGACATTTTTCCCGGTAAAGCAGTTTTTCCTGTTGCCAGATACGGATGCCAGAGTGATAGAAACGGTAAGAAAACCGTTCCCCTCTGGCTGCGCGCCCACAGGCCATGATCTCCTGCCAGATCAGACTGCTGCTGTCATCCTCCAGCACAATATCCGTTGACGCCTTGAACGCGGAATCAGCAAAAGGAATCACAGGCATTGGACTGTAATCCAGAAAACTGCCGGCTCCTACTGTCAGGCGGATATTCCGGACTGCATATCCATCTCCCATTTTGTGGATCTTTTCGAATGACTGTGACGTACATTCCAGACTGGCTCCCCTTTCTGTACAGATGGAAATTTCCTGTACATCGCCCTCCATGATACCGGCCGACGCCATGAGCATCATAATCTTCATACCACCGTTTTCCTGCTCAAACGGCGTCATAACCTTGAAGGGCGCAGTAAATCCAAGTTCCTTTAAGTAGGTTTTCCCCTCCTTTGCAGAAGCGCTTATATTTAACACAGAAGTTCTGCCAAATGCATTTTTCCCGCTGTCTCCAGTGTTCTCCTTACTGAAATCCGTCTTCAAACAGAACACTTCGCTTGATCCATTTAACAATCTGATCCACCCCTTCATCTCCCCGGATATTGGTAAATACAAACGGCCTCGTTCCACGCATCTTTTTTGAATCCCGCTCCATCACCTGGAGACTGGCTCCTACCAGCGAAGCCAGATCTATCTTATTGATAACCAGTAAGTCAGAACGCGTGATCCCAGGCCCTCCTTTTCGTGGTATTTTATCGCCTTCTGCCACATCAATAACGAATATTGTCGCATCCGCTAACTCCGGGCTGAAGGTGGCAGACAGATTATCTCCTCCACTCTCTATGAAAATGATCTGTATGTCCGGAAATTTACCCATCATCTCGTCCACAGCCTCCAGATTCATGGAGGCATCCTCCCGGATAGCCGTATGAGGGCATCCTCCTGTCTCCACACCGATAATGCGCTCCTGAGGCAGGATGCTGTTCTTACAAAGGAACTGTGCATCCTCCTTCGTGTAGATATCATTGGTGATAACTCCGATACTGTAATCGGAGGCCATTTTTCTCGTCAGAATCTCAATCAGAGCAGTCTTTCCCGAGCCCACGGGGCCTGCCACTCCTATTTTTACATACTTCATCTTTTTCCTCCCTGTCTCTCCCGGCGTTTTCTTCCCTGAGTCCTCTCCTGATAGTTTCTCTCGCAGCGTCCCTTTCCTGGTATATTATGACATATAGAGCCTTGAGTATAATCCCTCATGCTGCATGCACCTGATTTCAAATCCAGGAGCCGACGCACCGAAATCTTCTTCTGTCAGCGTGTCCAAGCGTTCCATAACCTTCCGGAATATATCCTGGCATCCATATAAAAGCTTTTGGCCAGAAGTCTGGCTTAATGGTATGGCTTTCACACAATTGGTCACCATAGCGGAAGTCTGTCCGTACAAATAATGTTCCAGTGTCTCTTCCTGTCCGATTCCATGAGCGGCGCAGTAAGTTCCATATGCAATCACATGATTTTTCAGCCCGCCTTCCCGGACATACCGTGCGAATATACTCTTCTCGCACGGTGCAGCCAGGGCCTGCACCGTTTTCACGAATCGGGATCCCATCTTCTCACCTGCCTGCCGCACCTCCATAGGCGTTCTCTGTGCCGTAATACACTGATCCAAAAGAAGGAGTGCCTCCAGGTTCTCCATGTCCCCTGCAGCCCAAGCGAACCGTACCGCCAAAAGTTCATTTTGGCAAAAGCTGTACAACAGCATATTTTCAATATACTGCGCGGCAGTCTCTTCGCTGTTCACCATATTTTTCTGAATATACGTTTCCAGGCCATAGGAATGCGAATAACCGCCGATAGGAAACAACGCATCATTAAGCTGAAGCAACAGATACCGTTTCTCCTGTTTCATCATCCGCATCCACCCTCCTTACCAAATTTGCATTTCAAAATTTTCCTGTTAATGTGTGTGACTGCTCACCTTGCTTGAAATACTCCGGTCAAAATCCAGCTTTCTGACATCACTCCAGACAGTGACTCCATGAAGCTTCGAAAGCAGTACCAGAGTCGGTTCATTGTACGGGGTAATAAACTGGAGTTTTGTATCTCCCCACATCAGCGCCGCATGCTTATTTCCAATCTCATAACAGACCTTGCATGCCATACGGGCATGATCCTCCCTCACATCGATAACGATGACCTCGCAGGGGGGAACACATACCGTAATCACCGTATCCCCCTCCCGGTACAGTACATCGCCATCCCTCAGTCCTCTCGTCAGGATCTCCGTGCCAAGACGGATTCCAATCTCCCTGTCACCTTTTGTCGTTTTCTGGTTAATCCGCTTATATGCCTCATGCCATTCGATCTCCACCTCGTCTCTGAAACAACCGGAAAATTCCTTATCTTTTACATTACCCAAAATCTCCTCACATACAATCATATACTCTGTTCTTCCTTTCTCTCCTGCTGTTTAAAACAGGGAATACATCTGGGTGAGCGGCAGCCTCTCCGCCGGTTCGGATGTCAGTTTCACTCCATCCGCCCTCACTTCGTACGTCTCAGGATCTACAAAGATCTCTGGCGTCAGATCGTTGAGCTTCATGTCTTTCTTTGTAATCGTCCTGGTACAGTGAACCGGGAGTACCTGTTTTTCAAGTCCCAGCTTTTCCTTAATTCCGCTGTCATAAGCCGCCTGTGACACAAAGGTGGCGCAGGTTCGGTATTTTGCCTTTCCGTGGGCACCGAACATGTGCTGGTACATCACTGGTTCCGTCGTCGGAATGGACGCATTGGCATCCCCCATTTTTGAGGCGATGATCATGCCTCCCTTAATGATAATATCGGGCCTCACTCCAAAAAATGCCGGATTCCACAGGACTAAATCAGCCATCTTGCCCGTTTCAACAGAACCTGTGTAATCGGAAATTCCATGGGTAATGGCCGGATTAATCGTATATTTTGCGATATAACGGCGGATTCTTAAGTTGTCGCTTCCCTCTTTATCTCCAGGAAGCGGCCCTCGTTCCCCCTTCATCTTATGTGCCGTCTGCCACGTTCTGGTGATGACCTCTCCGATGCGCCCCATTGCCTGAGAATCAGAGCTCATCATACTGAATACCCCCATATCGTGAAGCACATCCTCTGCAGCAATCGTCTCTGGTCTGATCCTGGAATCGGCAAACGCCACATCCTCAGGGATGTTCTTATCAAGATGGTGGCAGACCATCAGCATGTCGAGATGCTCATCCAGCGTATTGACCGTAAACGGCATGGTCGGGTTGGTGGATGACGGAAGCACATTTAACGCTCCAGCCGCACGGATGATATCGGGCGCGTGGCCTCCTCCCGCCCCTTCCGTATGGTATGTATGAATCGTACGGCCGCCGATGGCCGCCAGCGTGTCTTCCACACAACCGCCTTCATTCAGCGTATCCGTGTGGATGGCTACCTGCACATCGTATTCGTCGGCCACGCTTAGGCAGTGGTTGATCACAGCCGGAGTGGCCCCCCAGTCCTCATGAATCTTTAACCCCATAGCTCCCGCCTCTACCTGTTCTCTCAGCGGTGCCTCGTCGGAGCAGTTTCCCTTTCCCAGGAATCCCAGATTCATGGGGTATTCCTCCGCCGCCTCCAGCATCCTGTGAATATTCCAGGGTCCCGGCGTACACGTTGTGGCATTGGTTCCATCCGCAGGTCCGGTACCGCCTCCGATCATGGTGGTCACTCCGGAGAACAAAGCGCAGTCGATCTGCTGAGGGCATATAAAATGAATATGGGAGTCAATTCCTCCCGCCGTTACGATCAGTCCTTCCGCCGCCAGCGCCTCTGTCGAAGCCCCCACCGTCATTTCAGGTGTTACTCCGTCCATGATATCGGGATTGCCAGCTTTGCCAATTCCTGCTATTTTTCCATCTTTTATTCCGATATCAGCCTTATAAATTCCCGTATAATCAATAATAAGCGCGTTGGTCAATACCAGATCCAGATCTCCCCCGGCGCTGGTTGTTAGTACGGACTGTCCCATCCCGTCCCTTATGGTTTTACCTCCGCCAAATTTTATTTCATCCCCATATCTCGTATAATCCTTTTCCACCTCTGCATACAGATCCGTATCTGCCAGCCGTATCCGGTCGCCTGCCGTAGGACCGTACATCATCGCATACTGTTTTCCGCTTATCCGATAACTCACCTATTTTCTCCTTTCCGCTTTTCCTCTCGTCAAATCATTACAGCCGTAAACCAGTTTCTTTCCACCCAGTTCCACCAACTGTACCTTCTTTTCCTCCCCCGGTTCAAACCGTACAGAGGTTCCGGAAGGGATATCAAGTCGAAAGCCAAATGCTTCGTCCCGGTCAAATTTCAGCAGTTTGTTCACCTCAAAGAAATGGAAATGAGAGCCAACCTGAATCGGCCGGTCCCCGATGTTTGCAACCGTCACGCTCTTTGACTCCCTGCCCTCATTTAATATAATATCTCTGTCCTGTGTTATTACTTCACCAGATTTTCTGTCCGTCCGTTTCGATATTCCCGGCCCAATCGGATTATGAACAGTTACCAGCTTCGTCCCGTCGGGAAACGTAGCCTCTACCTGCACCGCCTCCACCATATCCGCAACTCCGTCCATCACATCATCCGCATTTAAAATACCGCGGCCTTTCTCCATCAGTTCCGTCACGCTTCTGCCGTCCCTGGCCAGTTCCAGAAGTTCAGAGCTTAGGTAAGCCACAGCCTCCGCGTAATTAAGTTTCAATCCTCTGCTGCGCCGCTCCTTCGCCAGATTACCAGCCAGATGAAGCATCAGCTTTTCTTCTTCCTTCGGCGTAAGCCTCATAATCATTCCTCCTGTCTTTCCTCTTTTTAAGTCAGCCCTGTCGGCTGCCGGCGTCGCTTTTCTTACAGTGACATGGTCGCCTGCAGCCGCTCCTGATCAAGCGAATCCGGCTCACCGTCCATTATAATTCTTCCATTTTCCATGACATAGCAGTAATCCGCTATCTCCATGACAAACTCTAAATACTGTTCCACAATCAGGACAGCCATACGGGTTTTAAGCCCGGTAATCACGCGTCCGATCTCCTGAATAATGGAAGGCTGGATTCCTTCCGTAGGCTCGTCGAGTATCAAAATCTTTGGTTCTGCAACCACGGCCCGGGCGATTGCCAGCTGTTGCTGCTGGCCGCCAGATAAATCCCCGCCTTTTCGGTTCAAAAACTCCTTTAATATTGGAAATGTTTCGAAAATAAAATCGGGAATCACCCCTTTCCCATTCTTTGCTTCCAGGCCCAGAAGAATATTTTCCTCTACAGTAAGCTGTGGAAAAATCTCCCTGCCCTGGGGAACGTAACCGATTCCTCTCTTGGCCCGCTCATAGGAAGGCAGGTGGATCACCGGCTTTCCATCGAGAAGGATTTCTCCCTCTGGCGTCTTCACCAGACCCATAACAGCTTTTAAAGTGGTGGTTTTTCCTGCCCCGTTTCTGCCCACCAGACAGGTGACCCGGCCAACCGGCGCTTCCAGGCTTACATGGCGCAGCACCATACCATCGCCGTAGGCTGCATAGAGGCCTGCCAGTTCAAACGCCGCTTTATTCTCCAGTTCTGTTCTATCCATAATTTCACCTTTCCTCTCAGCTCCTGCCCAGATAAACATCGATCACCTTCTGATTCTGCTGTACCGATTCCATTGTACCCTCATCCAGAATAGATCCTTCATGAAAGACAGTGACCGTATCCGATACATCCCTGGCAAACTGCATGTCGTGCTCCACTACGATAATGGAACACTCCTTTTTGATATCCAGAAGCATTTCGGCTGTTTTTTCCGTTTCCTTGCGCCCCATGCCTGCCACTGGCTCATCGAGAAGCATAAGCTTCGGTCTGGCCGCCAGAAGCATACCGATCTCCAGCCACTGTTTCTCGCCGTGGGATAAGCTTCCCGGATATTTAAACCGCTTATCCGCCAGTCCGATGAATTCCAGAACATGGTTCATGTAATCCTGCTTTTCTTTTGACAGTTTTCGGAAGGTAGTGGAGTAAAGGGAATGGCGTCTTGCCACCGCCAGTTCCATATTTTCCTCAATGGTAATACCCTGGAACACACTGGGGGCCTGGAATTTCCTGCCGATTCCCAAATCTGAGATAGCGTATTCCTTCATTTTTGATACATCTTTCGTGCCATTTTCACCATGGAAGATAATATGGCCTCCACTTACACGGTTTTTTCCGCAGATAGCATCAAGAATCGTCGTTTTTCCGGCACCGTTGGGTCCGATAAAGAACCGGACCTCATTCTTTCCGACCTCCGTGGAAACATGTTTAACCGCCTTAAAATCACCGAACTGAATGCTCACATCTTCGATAGTCAGCACCGGAGCTTCCTCCGGTGTCATGAGGACTTCCGCCTGTGTCATATGCTTTCCCTCCCTTTCTTCATGATGCCGTCCGCCCGTTCTTCTTTGCAGAAGCAGGATAAGCCTCCCGATCTTCCATCAATTCCGGCCGTTCTTCCCGGCGCCTCTTCACCGCATTCCGGATCCGACCCGGTACTTCTTTTAAGGATACAAACCCACCCGGAAGCCACAGAATCACAACGACAAACAGAATTCCTATAAAATACGACCACAGCTCCGGGAAATTCTCACTCGCCAGGGTCTTAAACCCATTTACGGCCAGTGCTCCAAGTATGGGGCCTGCCAGCGTTCCTTTGCCTCCGATGGCCACCCATATAATCATTTCCACAGATGGGACAATCCCTACCTCTGCTGGAGAAATGATTCCCACCTGCCCCACATACAGCATACCAGCCAGCCCTGCGATCATGGCTGAGAGTGCATAGACAAACACCTTATATTTTGCCGTATTGTATCCGGCAAATCCGGCTCTGTTCTCGCCGTCACGGATAGCGATAAACACTTTACCAATCCGGCGGCCCGTCAGGAATCTGCATAAGCCATATACAGCAATCAGGCAGGCCAGTGTGACATAAAACATGGTAATCTTTGTCAGCGGTTCATTGATATTGCGTCCGAAAATCGTTTTAAAATCCGTCAGGCCGTTAGAGCCGCCTGTAAATGCCTGGCTGCCGACCAGCAGTGTACTCATGATCAGTGCCATAGCCTGTGACAGGATGGAAAAGTAAACTCCCTTAATCTTGTTATTGAAGGTCAGATATCCCACAAGGACTGCCAGTGCCACGGGCACCAGAAGCGCCATGGTGATAGCAAATGCCGGATTTCCAAACAGCTGCCAGACAAATGGAAGCTGCGTCACCCCGCTCCACGTCATAAAATCAGGCAGACCGCCGCTGGCCTCCATCTTTAAATACATGGCCATACAGTATGCTCCCAAGCCAAAATAGACACCATGGCCCAGACTCAGGATACCGGTATAGCCCCAGATCATATCGAGCCCGATGGCTATAATGGCAAAACACATATATTTTCCAAACAGTCCCACACGGAACATGGACATGCAAAAGGGCATGACGGCGAGAACCAGAAATATAAGCAGCGCCAGAACTGTCGTACCCTTGATTTTTTTCCTTTGATTCATACCTGTGCCTCCTGTTTTGATTCAAACACCCTCTAGTCTTCCAGTGCCCGGTTCTGTACCGCAAAGATTCCTTTGGGCCTGAACTGAAGCAGGACGATGACACACGCGAAGATGAGCACCTTGCCGATGGAAGCGCTGGTCAAAAATTCGAACGCTGTCTGTCCGATTCCAATAAATCCGGCTCCCAGCACAGAACCTAAGATACTTCCCGCGCCGCCTACAACAACAGTCATAAAAGTATCCACAATATAATTCGTTCCCAGTGTCGGCCCGATAGCGCCGATCCATGTCAGTGCACAGCCGGCCAGTCCGGCCAGCCCTGATCCGATAGCGAATGTCATGGAGTCAATCCGTTTCGTATTCACCCCAAGGCTGGCGGCCATCTCGCGATTCTGCATGACCGCTCTGATATTCCGCCCCTGCCTCGTCTTATACATCAGCACATAAACTCCGGTAAGGCAGCACACGGCAATCAGCAAGATGAAAATTCTCTTCATGGGAAGCGCCACCATCCCGGATATCCGGATGGTTCTCTCCAAAAATGCAGGAGCCTTTACCCCTACATTGGGGGAGCCGAAGATACTCCTGGCCGCCTGCTGTAAGATCAGACTGATTCCCCAGGTGACCAGAAGGCTGTCTGCCGCCCTCCCGTACAACCTGCAGATCACCAGCCGCTCCAGCACATAGCCCAAAGACGCAGCCGCCAGAAACGAAAGGATAATTGCCACGATACAGTAGACATCAAACACTTGCGACGGGAAATACGCCTGAAATATATTCTGCACCACATACGCCGTATAGGCGCCGATCATGATGAATTCGCCGTGAGCCATGTTAATGACCCCCATAAGCCCAAAGGTAATGGCGAGTCCCAGCGCGGCCAGCAGGAGAATTGAGCTTACGCTGATTCCGTTAAACAGCTGCATTAAAAACAGTTCCATACATTTCCTCCCATCTCATGTTACCGGACACACTTCCGGCATTTTAGCATCTACTGTGCTCCGGCAAGACCTGACGCCCAGTCATACCCCTTTAAATATGGATCTGGCTTCACCGGCTCCGGTGTACTCCACACTTCATCAATTAAGCCTTCTTCGTTGATCTTTCCGATGCGTACCGGCTTATAGATATGCTGATTTTCTCCGTCAATTGTAATTGTTCCCTCCGGCGCTTCTATGGATATGCCTGCCGCTGCTGCTTTTACGGAATCTACATCAGTGGAACCAGCCGCTTCCACTGCCGCCGCCCATAAATATACCGCATCATAACCGGCTTCAATGGGATCATCTGTCACACGGTCCGTGCCGTATTCCGCTTTGTATGCTTCCACAAATTTCTTGTTCTCCGGTGTATCGGTGGTCTGATAATAATTCCATGCCGTGAGATGGCCCTCCAGATAGGAGGCTCCGATACCCGCTGCCTCTTCCTCTGCGATAGATACGGACAGAGTCTGAATCTGTTCCGGAGTTAATCCTGCATCCTTAAATTGTTTGAAAAACGCAACATTGGAATCTCCGTTTAGTGTATTAAAGATAAAATCAGGCTCTGCCTGTTTAATTTTGCTTAAGATCGTCGTGTAATCCGTATGGCCCATGGGCGTGTACTCCTCTCCCACAACCTCCATCCCCAGCGACTCTGCCTGTTTTTTTACAATGGAATTGGCAGTACGCGGGAATACGTAGTCTGATCCCAGTAAAAATACTTTCTTTCCATAATTTTCATTCATATACTCAATAGCCGGCACGATCTGTTGATTTGGCGCCGCACCGATATAAAAGATATTCGGAGAAGACTCCATGCCTTCGTACTGAACCGGGTACCACAAAAGTCCGTTATTGCTTTCAAATGTCGGTAGAACCGCCTTTCTGCTGGCTGATGTCCAGCAGCCAAATACTGTAGCCACCTTGTCATTTAACAGAAGTTTCTCCGCCTTTTCCTTGAATGTGGCGTTATCCGAAGCCCCATCCTCAACCACAGGAACAATCTGTTTTCCAAGAACGCCTCCGGCGCTATTGATCTCTTTAATAGCCAGCAGTTCCGCATCCCTTACAGAGGTTTCACTGATTGCCATGGTACCGCTTAGAGAATGGAGGATTCCCACCTTGATGGTTTCTCCTGCGGAAGTCGTAACCGCTGCCGTTGTGGAATCACTCTCCGCTTCCGCCGCCTGTGGTTCTGCCTGACTGCTTTCCGCAGCGGAATCTGCCGCTGTTGTCTGACTTCCTATCTCCGACATCGCACCGCCGCTGCACCCCGCCAGTGAAACTGCAGTCACCGCCGTTACTGCCAAAGCTCCTAATTTCTTCCATAAAGTCTTTCTCATTCTTTGTCCTCCTTATTGATTCTGCCTGTACAACAGGAAAAAGCTGTCGGTCTCCCGTACCGGGAGTTTACCGACAGCTTCGTCTGCTCTTACTTATCCATATTTTCTTGTGTGATCTAAAACATGGATATATCATAGCGGATTTTTTTAAAGAAAAAAACCTTACAAATCCGGTATTACACATGACAAATCCGGAAATCACTGAGCAAGCGTGAAATCAGTCAGGTCGAAATTCCAGAAAAATGCCGGGCCTTCTCACACCACATCTCCGTATTTCCTATAATATGCCGGAGTACATCCTGTATAGTTCTTGAACAGCCGGGTAAAATAGTCCACAGTCGTATACCCCAGTTCTTCACCAATTTCGTACACTTTCTTATTCGTGTCTTTTAAAAGTCGTTTGGCATACTCCATTTTTACCCGCATACAGTATTCCGACATGGTAATTCCGATTTTGCCCCGAAATTGCTTTGCCAGATAATCCTTGCTGAATCCCATCTCCTCAGCGACAATATCCTGAATATGTTCCTGCAAAACACTCTCACTGATTATGGTGGTAATCCGTACCATCATACTGTCTGGTTTCTCCAGATGGTAACGGTCGATCAGATACCGAAGTTCCTGAAGTACCCGCTCCACATCCGTCAATACACGTTCTCCAATACAGACATCCATCTTATCGAGTACCGGTATCCACGGTGCCTGTTTTCCCATATACTCCAGCACCAGTTCCAGTTGTTTCTCCAGGGTCGCCCGAACTTTTAATGTCTGTCCCTGGAAACGCAACTCTTCGCCTTTTATTATCTCAGCTGCAATGCCCCCTGTCGTCTCCGTCACTTCCAGAAGCTTGTGATACAGCATTTCAGTCTGCCTGTCCCCATTCTGTTCCAGATAGTTTCTGGCAATCTCCAAAGCCTCCTCCATCTTTTCACAACTGTAGGGCTTTTCTATGTACTCCAGAGCCCCCAGCCGCATCCCCTCTTTCGCATAAGCAAAATCGCTGTAGGTACTGGCAAGAATTACAGGCATCTCATATCCCCGCCGCTTCATCTGGCGACAGAGTTCCAGCCCATCCATAACTGGCATACGGATGTCTGTGATCACCACATCGTATGTTTTCTGTGCCATCAGCGCCAAAGCCTCCTTCCCGTTGCCGGCCTCACCGGCCACCGAGAAATCTGACTGTTTCCAGAAATGGTATTTCGACACTAAAAATCTGATTGCCTCATCGTCTTCAACAAACAGTATCCGGTACATATACTGCTCTCCTTTCTGCAAATCATACTTTTATCCGCTGCAGAATCATTTCATAGTCAAACCGCAGCAGCGCTCTCTCCAGCTGCTCCGCACAGCCGCGTCCAAAGGCAGAGATAAAGACCTCCCGGTTGTCGCTCCACAACTCCTCCGCCGCAAAATCAGCCCGCTCCACCATGCCATACCATTCTTTGATTAAGTCTTTCTGCAGCTCACCGGAGAATCTTATGACTTCATTAAGGCTGATTTCTTCCATATTCTTCTGATTTTCCTCAAACTTCATGCAGGCACTTTCCGAGACTTCAACTGGCATTTTCCCAATCGGTTCCTCATTCAGTTTCTTATTCATATCTCCAATCAAATCCTTAACCAGCTTCTCAATCCGGCATACCCTCTCCTTTAATTCTCCTTTGACAAGCTCTTCTCCTTTCAGTTCATCTTCCAATCTTTCACAGGCCTTTGACAGCGGCTCCGCCCCGATAGCGCCGGACGCCCCCTTTAATGCATGCAGTAGTGCATAAATTTCTTCACTATCACCTTTTTCTGCCAAATCCATCAGCTTTTTTCCATCCCGGCCGTGTTCCTCCGCAAACATTTCAGTCACCTGCCGGTAAAGCAATTCATTTCCACCCAGCCTCCCAATTCCAAGTTCCACGTCAAGGCAGGATGGTGATATGTATGTTTTCAATACCTTTTCCAGTTCGGCCAGACTGATTGGCTTCATCACCACCTCCTCCATACCGTATGCAAGTGCTCTTTCTCTTATCTGTGCCTTCCCATCGGCTGTTAACGCAATAATAGGACATTGAAAAGTTTTTAAACTACGAATCCTCCCAGCCGCCTCATATCCACTCATTCCCGGCATGCGCAGATCCATAAAAATCAGGTCGAAATGCCTTTCAGATGCCATGCGGACCGCTTCCTCCCCGCTTTCCGCCTCCATAACTGCAACTCCCAGTACAGCAAACAGCTCCTTCTGAATCCTGCGGTTGATCCGGTTATCATCTACAAGCAATACCAAAGCCCGGCAAAAATCCCCTTTTTTTGGTCCGCCTATCTTCATCGGAATCCTCGCCGTAAAAGCGCTGCCTTTTCTCCAGCAGCTCTCCACTGTCAAGCTACCCCTCAAAAGTCCGGCAGTCCGTTGGCAGATCGCAAGCCCCAGCCCCGTTCCTGCTACTGGAGCGCTCTCCTCCTTACTCCCACGCTCAAACGCCTCGAAAATCCGTTCTTCATCTTCCTTTTTTATTCCTCTACCTGTATCTTCCACACGCAGAACCAAAACGCCTTCATCCTCCGTACCTTTCTCCCATAAAAGTTCCGCATGCACCAGGCCTTCATCCGTAAACTTTATTGCATTCGAAATCAAATTTCCTGCAATCAGCCGAAATTTTCCTTCATCTGCTAATACCTGCTCCGGAACTTTGTCATCTGCCTCAACTGAAAATTCAAGCCCCTTTTCCACCGCCAAACAGCAGAAACTGTTTTCAAGATCCTTCGCCGCCTCTCTTAGGCTCCACTCTGTCTCCTGTATTTCCATTTTCTTCTCCAGACTTGCATAATCAAGAAGTTCATTAACCATATCCAGAAGCTGTTTCGAAGCTGTCTCCATACAGGCCAGATATTCTCGCTGTTTTTCATTTAATCTCGTTTGTTTAAGCAGCGTTTCACATCCGATTACCGAATTCAGAGGAGTCCTGATCTCATGGCTGACAGATGCCAGAAATTCGTCTTTAGCCTTCATAGCCTCCGCCATCCGACAATACATATTCAAAACAGACTGCCCCAGCCTGTAAATTTCTGAAATTCCATCAGGTTTTAACTCCGCTGCTCTTCCTTCCTCAAGACACATCTGATAGGCAAGCGCCGGATATATAGTTCCGCGATAGCAGAAAAAAGCATATAAAAGGAACAAAAGCATAGAGGCTCCCTGTAACCCCCACAACATGACAAGAGCGCGGTCCGTTCTTCTCCTCGTTGCCGCCAGCTCCTCGTTCATCCGTTTAACAGCAGATTCCATAAACTCCGAAGCGTACTGGTCGATAACCTTCTTCTCCCCCGCATACCGATCTCCGCATAGCAGAGATATGGCTTCCATACGTTTTTCTTCCGGAGTCATAGCCGCCTCCACGACATTCAGAACATAAGTCTGGACCTCCAAAGGCAGCACTTCCTCATTCTCCCCCTTCCCATCCGCGGCCAGGCGCATAGCCCGCGTCTCCAGATAAATAAGTAGATCCGAATTTTTCTTTGCTGATTCGACCAGTCTCATGTCTCTGTCATCCAGTCCCAACTCACCTAAACGCTTTACAACCCCGTCCCGTCGTTTTCCCGAATGCACCTCTTCCCAATATCTTTCCAGACATGAGTTATCCCCAGTAACCGCATACAACCTTGCCTGTTCTGACAAGTAATCCGCAGCTTCTTTTAATTCCTCACACAGTTTTCCGCATCGATCTCGTTTAGCAGCCACCCGTACCTCGGCAGCCACCGACCGCTTAACATTCCACGTGCTGATAATCATGGCCAGCACCACAAAAATCAGTGCAGCCGCTCCTATACAATTCATAATCTTCTGATTAAAACGAAATTTTCTTTTCATTTATATCCTCTGTTTCTACTGTTTTCCAAAAAATATTCAGGAATGGCTTTTACGAATTTTGTGAACATGGTATACTATGAGCACTGGGTACACCCCCTCACGAACCTGATTCGAACTATCCCAACCACTTGGTCAGGTCTTTTATGAACTTAGTGCAAACGGTATAATATAAGCAAAAAAGTACGGAGGCAATAAATATGGAAGAATCTGCTGTCATTCTCATTGTTGACGATATGCCGGAACAACTGCGGATCACGGCATCACTCCTGAAAGAACACGGCTATTCAGTCCGGGCGGCAATAAGCGGATCTGCTGCGTTACACCTGGTAGAGCGTGAAATCCCCGATCTTATTCTGCTGGATATCCACATGGATGATATCGATGGCTTTACCGTCTGCCAAAAGCTGCGGTCCAGTTCCCGGTACGAAGATACGGCCATCTTATTCATGACAGCCTCCGGGGACCATGACAGCCTCCAAAAAGGGTTTGAAGCCGGTGCCCAGGACTATATTATAAAACCATGCCATGCTTCCGAACTACTGGCCAGAGTCAGCACTCACGTCCAGATCGTCACACAGGCCCGCCGCTTAAAAGCCGCCTACCAGGAGATGGATCAGTTCTGTCACAGTGTCTCCCACGATTTGAAGTCTCCGGTTCAGGTAATGAAACAGCTGACAGGCTGTCTGCGTGAAGAGCTTTTCTCTTCCCCCACAGGTATCGCCGAAGGCACAGAAGCAATCCTGTCCCGCCTCGATGAAAAATGCATTCAGATGGAAAGCATGATCGGGCGTCTTCTTGATTTTTCACAGATGACAACAGTCAAATACCATCCGGAACTTCTGGACGCAGCAGCCATGATCCGTGAAATCTTTGAGGAGCTGTCCAGCCTTGAGCCAGACCGCGTCATCCTCCTGTCCGATTCCCAGTTTGCCTGTCCGCCCATTCCGGGAGATCCCACTCTCCTCAGACTGCTGTTTCAGAATATTATAGGAAACGCTGTTAAATTCACAAAAGGCCGTGATCCAGCGGTTATCACCATCTCTGCCCGCCAGACCTCCTCCCACACTCTTCTGGAAGTGAAAGATAATGGTACCGGATTTGATATGACTGACTCCGGCCGCCTTTTTCGTGTATTCGAACGTCTTCATACCCAGGCAGAATACGAGGGAACCGGCGTCGGTCTTGCCATTTCAAAGCGAATCATGGAAAAGCACGGCGGTACCATTTCCATCATTGGAAAAAAGGGGAAAGGAGCAACCGTAACCTTGAAATTTCCAGTAAAACTTACACCTTTATTCTCTTCCAGTCGGACCCCTTAAAAGAAAAAGCAGGGCATTCAACGTTATCATTCGCCGTTGAATGCCCTGTTTCCTTCTGTATTATTGATGAGTATACCTGAATACTAATGAACGGAATACCTTATTAAATGCTCATAGTATACACGATGGGTTAAAAAACTTCAATGCTTTTATATGAAACCCCCTTATTAACTACTAAAATTTCATTTATGTGATATGTTTTATTACATTGTATTTTCTTTTATGTATGTTATAATATACAAAAGAATTATTAATTAGGCACTTGAAAGAAGGAAGCATGACAACACCAACTGAAATGATTGGAATGATGTTAGGACAAATTGAGCGGGGACAATCTTCCCCAACAATCAACACTCTCTGGAAAATAGCCACCGGTCTGAAAATTCCGCTCTCACTTCTATTGGAGGAGCAATCATCAGAATATACCATTGCTGCCGCAGAGGAGCAAAACGTCATACTTGAGGATAACGGGCGAATGAAGGCCTACCCCATATTTGCTTATGATCCAATCCGTAGTGTTGAATCCTTTTACATTACCTTTGAGCCAGACTGTAAGCATACGTCAGATAAACATAATGACGGTGTAGAGGAACAGGTTTTTGTCCTGCATGGCAGTTTGCAGCTTGTTTTGAACGGAAAAACAATTATCGTAACAGAAAATCAGGCAATCCGTTTTCACGCAGACATCCCCCACGAATACAACAATCCCTTTGCTGATAGCTGCACCGTTTATGATATGATCTTCTATTCCAAAAATGAAAAGTGAGGCATTCCAAAATGTATGAATTAATTCAGGTGGGAACAAATAGTTATTATATCCAGAGCCCGGCCAAAATAGGACTTTATGTAGAGAATGAGAAGGATGTTTGTTTGATTGACAGCGGAAATGACAAGGATTCCGGGCGAAAGGTACGCCAAATTCTGGAAGCACATAATTGGCGGTTAAAAGCAATTTACAACACTCATTCTAACGCTGACCATATAGGAGGCAACAAATATCTGCAGGGACAGACCATGTGCAAAATCTATGCTCCGGGTATTGACTGCGATTTTACACGCCATCCGCTTTTAGAACCATCTTTCCTCTATGGAGCGTTTCCCCCAAAGGCTTTACGGCATAAGTTCCTTATGGCACAAGAAAGCGATGTAGAATATTTAACAAAAGATAATCTGCCAAAAGGCTTTGAGGTAATCCGATTGCCGGGACATTTCTTTGACATGGTTGGTTACCGTACACCAGATAATGTTATTTTTCTTGCGGATTGCCTGTCGAGCATGGAAACATTGGACAAGTATCAAATTGGGTTCGTTTACGACATTGCTGCATACATCAAGACTCTTGAAATGGTGCAAACATTAAATGCTGAAATGTTTGTACCATCACACGCGGAAGCAACAAACGATATTGCACCTTTAGCACAATATAACATTGACAAGGTTTTAGAAATTGCAAAAAAGATTACAGATCTTTGCAAAGATCCGCTCTGCTTTGAAATGATTTTACAAAAGCTATTTACTGACTACTCGTTAACCATGAATTTTGAGCAGTATGTTCTTGTTGGCAGTACGGTACGCTCCTATCTTGCATGGCTCAACGATACGAATAGAATAAATGCCTGCTTTGAAAACAACATGCTGTTATGGAAAAAGAATAACTGATGAAATACGTTGTTATTAAAGGCCTATAAACAAAAGATAAACAACCTCTTAAGAAGAACAGCCATAACTGTAGCCGCAGCTTACAGTTATGGCTGTTCTTCCTCTTGGAAAGAGCCAATACACCGACATTCTGAATATATTCTTATCCTGCCAATGTCAGCTTCCTAAAGAGTCCCCTACTATAAAGTTTATAACAAATCCGCCAGTGTTTTTTCATAAAAATAGTCATGGACCATTTTATCAAACTCTGACCATAAAGGAAGGGTTTTACATATGGCGGCCCTGCTGCAGGGTTTGGCATCCTTGGAAAGACATGCAACGGTAGCAAGCGAGCCTTCCATTAATTCCAATATCTCACCTACTTTATATTCTTCCGGCTTACGGCAAAGTTTGTACCCGCCCCCACGTCCTCCCAGCCCAATCAGCATCTTTCCTTTGATAAGCTCTTTTACAATGATCTCCAGGTATTTTTTAGAGATTTCCTGCCGCTCTGCCACTTCTTTCAAAGGAATATATCCTTCACCACCATGTTCCGCCAGATCTATCATGACACGAAGAGCATAGCGTCCTTTTGTTGAAATCATACCATACACCGTCCTTTCTGTGATTTATGCCTATTATACCGCAGGGTGAATAGGTAAATCAATAATATTCAAAATTTTTCCAAATCACCTATTGACATAGTAGGCGATTGGTGATACTATAAGCGCATCAGTTTTGAGCTGATCATCAGGAAAGGAGGCGAAAGCAATGACCGGATTCTATACCCTCAAAGTTAATACTGTCATGTGTTGTCGAATGCGAAACTCCCGGGCATATTATATGGCTGGGGTGCGGTTATGCGCAGATTGCAGCATAGCTGACTGCCTCGATACAATGCTTAATTGATCTGTCAGCATATCGTATGCCATTTGCCCGGGAGCTTGTGATGAGCTTCCGGTTTTTTATTTGCTGAAACCGGAACAGCAGCCGATTGAACCGACAAATATAAATCCAAAGGAGATTACAAATATGAGTAAATATAAAAACGAATACAAATTTGAAACCCTGCAGCTCCACGTTGGACAGGAGCAGGCCGATCCTGCCACCGGTTCCAGAGCAGTTCCCATTTATCAGACCACCTCTTACGTGTTCCATGATTCAGCACATGCCGCAGCGCGCTTTGGGCTTGCAGATGCAGGCAATATCTATGGACGCCTTACAAACTCGACGCAGGACGTACTGGAAAAGCGGCTTGCCGCGCTTGAAGGCGGCGCTGCTGCACTGGCAACTGCATCTGGTGCTGCCGCAATCACCTATACCATTCAGGCTCTGGCACAAGCCGGGGATCATATTGTAGCACAGAAAACAATCTATGGCGGCAGCTATAATCTGCTGGCACACACGCTCCCCCAGTTCGGAGTTACCACAACCTTTGTGGATGCCCATAACCTTGAAGAACTAACCGCCGCCATACGGCCAAATACCAAAGCTGTCTACCTGGAAACGCTGGGAAACCCAAACAGCGATATCCCGGACATTGATACAATTGCAGAGATTGCCCATGCACACGGTCTGCCGCTTGTGATTGATAACACCTTTGGCACCCCATACCTCATCCGCCCGATTGAACACGGCGCGGATATCGTAGTCCATTCTGCCACCAAGTTCATCGGCGGCCATGGCACTACCCTGGGCGGTATCATCGTGGATTCCGGCAAATTTGACTGGAAAGCCAGCGGTAAATACGATCCTATCGCAAAACCCAATCCCAGCTATCACGGTGTCTCTTTTGTGGACGCGGCAGGCCCGGCAGCCTTCGTCACCTATATCCGTGCCATCCTTCTCCGTGATACGGGTGCAACTCTCTCCCCCTTCAACGCATTCCTGCTTCTGCAGGGCGTGGAAACCCTTTCCCTGCGCCTGGAACGTCATGCAGAAAACACGAAGAAAGTGGTGGAATATCTGTCTAATCATTCACAGGTGGAAAAGGTGAATCATCCCAGCCTGCCGGATCATCCCGACCACGCATTGTATGAGAAGTATTTTCCCGACGGAGGGGCCAGTATCTTCACCTTTGAGATTAAGGGCGGCCAGGAAGAAGCCTGGAGGTTTATTGACAATCTGAAAATCTTCTCCCTGCTTGCCAATGTAGCCGACGTAAAGAGCCTCGTAATTCACCCGGCCAGTACCACCCATTCCCAACTCTCCAGGGAAGAGTTGCTGGATCAGGGCATTAAGCCGAATACTATCCGCCTGTCCATCGGCACAGAGCATATTGATGATATTCTCGCTGACTTAGAGAATGGGTTTGCTTCATTATAACAAGTAATAGGAATGAAATTGAGATAGAAGGAGGCGGCTGGCTTGAACTGGGAAATTATCGGGAAATATTTGCCGTTATACCAAAAAGCAGCGGTACTGACAGTAAAAATCGGGTTTATGGGGATAGCGGCCGCCATCATGATTGGGTTACTATGTACCATCATTCAGTATTATAAGATTCCGGTCATCCGCAGGATCGTATCTGTGTACATTGAAATCAGCCGGAACACCCCTCTTATGGTGCAGCTGTTCTTCATCTATTATGGCCTGCCCAAAATAGGTATTCAGACAGATGCCGCTGCGTGCGGTGTTGCAGGACTGGCTTTCCTCGGCGGGAGTTATATGTCAGAAGCATTTCGCAGTGGGATTGAGGCGGTTGCGCCAATCCAGGAGGAAAGCGCATATAGTCTCGGGCTCAGTAAACTGCAGACTTTCTCTTATGTAATCTTGCCGCAGGCATTTTCCATCAGCGTTCCGGCATTTATGGCGAATGTGATTTTTCTGCTGAAAGAAACCAGCGTATTCTCTGCCATAAGCCTTATGGATTTAATGTTTACAGCAAAGGATCTGATTGGACTGTATTACAAAACTGCGGAGAGCCTTTTCCTGCTGGTAGTGTTCTATCTTATTATTTTGCTTCCGGTTTCCGTTTTGGGAAGCCTCCTGGAAAGGAGGTCACGCTATGCCGGATTTGGGTCTTGAGGTGCTGCTGAAAGGGAAAAATCTTGCCCGTATCCTTGGCGGATTAGACGCAGCACTCAAAATCAGCATGATTTCCGTCGCCATCAGTATCCCATTGGGAATCATTTTGGGCATTCTCATGACATGGAAAAATCCAATCTGCCGGGCGATCCTGCGATGTTACCTGGAATTTGTCCGGATTATGCCTCAGATGGTGTTACTGTTCCTCGTCTATTTCGGCACCACGAGAGCCTTTGGCTGGGACCTATCCGGGGAGCTGGCATCTGTGATTGTATTCACAGTCTGGGGAGCGGCGGAAATGAGTGATCTGGTCCGGGGTTCTCTGATCAGCATTCCCATACACCAGTACGAAAGTGCTGAGGCGCTGGGACTGTCGAGAATACAGAGCTATCAGTACATTGTTCTGCCGCAGGCCGTGCGGAGGTTAATTCCACTGTCAATCAACCTCATCACAAGAATGATTAAAACCACAAGCCTGATCCTGATGATTGGCGTCGTGGAGGTACTGAAGGTTGCCCAGCAGATTATAGAGGCAAACCGGATGGGCAGTCCCAATGCTGCATTCGGAATTTACTTAACGGTATTCTTCCTGTATTTTATTGCCTGCTGGCCAATCAGCCTTTTGGCGAAATACCTTGAGAAACGATGGAGGTGAGGAGATGTCAGAATCGGTATTAACCATAGAACATCTGACAAAACAGTTTGACAATTCTACTGTTCTGAATGATTTAAGCCTGCAGATTCACGAGGGCGAAGTCGTCGTGATTGTCGGTCCCAGCGGATGTGGAAAAAGTACACTGCTGCGGTGTATCAATGCCCTGGAGGACACCCAAAATGGTGAGATCCGGCTCCATGGGGAACTTGTCACGAAGCGAAGCAGAAACTTAGCCGGAATTCGCCAGAAGATCGGTATGGTGTTCCAGAGCTATGAGCTGTTCCCGCACCTGAACGTGTTGGACAATATCCTGCTGGCACCGACCAAAGTGCAGAAAAGGACAAAGGACGAGGTAAAAAAAGAAGCTCTTGCACTTCTGTCCCGTGTTGGGCTTTCGGAAAAAGCGAAAAGTTTTCCACGGCAGTTATCTGGCGGACAGAAACAACGGGTTGCAATTGTCCGTGCATTATGTATGCACCCTGAAATTCTGCTGTTTGATGAGGTGACGGCGGCGCTTGACCCGGAGATGGTCAGGGAAGTATTGGAGGTTATCTTAAACCTTGCAGACCAGGGACGAACGATGATAATCGTCACTCATGAAATGCAGTTTGCAAAGGCCGTGGCTGACAGAATTATTTTTCTGGATGATGGAAATATCAAAGAGGAAGGAACACCGGAGCAGTTTTTCGATGCACCGAAAACTGACCGGGCGAAAAAGTTTTTACAGACATTTACCTTTGAGCGGAAAGGTTCAAAATAAAATTGATATAGGGCGATGCCCGGAATGGAGATTATTATGAAAAAAATTCGTAAGCTTGTAACTGTTACACTTACTCTGTCGCTAGCGTTTTCTCTGGCTGCCTGCGGATCAGAGAATTCTTCAAATAATAATGTGACAGCCAACAGTAGGAAAACCCAGAATGTTGTTTACCGTACTTTGGATGAAATTAAGGAGAGCGGCACCATTAACATCGGCGTTTTCTCTGACAAGAACCCGTTCGGCTATGTAGATGAAAATGGAGAGTATCAGGGTTATGATGTGTACTTCGCCAACCGCATCGGTGAAGATCTTGGTGTGAAAATCAACTATATCTCCACCGAGGCGGCAAACCGCATCGAATATCTGCAGACTGGTAAGGCAGATATCATTCTGGCAAACTTCACAGTAACACCTCAGCGTGCAGAAGAAGTTGATTTCGCGCTTCCATATATGAATGTTGCACTGGGAGTCGTTTCTCCAGACAGCCGTGTAATTGAAAGCCTGGATAACTGGAATGCGGAGGATCCGATCATTGTCATTTCCGGCACAACTGCAGAAACCTATCTGATTGAGAACTACCCTGACATCCCACTTCAGAAGTATGATTCTTACGCAACCGCAAAGAATGCCCTGGAAAATGGGAACGGGGCCGCATGGGCCAATGACAATACCGAGGTTATTGCCTTTGCTTTGCAGAATGCCGGCTACACTGTGGGAATTCCGTCCTTGGGCAGTCAGGACAGTATTGCACCTGCAGTTTCCAAAGGGAACAGCACGCTTCTGGACTGGTTGAATGAGGAAATCAAAGCCCTTGGCGAGGAACAGTTCTTCCACAAAGATTACGAAGCAACACTGGTTGATACCTATGGCCTGGACTACGAAGACAGCCTGGTTGTTGAAGGCGGAAAGACAAAATAAATGATGAAGAATATACTGGTCTTTGGCGATTCCAATACCTGGGGACTGATTCCCGGCACTCATGAACGGTATCCATGGGGAGTGCGCTGGACAAGTATCCTACAGGAAAAAGAACGATGTAATAACACCCGCATAATAGAAGAAGGTCTATGCGGAAGAACCACCATTTTTGAGGATGAACTGCGCCCCGGAAGAAAAGGGCTCGATATGCTTCCTGTCCTGCTGGAAACCCATAATCCCCTGGATGCGGCAATCATCATGCTTGGAACCAATGACTGCAAAATATTGTATCGCGCTCCTGCCCATGTGATTGGGAAAGGGATTGTGCTTTGCCTGGACGAATTGCTAAAAGTAATTCCAGCAGACAGGATTTTATTGGTGTCCCCTCTTCTCCTTGGAGAGAATGTCTGGAAGCCGGAAAAAGATCCGGAGTTTGATCAGGCTTCCGTGTTAATTTGCAAACAACTGAAAGAAGAATACAGAAAAATCGCCTCTGCAAAAGGAACGGCCTTCATTGCGGCATCAGACTATGCAGCCGCAAGCAGCATTGATGATGAACATCTGACGGAGGACGGACACTCGGCACTTGCGGATATTTTGTACAACAAGCTGATAGAAATGAAAGTGATTTAGGAGGCTCAATCCAAACCTTCCATACCGGCATGGACTATGCTGAGGAGACCGCGTAGTCTATCGGAATGTGAGCTATATGACCGTCTATCGAATGTTTCACGAACTATTCAAAAAAAACAACGTGGATACGGTTATGGCAGATATGACTGATCTTGAAGCAGTAAAAAAGGCAATCATTCCCGGAACAAGGCTTGTCCATATTGAAACACCAGACAATCCCACTGTTGGCATAACAGATATAGAAGCAATTGCAAAAATCGCATGCAGTCAGCTGATAACACCTTTACTTCCCCGCTGAATCCCCCCCGGAGCTGGGAGCCGTTTTTGTGGTGGACGCCCTCACAAAATTTATCAATGGTCATGGTGATGCCCAAGAGGGAGCAATCCTTACCAACAATCTGGAGACGATGGACCGCATCCGCTATGAGGCACACAGGTTAACGTTGGCTCCGTCATCAGCCCATTTAATACATGAAGATTTTCCGTAGCTCAGTCACTTTCACGATACGTATGCAGAGAAGCCTGCTTCGCCGGTTTCTTTCAGCAAGGCTAAAATTTATCTGTTCCAGTTTTTGGGCAACCACATCAACATTCTCCGAGGGGTCTATTGGGCTGCCTAACAGCTCGCCTACAGAAACTTCCAAAATTTCTGCGTCCCGTATCAGTATGTCTGCGTCCGGAACAGACAGGCCTTTCTCCCATTTTGAAATCATTTGTCACACGACATGCAGCTACTCAGCCATGACCTCTTGAGAAATGCTCTTTGCTTTACAAAGATTTCCTAAATTCTCGCTAAACATCAAAATTGCTCCCTTCTAATGCTTACAGAATAACGGATATCTGCTGTTGCATTAAGCAATGCAAAGTAACATGAAGGATTATAGAATGTAATTTTCAGAATACGGTCCCTGCCTTTACAGTTTTTTGCTATAGATTTCCAACTCATACTTATTCCCGTTTCGCAAGTCAATTTTCTGTTCTGAATATTGGTAAGAAAATCTGCAGGGGATCGCAAGGGCTTTTGATGTACTATTCTCAGCCCGTGTCGAGTAAAAAAATTCTTTCCCGCCTAAATTGCTGCAATATTATAACAATAATTGCAAAATCTGTTTTCCATACCCTTTGCCTGTATAATCTGGGCCAAGGGTATTTTTCTGATATTCAATGGTTTTGCGAATACATTCCCTGGCCGCCGCTTCACTCTCTGTCACTCGCCATTGCATATACAGTGCTGCTTCCGACCGCGACCATACATTTTTGTACATCGTTTCCCAGTCTTCAAATTTAGCTTTCTCAAGTATGAGATCTTTTGTTTCTTCTGAAAATTCACTTGGCTTTATAATCATCGTTTCGTTGTGTGTCGCTTCTTTCTGCTTGCTACTGCAAACAGTCAGAAGCACTGCGAATAACACAAAGATGAGAAAAGTACCTTTTTTCTCGTCTTTCCGTTTTAATGTCAGTCCTCCCATCAGGACTTTTATAACCTGATTTCATAACTATACCTCTATCAAAAGCCAGTTTAAAAATATGGTATTCATTCATCACATTTCAGGCCAGAAATCCCCAGCCCTATTCCGCTAATAAAGCATACTAACTCTCCCCAACCGCCTAAACTGCTGTCCGGCGATATTAGAAAAAAGCCGCCAATCAGAATTATCGCAATACCAAATAAAATCCGTTTAAGTCCCTGCATTATGTATACTCACATATGTCAATTCAAGTATTTCTGATTCTCAAAATCTATTATCACAATAAAAATTAATCCGGCACTGAATTTCACAGCCCTAATCTGGTAAAATAAACAGACCATAAAACTACTAGACCAATGAATGCGAAGATGCGGTTTAATAAAATATATGTACCACTCGGTTCCGGCTTGTCTCCATTATGTTTCCAGAAATCAATATACCATAGAATTCTGGGATTTATTATATCTAATAGCAGTACAATGCTTACAATTATATAAATAGCCATATGAATCAATCCCCTCTGCCAAGAATACCTGATCCACCAAATGTCTACTGAAAAAACATCCTGTTTGCCAAATCTAAAACAACATCACAACCATTTCGCCCAATCGCCATAGTCAAAAATTCTACGTCCACCTTCTCATTCACTACAATGGTTTTCCCTTTCGTCCTCATGTGACAGCCTTTATGTTTTATGAATTATGGGTGTTCCATGTAATACGCCAATATTTTAAATTAAGTAATCCTATCATTGAAGAAGCTGCTATATGACCGATTAAGACATTGATACCATGCTGCAACGGAAGTATTACTGGCAGAACGAATATTGAGCCAATCAGGAGTAGCCCCAATACAATCTGTAAAGGCTTCATCCGCGCTTTCTTGAAATAGCTGATAGATGTTATAACCAGCAATATGATTCCCAACGCAAAAAACGCCATCCAATAATAGCTAGATAACCCACTATTATAATATCCTGCATAACCGGAATATCCCGTGATCAGAAAAATATATCCTAACCAACGGCAGCAAAGCATTTTAGAATTGTTTCTATTTTCTCGCCACTCGTTTTCCTGTGCGGCCTGTTCCGCTTGATATTTCTGCGGCTCAACCAGCCCGGACAGGCCAACATGGAATACAGTTGCCAATTCGGTAAGATTTTTTGCCTTAGGTTGGCTTTGGTCAGTTTCCCACTTTGAAACAGCCTGCCTACTGACGCCTAACTGCTCGGCAACATACTCTTGTGATAATTTCAGTTCGTTTCTTTTGGTTTTAATATTTTCACCTAGTGACATATCTATCGCCTCCTTTGCCCTAATTTTATAAGGAATCGTAGTTGCATACCACCAACTATACGTCAACTCATGGTTGCAATATGATTTTGTGAGCTTTTGTATGAGGAGATAAGGGCTATATACCCAAAATAAATTTTAAATAATCTGCGGTACTCACTTCAGCTATCATTAAACGTACATCAATCTGTTCGTTGCGTTAGCCTTTTATTATACATTTTCTTGGTACTTGCCTTATCATTTTTCAATCCTCGATTTGTCACTCTGTGTAACTCTTCATAAATTAGATTAAGTCTTGTAAATTATGTATTTATTTTAACAAATATTTCTCAAATGCTTTATGGGCATTAAAATGTACATCCCTAAAAAATAGAATCAACCATATAATGTATGCTCCGATGGCTGCATATGGTGTTAAAACATAAGATGAAACAGCGCCAATCAACATAATTGCTGCCCATACAAAACATGAATTTCTTATATCTCTTGCAATCCATGCCTTATCATACATTTCCTGCTCCTCTTTTGATAATGTATTAAATCCAGAAACAAATTTTGCTGACTTTTCCTTAAATATAGCAAATAGTACACCTATAATGCCAAAAGGAAGAACCAAAACAATACATGCCCAAAAACCAACGAAATTCATAATTATCACCCCTTTGAAAATTTAATTTTTCGGTTCTGCAAACCTGGATTCATTTTTTTGATTTCGATACCCTTCCTTAGTAAAAACATTATTCAGTTTTATTTCTGTAGGAATAATTGTAAGGGCCATGATTGCTATTTGTGTAAAAACTAAATAAACAATCAGCGTTTCAAAGTCTGGGCGGCCTTGAATATATAGGACAAATGCACTTGAAATCACTGCCAATATAACACCTATGCAAAAATTTATTTTCCCCCAATATTTATGCGCGTAAGACCACGTATCCTTATTTAATCTTGACATAGTGGTTCGGTAGCCTGAAAGCCCATTTATATCTTCAGGCGGATTGTTTTCCCACCGTTTGCCTAATATAATCATAGAAAGCGGAACCAGCAATGAACAAACCAATAAAAATATAAACACTTCAACTCCTCCTTCTGTCGCTCTTTGATATGTCTTTATGTGGATTGATTCAAGCCCTCTTAGTTAAAACAGTACTGGCAATATTTAATATTCGCTTGAAATCCTGCCTTTTGAGTACATGCTTGTTGAGGAAACACCTCCGTCTACTGGAAATGCCCCTCCTGTTATGTAGCCGGCTTCATCACTCACCAGAAATGCTACCATATGGGCAATGTCTTCTGGCCGGCCGATGCACTTCATCGACATCCGCATACTGCTGTGCAAGACATTTCTTCAGCATAATCAGCCCAGCTTTCGTGGCACAGTATAAAGGGGAAGTCAGTTCCGGCACCAGGCCTAGGCAAGATGCAATTATGACAATATTTCCTTTTGCTTCCATGATTTTGGGAAGCGCATTCCCAGTCATCCGATAAGTTCCTTTGATATTAACATCTACCATCTGATCCAGCTCCTCATTTGAGGTATCCTCCAGATATTTTTCAAAATATATACCCGCATTATTTATCAGAATGTCTACCCGCGGAATCTGGGATAACGCAGTTAAAATCTGATCATCTTTCCGGATATCCACTTGATAATATTGAAAGCCCTCCGGTGGCGCCTGGATGTCAAAAATAATAACATCCATGTCCATCTGAGATAATCGTTTTGCAATGGCAAGCCCCATGCCTGAGCTGCCTCCCGTCACAATCGCAACCTTTATCCTATCGCTCCTTCTATAAAGTATAACAGTATTTGCTTGTCATCTTGCTAAAAAGCTTCACGCTTTCACTCTACCAATTTGTTCTTTGCACAGCTGCCCTTTTCCAGGTATATAGAAACAAAAGTAAGATTCCACCCGATAGTGCATAGGCAACAGACCACATTCTTTCCGCCGCAAAAAGGCTGTATCCAAACAACATAAGAAAACAGGTTATTATAATAAAGCCGGCTCTGGATATCTTTGCCCTTTTAGAAAGTCCAGATAGATGAAATACATCCAAAAGGTGAATTATTTGTTCCTTTTTTATATTCATTCCTCGAATAAGCGTACATATGTTGAGGACGACGAGGACAAATACCGCTATAATCCAAAGAAAGGGAATAAATAATAATGCTGCTTGATTGTCAACCCCGTTTAAACCGCGATTCAATGCACTTATAGAAGCTCCAAAAAAGGCGGCTCCATTTAAAATTGAAACAAGACACATTGTAATCCAAAAAAACCATTTTTTCATTTCTCTTCTCCTTCCAAATGTGGAATCAACTCAATCAAAACCACTATTTTACTCATAAAAGAGCCTCCAAATAACCATATAAACATAAGAGAATATCTCCAGAGTAGGATGATCCTCTCCATATTCCGGCAGACAGGGATGTTCCCAGCAATGTGTGTATTCGGTATTCCTGTCATTTTATCAAGCCAGACTCTGCGCAGATCTCTGACTTCCCCTATAATATTACAATGGAACACTTTTTTGTAGAAGTCTATTAGCTTTATTTCGCAATAATATTGGTATGGGCATATCGAAACATCTATTAATTCCTCATTTCCATAATGAGAGGTCTACATTCCCTAAAACGGTATTCTTAATGACGAGCCACCTGCATTTATTTATCATTATAATGATATTATCTGAAAATGGCACAAAAATCCTTTAAATATTATCTTACAATTTCATGAAGAAACAGCGATACATACCATTTCTCTATTTCCTCAATAAATTTTTATTTTAATACCCGGTTAAATACAAATCCACATAAAAGCGAAAACAGACTCTGATATAACGTCTGCTTTCGCCTTCTATGTTCATATTGCTGTTTCACATATTTTTTAGAATTTATGTCTGGCACTAGTTTGATGCAGCTCTGCACCGTAGCGTATTCAACAACATTCCATGCATACTCTCTATTGATTCAATGGGCTATCTGTATTTGTCACTTACAATTATTTTTGATTGATTGCATCCAGAGCTGCCTGCGCGGTTTCTGCGGCCTCCTTGAGGGCATCGGCTGCCGGAACATTTTCAATTTCCACTTTATCTGCTGCAATGGCCAAAGCATCAAAAATTTTTCCGCCGGTAGGATCAATAGGATCCGGGGAGGCATGCATGGCCTGAGATAAAGGAACAAGGGCATGGGGATTTTCAGCGGTATAGGACTGATATTCCGGGATATCCAAGGTAGTTTCGCGGACTGGTATATAACCGGTTGCCATGGACCATCTTGCCTGCTGGGATGCATCCGCAAAATATTTCATAAACTGGTAAGCGCCGTCCTTGGTTTTATCTTTTCCTGTTTCCACCATCACTATCTGTAACACTCTGGCAACCGGCGCTGAGGGATTATCCCCGAACCCAGGCTGTTCCATGGCGCCCACCTTAGAAAAATCCAAATCGGCCTGATCGCCGGAGGAACCGGTATACCCGCCCGCTTTGTCTTGAAGTACGTCATCCATGGTATCATACCAATATTCCCAGCCCTGGCCCCCATAGTGTATTACCATGGTCTTATCCTCATGAATCCATCTGCGGGCTGCTTCCCATGTTTCAACCCATGGTTCCGTATTGATGAGCACGGTGCGGCCGTCATCACTGATCATGGCACCGCCGTTGCTGAGGGCCATATCAATCAGGTTGTCTTCTCCCCACATCGGTTCCCATCCATTAGCGCCCGTATTTTGTTGGATAAGGGCGGAGGCTTTCGCTAAATCTTCCCAGGTCTTAATCGTATCAGGCTGAATACCTGCCTTTTCAAACAAATCTCTGTTATAGTACATAACCTGTGTGGTTCCATAAGCCGGCATGGCATACAGGATGCCATCGTCACCAAGGCATTGGCGATAGAATACAGGAATCAAATCTTCTTTATTAAAGGATGAGTCCTGTTCTATATATTGGTCCAGAGGCGCTAACAGTTCCTTCTTTGCAAGGTTTCTGGTTTTATCAGAATCCAGAAGTGCAATGTCAGCAGCATTTTTCCCTGCGATTCCAGCCTGCAGCTTAGTGTATGTCTCATCATAATCAGCCTGCTGAACCCCGATTACCGTATACTCGGATTGGGACAGATTGAAATCCTCTATGATGTCCTCCATGACTCCCGCTGCGGTCTTACCGCCGGAATACCAGAATCTAACCTGAACTTTGCCATCGGCTGTAACGGTATCATCAGGCGCTTTCCCTCCGCAGCCTGTCAAAAGAGAAAGGCTGACTGCCAGTAAAACGGCAGCGCTTGTTCCTGTTCGGAAAGCTTTTTTGAATATTGATGTCCGGCAATGATTGATTAAGGGGCATTTTAGCTTCATTTTATGTTCCTCCTGTTTTGTGATTTATGATTGAATTGTTTTCATTAACCTTTACAGCCAAAGTCAGTAATGCCCTGAACAATCAGGCGCCAAGTACCAGCAAATAAAATCAGTAACGGCACGACAGTTACCGTGCCTGCTGCCATTACCAGGGACCACTGGGTCCCATAGGCGCCTCCCTCATAGAGAAAACGCCGCAGTCCCTGTGATACCAGGCTCAGATCCGGAGAATCGGTTATCAGAGACGGCCACATATAACTATTATAGGTATTAATAAAAGAAAGAAGGATAAATGTAACAAAGGAGGGCCGGGTCATAGGAACAATGATTCTTGTAAGAATCATGAGATGACCGGCGCCGTCCATCCGGGCCGCCTCCATGGTCTCCGAAGGAACTCCTGCGAATGCCTGGTGAAGCAGGAAGATACCGAACACACTGACACCATTGGAAAGAATAAGCCCCCCATAGCTGTCTAAAAGTCCTAACCTGGACAATATCATATAGCATGGAATGTAGGTTACTGCGGTAGGCACCATATAGGTGAACAGAACCAGCCGAAATAGAATATTCTTTCCTTTCGCCTTCATAAAAGTCACGGCATATGTAAAAAGAGCGCAGCATATGACCTGGATTATCACAACACTGACTGCTACCAGCAGGCTGTTAGCCAGATAGCGCGGAATTGGAGAGTGAAATAAAATCTCGCTGTAATTTTGGTATTGTGGATCTGATGGAAAGAAGATATCCACTGCCATGACCTCTTCTTTTGTTTTAAGGGAGCTGACAGCCATCCATAAAAATGGAAAGGCAGTAAAGCAGCATGCACCTCCTAATATAAAATGGACAACACAGGACCGGATGATATGGAGGGTGCGAGGGATATACTTCATGATTAAGCCTCCTTGCTTTTTAGTCTGATCTGGAGCAACGCCAGGCTCAGACCAATAATCATAAGGATGACTACCGCCGCGGCTGCCCGCCCCATATCAAATTGTTCAAATCCCATCTGATAATATAGATATAGCAATGTCCGGGTGCTTCCTGCGGGACCGCCCTGAGTCAGGATTTGTATCTGGTCATAGGCGCGCAGGGAATCTGCTGTCATAATAATTCCTGTCACTAAAATAGCCGGCCGTAAAAGAGGCAAAGTAATATGTAGGAAGCGCTGCATACTTCCTGCACCATCAGCAGAAGCAGCTTCGTGAAGTTCTGATGGTATCCGGGACAAAGCTCCTGTAAAAAGGAGCATGACATATCCCAGATTCTTCCAGACAGTTACCAAAGCTACGCTGGCTAACGCTGTATTAGAACTGTGGAGCCAAGCAGATCCCGGAAGTCCAAGCAGGTGCAGAAGCTGATTTGCCAATCCAGAGTCCGGTTCAAATATCCAGGTCCATACAATCGATACAGCCACGGCTGGTGTTATCCATGGAGAAAAAATAATAAGTGAGTAAATCGTGTGCTTTCCTGCAGACCATATAAGAACTGCCAGAAGAAGCCCCAGAACCAGGACAGGAATCACAGTCTCCAGTGCAAACAAAAGAGTGTGTGTGAGTGCATCCCAAAAAGCCTTATCTTTAATAAGGGAAGTATAATTAGCCAATCCTGTTACATGAAATCCTGCGGTCATGTAATCCCAGTCCGTAAAGCTGATTCCAATAGATGCCACAATAGGAAGCAGCCAGAACAGGATTAGAAACATAAAAGCAGGTGTTACAAATGCTATGAATGTGAATTCAGACTTCCACTTCTTACTGCAATGAGAATCATTCATAATCTACCACTCCCATAACTGTATTTTTTGTTCAATAGCATACTTTTTATCATATATTTGAACACAAAAAATAGTAGCACAGATACCAGAATATGTCAACAGAATTGTTCAAAATAATTATTTATCATTAATAATTGAACAAAAAAATACTTAATACCGGAAAATTTAATATGATTCCTGGCGACAAAATCATTACCAGGAATCACATTTTTATAAATGCCGCAGATTCGTCCGATAATGGCGTAATGCCATTTCATTTTCTGGACTACATACTTTTTCCAATTCGGAAACCATCGACTGCCTGTCTTCGGGGAGTCTCCCTTCCACCCACACAGCATTAGAGGCTCCCAATGTTGCAAAGTATACCGGTATCTCCAGATGCTCGATGAGCGCTTTGACTTCTTCCAGCTTTTCCAGTTCGCTTTCCTCCTGCCATCTGCCTTTTTGAACTTCTCCATACAGCTCGGACTCCGGATAAATAGTTAGCATAGAAGAACCTATAATCTTTGGCCGGGTCATATTAAAAATCTTCGCACTCTCCAACGCCCCCTCAACGCCGCGCCCAGAACCGGAAACCCCGGTAAGATAGAAAAAATTATAGGTGATATGGGCATTATCAAGACGTTCCGCCTGAATGGCAATATCCTGTACTTTATATCCTTTGTCCATAAAATCAAGCGCCGCTTCGTCCCCCGTCTCGGCTCCAATCGTAATGCCGTCATATCCTAAACCATGTAGTTCCTGCAATTCCTCATCCGTTTTCAGTGCAACATCTGTTACACGGGCAAAGCAGCCAATTGTCTCACATTCCGTGAAATACTGATGGATAAGTTCAGAAATTTCCTTCAGCCGCTTAAACTGCAAAACAAACGGATTCGCCCCAACGAGATAAACGCGCTTTACCCTGCTACTCCTTTCGTGAAGTTGATACTGCGCCTCCTGAAGATCCGCCTCTATATCCGTTAGCGGCGACATACGAAATTGAAACGGAAGATCATCATACAAAGTGCAGAATTTGCATTTGTGGTGCGTACAGCCAGCAGTAACTTCAATAAGCAGTGAACCAGCCTCATAAGGCGGGCGCCAGATTGTACCTGTATAGTGCATAAAACAGCTCCTTTCCTGAACAAGCAGAATTAATATTTTTTTCTGGCTCTATCATAAAGCCATGCTCCTCCCATGACAAGTACGGTCTTTTTTTGAATATAGTATTATTTTTCCTACTATGTATTTCTTTTTACCGTACATTGATTTTCTTCTTTTTTCAGGGTATAATCCGGATGAGATAAGGAGGGTCGGTAGAATGGCAGACAATAAATTCCAGACAAAAGACGCGATGGCCCGCTGTGTTCCTATGAGCAGCCTTCAGGCCGTATTAAGTGGTAAATGGAAAATTCTGATTCTTTGGTATGTCGCGTTTTACAAAGTACAGAGATTTGGGGAACTGATGCGCCGGCTGGACGGCATCACGCAATCCACGCTGACCAAACAGCTCCGGGAACTGGAACAAGACGGTTTTCTGCACCGTGAGATCTATAAAGAAATCCCGCCAAAAGTAGAATATACATTGACAGAATTAGGAAAAAGTTTTATACCTGTTTTAAATCAGATGATGACATGGAGTGAAATACATCTTTGCCCTCCAGATTATACCAGCCCTTATTCCGGCAAAAAACTGCCGGATTGATTATTTCAGTTGAATCTAATCTGATATATAAGTTTCAGGAGGTGATACCATGAAAATAGGAATCTGTGATGACGAACCGCATGTCTGTAAGCAGATGCAGGCGGAAGTAAACCATTACTATCATAGCCTAGACATTCTCCCAGTAACTTTTTCCCATGCTGAACAGCTGATTGAGGCTCTGCGAAAGGATCCTGACAACTTTCTGTGTATTTTTATGGATATTGAGCTGGAGGGACTGGATGGAATCACCGCCTCCCGCCTGATACAGGGCATGAACCTGAATATCCCCATCATCCTTCTTACCAGCCACAGCGAATTTGCCCCGGAAGGCTACGAAATATCCGCTTTCCGCTTCTTGACAAAGCCGCTGGACCGTAAAAAAATGGTGGAGGCTTTGAAAGCCGTGGAAACCATGCAGATACGGAACCGGAAAATAGCAATCTGCCAGGATGGGCAGGAGATTTACGTCTCCTATCAGGACATCTGCTATATAAAAAGCGAAAATGTTTACCTGCGAATACGTTCAACCCGGCAATCCTATCTGGTACGAGGCACACTGCAGAAATACCTTGAGCAGATGCCTTCCCTCCTGTTTTGCCGGGTACACAGAAGCTATGCCGTTAATCTTTCGCATGTTCAGTCATTTGACGGGACGGATGTGATTATGGAAAATGCCTTGCTTTTTTTGGTTTCCCTGTACTCTTGCGGGGAGATTCCATACTCTTTCTTAAATGCCCGGTAAAAGCCGGAGTAATCCTGAAACCCGAACATCGGATACACCTCGCTTATCTTCACATGATTCAGGAGCGCTTCCCTGCACGCCGCCACCCGCTTCTTTGTGATGTACTGGTGGACGGACAGACCCATATTGTCTTTAAACGCATGGGAAATATGATATTTGTTCACATAGAACTCTCTCGCCAGACGCTCCAGTGTCAGCTCCTCATCCAGATGCTCTTCTATATAATCGATAAGCTTCTCATACAGATCACGCTCTTCCTTAGGACTCTTCGGGTGATTCTGCTCATAAACGACCCGGTTCAAATGCAGGATCAAATCATTGACACACAGCGGTATCTTTGCCGTTTTCCCGAAACGCTGTGAGTGGATTTCCTCAATCAGATGAAAGACCTTCGACTGAATCGTATTGAATGCAATCACGTCATTGTGAAAGATATACTCCTTTCTGACTGTCACATACTGCATCAGATATCCATAGTCCCGGCACAGCTCCACAAGCTGGTTACAGTATTCCCGGCTGATCCAGAACACAAAGCGCCGGTATGGCGTTTCTTCATCATGGACGACGGCGCGGTGCCTGATCTCCGGCGGAATTAATACCAGATCCCCATACTGCAATGGATATTGCTTCTCTTCGATTTTCATCGAAATATTTCCCTCTAAGAAAAAATAAAACTCATAATAGTCGTGAGTGTGCAGTTCTACCTTCGACAGATAATGTTCTTTATAATAATAGATTTCAAAGTCCTCCGACAGCATATACTGCCGGGTACTGAATTTTGTCTGCAAATTTTTCTTCATCTTATTCCTCCTCTTTTATCTTAACACCAGACCGCAACCCTTGCAATACACACAGCACTCCTGACAATTGGATTTTTTCCCTGAATGTCTATAATGTATTTCATAGTTAAATATTAATTTACAAAAAGAAAGGAAAAGAACACTATGGAAATGACACTCAGATGGTATGGTTCAAAATTTGATACTGTTACCTTAAAACAAATCCGCCAGATTCCCGGAGTCACAGGAGTTATCACTACATTGTATGACACCGCCCCGGGGGAGGTATGGAGCCGGGAACGCATCCGTGCCATGAAAGATGAGGTGGCTGCCTCCGGCCTTCACGTATCCGGCATTGAGAGCGTCAACATACACGATGCCATCAAGACAGGATCCGCCGACCGTGATACTTATATTGACAATTACATTGAGACACTTGAGAATCTTGGAAAAGAGGACATCCATCTTGTATGCTACAACTTCATGCCGGTATTTGATTGGACCAGAACCGAACTGGCGCGTGTACGCCCAGATGGCTCCACCGTACTTGCATACACTCAGGAGGCGGTTGACGCACTTGACCCTGAAAATATGTTTGAGTCTATCGCAGGCGATACAAACGGCACCATCATGCCGGGCTGGGAGCCGGAGCGTATGGCTAAAATCAAGGATCTTTTCGCCATGTACGAGGACATTAACGATGAAAAATTATTTGCCAATCTGAAATACTTTCTGAAGCGTATCATGCCGGTCTGCAACAAATACGATATCAATATGGCAATTCACCCGGATGACCCGGCCTGGAGTGTATTCGGACTTCCGCGTATCATCATCAACAAGGAGAACATCCTGCGCATGATGGAGATGGTGGACAATCCGCACAACGGCGTGACCTTCTGCTCCGGCTCCTACGGTACAAATCTGGAAAATGATCTGCCGGATATGATTCGCTCCTTAAAGGGCAGGATCCATTTTGCCCATGTCCGCAACTTAAAGTTCAATTCTCCGACAGATTTTGAGGAATCCGCACATCTTTCTTCTGACGGAACCTTTGATATGTACGAAATCATGAAAGCGCTCTATGACATTGGATTTGAGGGACCGATACGCCCTGACCACGGGCGTATGATCTGGGATGAGGTGGCGATGCCCGGATATGGTCTTTACGACAGAGCGCTCGGCGCAACTTATTTAAACGGTTTATGGGAAGCAATTGTGAAAGGGGCAGATAAGTCATGCAGGTAAATGAACAGGGTTTAGCAAACAAAAAGCAGTGGGAAGACAAGGGTTATTCTCTTCCGGGATTCGATAGGGCAGCCGTATCTGAGAAGACCAGACAGAACCCCTTCTGGGTTCACTTCGGTGCGGGCAACATCTTCCGTGCCTTCCAGGCAAAGGTCGTGCAGGATCTTTTGAACGAAGGTGTTTTAGACCGCGGACTGGTAGTCGCCGAAGGCTTTGACTATGAGATTATCGAAAAAATGAACCACCCTCATGATGACTACAATATCCTGGTAACCTTAAAGGCAGACGGCTCTGTGGAGAAAACCATTGTGGGCAGCGTGGTAGAGTCACTCACTGTTGACTCTGAAAATGATGCTGATTTCACCCGCCTTCGTGAGATTTTCCAGAAGGACTCTTTACAGATAGCCAGCTTCACCATCACTGAAAAAGGCTATAGCCTTGTAAATGGCAAAGGCGAACTTCTCCCCTCTGTTGCAGATGATATGAAGAATGGCCCGGAGAAGCCGCAGAGCTACATCGGTAAGGTAGTAAGTCTTCTCTACACAAGATTCCAGTCCGGTGAGAAACCGATTGCCATGGTAAGCATGGATAACTGTTCCCACAACGGCAGCAAATTGTTTGACGCAGTCCACACATTCGCCGCAAAATGGTCCGAAACAGGTCTGACAGCCGCTTCCTTCGTGGAATATATCGAAAATCCCGCAAAAGTATCCTTCCCATGGTCCATGATTGACAAGATTACTCCAAGACCGGACCCGTCTGTAGAGGAACTTCTGAAAAAAGACGGCGTAGAGGAATTAGACCCGGTAGTCACCTCCAAAAATACATATGTTGCACCCTTTGTAAATGCAGAAGAATGCCAGTATCTTGTTATTGAGGATGTATTTCCAAACGGGAGGCCCCAGCTTGAAAGAGGCGGCCTGATTTTTACCACACGCGAGACTGTGGATAAAGTAGAAAAGATGAAAGTCTGCACCTGCTTAAATCCGCTTCATACCGCTCTCGCTATATTTGGCTGCCTCCTTGGTTATGACCTGATATCGAAAGAAATGCAGGATGTTACATTGAAAAAGCTAGTAAAAGAAATCGGCTATACTGAAGGACTCCCGGTGGTCATCAATCCCGGTATCCTGGACCCGAAAGAATTTATAGATACGGTACTCAATGTCCGCATACCGAATTCGTTCATGCCGGACACCCCGCAACGTATCGCCACCGATACCTCTCAGAAGCTGGCAATCCGGTTTGGCGAGACAATCAAAGCATACGAAGCGTCCGATACACTTTCTACTTCTGACTTGAAATTTATCCCGCTTGTATTTGCCGGATGGCTCCGGTATCTGATGGGTGTAGATGATCAAGGCAATCCGTTTACTCTAAGTCCGGATCCTATGCTTGACACTCTGCGGCCCTATATATCCGGTATAAAGCTAGGCGATGCCGTAGACGATGCACTGCCAAAGCCGATTCTTGAAAACAGCACTATCTTCGGCGTCAATCTTTATAAAGTGGGACTGGCTCCCCTTGTATGCCGCTATTTCCGGGAAATGACAGCCGGATGCGGTGCGGTGAGGGCAACACTTGAAAAATATATATAACATTTTATATAGTCCGGAAGGGAACCTTTACGATGAAACCATTTATTAACGACGACTTTTTATTACAGACCAATACGGCCAGGGAATTGTTTTCCGGCCATGCGCGCAAGATGCCCATCATTGATTTTCACAACCATCTGAATCCGCAGGAAATTTACGAAGACAGATGCTATGACAACATCGCCCAGGTATGGCTCGGAGGCGATCATTATAAGTGGCGCGCCATGCGTGCCAACGGTATACCGGAACAGTTGATTACTGGCGGCGGACAGCCTTATGAGAAGTTTCTTGCTTGGGCGGATACCGTACAGAATTGTATCGGTAATCCTTTATACCACTGGACCCATCTGGAGTTAAAGCGGTATTTTGACATTGATGAAACACTGTCTCCCGATACGGCAAAAGACATCTGGGATATCTGTAACCGGAAGCTAAGGTCACCACAATACTCTGTCCGCAATCTTCTGAACATGCAGAATGTGAAAGTCCTCTGTACCACGGATGACCCTGTTGATGACTTAATCTGGCACAAGAAGCTTGCCCAGGAGCAGTCAGATTTCCAGGTGCTGCCCACCTTCCGCCCTGGAAATGCCCTGGATATTGAAAAGGATAATTTTCCGTCCTATGTGGCCTGCCTTGGTTCCGTATCACAGTCAGACGTGTCTTCACTGGACGGGCTGACCGAAGCGTTAAAGAAGAGGCTGGACTTCTTCATCAGCGCAGGCTGCCGGGTGACCGATCACAGTCTGGAGAATAGCTTCTATCTTCCGGCTTCCTACGAGACAGCCAATGGGCTATATCAGAAGAGACTCACTGGCGTTTCCCTTTCTTCCGAGGAAGCAGCCATGTACCGGGGATTTTTACTGACAGAGCTTGGACGGGAATATGCCCGGAGAGGACTTGTCATGCAGCTTCATATCGGCGCGCTCCGCAACAATTCTTCCAGAATGTTTGAAAAACTGGTTGCGGATACAGGCTTTGATAGTCTGAATGATTTTAATTATGCTCCACAGCTCTCCGCGCTATTGAACGCCATGGATTCTACTGACGAGCTGCCCAAAACAATCCTCTATTATCTGAATTCGAAGGATGTGGACATGCTTGCCGCCATGGCCGGGAATTATCAGGGGAACAGCACCGGTATCAGGGGAAAGATTCAACTTGGTAGCGCCTGGTGGTTCTGTGACCATAAGCGTGGGATGGAACGCCAGATGGACGCTCTGTCCGACGTTGGGCTTATCTCCCGCTTTGTAGGAATGCTTACCGACTCAAGAAGCTTCCTCTCCTTCCCGCGGCATGAATACTTCCGACGTATCCTGTGCAGCAAGCTGGGTACCTGGGTGGAGAATGGAGAATACCCGAAGGACATGGCCTATCTTGGCAAGCTGACAGAAGACATCTGTTATTACAATGCCAAAAACTATTTTAACTTATAGGATACATCATGTCCGATGCATATCCCGACATTCTGGTTAGCACAGGAACAGTCCTTACCATAGAATACTAACATCGGAAGGAAAAGGATATATAAAAATGTATGGGAAATCGGATACCGATTTTCCCGGAACGCGCCTATTGAATGTAATAGCCTGTATTAATGCTGGTTTTGATATAAGCGGTATGATATTAATTCTGGCTCTTATGTTCATCGGGGGTGAATTGACTATACGCAGCGTTTCACGTAATCTGTCAAAAGAAGATAAATTAGAAGAAATGGATGAGCGCAACCAGCTGATTGAACTGAAGACAAAAAGTCAATCCTTTCGGTTAACACAGTAGATTTGTTTCGGACTAATGCTTACATTTCTTATTATGGGAAAAATATCAGGAGAAAAAGCATTTATCGGTATGGGAGTCGGACTTGCATTTGCATATACCATTTCCATGTTTGCAGAGATTTTCACTTACTGCTATTATGAAAAACATACTTAAAGGAGGCAGCGGCAAATATTTAAAAAAACTTATAGCATTCATTGAAAGATAAGCGTGACGGGCAAATTGATATCCGTTCAAAGTACCACGCATAGGATAAAATAGATGATTGACAAATGGGTACAATATGCTGGGAAGTGAAAAAATCAGTAGACCGTTCTGCGTCAAACAGCAGGTTTCCAAGTTACTGAATACCTGCTGTTTATTGTTATTTGACTTAAATCGCCATATCTTCCGGTACCATGTCAATCCCTCTCTTTCATAACCGGTTGGAACCTGACCTCAATTTCCTGTCCACCCTCCTTGATAGAAATCGTTCCCTCATGGGCCATGATAATCTGCCGCACAATCCGCAGTCCCATCAGGTGTACATCCCCGTCAGGCATCTGTCCCTCATTTAAAAAACGGCAGATAGACGGCGGAATGCCTCTGCCGCTGTCATAAAATACCACATGAGGGCAGCCGTCTTCCAGCCAGGCACGCACCCCAAGGCTGCATCCGTCTTCATTATGGCGGATTGAATTACCAAGTATGTTTTGGAATGCCCGGAACAGGAGCTGTTCATCCGCTTCAAACGAGAATGCCTCAAATTCAGGCTCAATACAGATGGACAGCGGATAATACTCTGCATCTTCCAGGGAATTCAGTACATCTGCAGCGACCCTGCGCAGGATTGCTGCCAGAAAGACCCTTTTCTTTCGCAGCGGCTGCACATTATACTCCAGCTTGGATGCAAGGTTCAAATCCTCGATCAGATTCCGGATTCGGACGCTCTGTGCACGGATTAAGCCGGCCTTTTCCCGGATTTTGGGATCTGTATCCAATTGACGCTCTATCATATCTGCATATCCCATAACCAGGGACAGTGGGGTCCGTATATCATGGGATACCCCGCTAATCCACTCCGTGCGCGCCTCATCCCGTTTCTCCAGCTGTTCCCGCTGTGTTGTCAGACGGTCGGAGGTCCGGTTGATGGTATAGGCAATCTCCTTCACATTCCCTGTTTCCGCCAGATGGACGCTCCCTCCTGACGCCAGCTTTCCAATCGAATCCGCGATCATCCGCATCCTTCTGTAATAGCGGAATCCGGATACCAATAGAATCAGGACTGCCGCTGCCAACGTACTGGTAAAGCTCAACGACAGGAATGTAAAAACCGCCTTTAGCTTATCCATATCCTGATGGACCGCATAATTCCATATGCTTCCTTTCGGATAGCCAACCACCAGAAGTCCCTTTTCACCGCCCCATACATAAACCGGATAATCCTCCAGATACCAGCGTGTAAAAGAGGCCACCTGGGAGGTTGTGTATGTGTGGTTTAACTGCTCCGGCAGCTGATAGCTCCAGACCGGAGTTCCTGCATCATCCAAAAGCATGGCAAAGGAAGCCCCCATCTCCTGGAGACAGGCGGCCGCCTCCTGCCCATCTTCATCTACCGCCTCATATATCCGGGCGATGGAATCCCTCTTTCCGCCGCTGTCATTATCATAAAGCTTTGAGGTAATGACAGCCAGCAATACAAACTGCATTAAAACAAACATAAAAATGATCGCCAGTGCCGTAGCAATATAATTAAAATAAATCCTCATCAGGCTTTTCATCTGTTCATCCGATACCCTAATCCTTTCACCGTAATTAAAAACGCCGGTTCCGATGGCTTCTCCTCTATCTTTTCCCGCAGTTTGCGGATATGTACCATCAATGTATTCTCATAATCAATATAATTCTCTCCCCAGACCGACTCCGACAGGACATCAAATGTCAGTATCCTTCCCCGGTTTTCCATGAACAGTTTCAGAAGCTGGTACTCTTTATTCGTCAGAGAGATGGTCCTCCCCGATCCGTCCAGAACCCTCACCACCCCTGCAGACAGGTCCACCTCCCGATTACCTAGCCGGTAACACTCTGGCTGCTCCTCCAGCCGGTAGGTCCGTTTTAAGATCGCTGAGATACGCAGTACAAGCTCCCTTGGAAGGAATGGTTTCGTCATGTAGTCATCCGCCCCCAAATCGAGTCCCTGGAGCCGGTCCTCATCCTGATCCCGCGCGGACAGGAACAGAACCGGGATCCGCTGATTTTCCAGCACGGTCTTGATCCGCTGTAAGAAAGAAAACCCGTCCTCAAACGGCAGATTGACATCCAGAATCAGGAAGTCCACATCGCCGCTTTTTATCCTACTCTCTGCCTCCCTGCAGGAAAAAGCTGTCTCCACATGGGAAAAACCCTCCTGCCTGCAAATATTTTCCACCAGACTGCATAGCTCCTGGTTGTCATCCACCACTAAAATACGTGCTTCCGTAAGCTTCATTCCAATCACCTGCCTTTTGGTTTTATTATAGCCGATTTACCGTGACAGGGAATCACTTTTTAAATCATTTAAGGTAAATTTAAGGTTGGAGAAAGGAAGGCATAAGGATATTACGCTATTCTGAATTCGATAGAAAGCGGCGGCGGAGAAAACAGAAGATGTTCTGCACATTATGCCGCTCGACTGACAAGGAGGATAACAAAATGGCACAATATAGCATCGAAACCAGCCAGCTTACAAAAACCTACCGGGGTACTCCCGCCGTGGACCATCTGGACCTTCGCATTCCGGAGGGCGCCATCTATGGTTTTCTAGGCCCCAACGGCGCAGGCAAAAGCACCACCATGAAAATGCTTCTGGGATTAATCAGCCGGGACGGCGGGAGTATCCGCATTGGCGGAACAGAGCTGAATGACCGCAGCCGCATCTCCATCCTGAAGCAGGTGGGTTCCCTGATTGAGAACCCCTCTTATTATGGCAATCTCACCGCATATGAAAACCTTCAGATCAGCTGCATGCTGAGGGGGCTTCCTTACACGGAAATTGACCGGGTCCTGTCCATCGTGCGCCTGGATGGGCAGAAAAAGAAACGGACCGCGCATTACTCTCTGGGTATGAAGCAGCGCCTTGGCCTGGCAAATGCCCTCTTAGGCGCTCCCAAACTGGTGCTTTTAGATGAGCCTACCAATGGACTGGACCCAGCCGGTATCCATGAGATGCGGGAACTGATTAAGAGCCTCCCGAAACAGTTCGGAATGACGGTGATGGTGTCCAGCCACCTTTTGTCGGAAATGGAACAGACCGCCGATCACATCGGTATCATATCAGGAGGGCAGCTGATATTCCAGGATACTATTGCCATGCTCCAGGCACGCAGCACAAGCCAGATTTACCTGCGCACCTCGGATGACACAGGCGCCGCCTCCCTGCTGCGGGAAAATGAAGATCTCTCCAACCTGTTTTGTGAAAGAAAGGATACCATTTCTCCGGACAGCTTCTGTTATTTCACCGACAACGGCATCCGTCTTCCCTTCCTTCCGGACCGGATACTGGCACAGGTGATCCGCACCCTTATAAACCACGGAATTGAACTGTACCGGGCGGAGGAAAAGCGGCAGAACCTTGAGGATATCTATCTTGGCATGGTAAAGGAGGCGGGACTATGAGTAAAAAGACAGAATTTGCCCTGGAAATGCGCAAACTGCGCCGCCGCCACATCCCAATTCTGTTCCTGATGGTATTTGTCCTCATCACGGCCTGGACATACTGGTGCATTGATGACCTGGACGTCTCCCGTCTGAATGATGTGAGCGCCATGGTATTCACCAACCTACTTCTGATGAACACGATCCTGTGTCCCATTGTCATGGCGGCCCTGGCCAGCCGGATGTGCGATATGGAACAGATGGGGAATACCTACAAATGGCTCTGTACCATGCAGAAACCGGAACATATCTACCGTGGAAAAGTGATGGCAGGCAGTTTTTATATTCTCCTGTTCACCCTGATGCAGACGGTTCTGTTCTGGATCATTTCACAGCCATATGGCGCGGGCGTCGTGTCCCGTCTGCCGGGATACTTTACAACGATATTCCTGACCTCTCTCTGCATCTTTATCCTTCAGCTGAACCTTTCCCTCAAATTTACCAATCAGCTGACGCCTATCTTTATAAGCATAGGAGGCACGTTTACCGGACTGTTTTCCTGGTTCTTGAACCGGTGGCCGCTGCGATATCTGATTCCATGGGGCTACTATGCATCACTGTGTAATGCAGGGTATAACTATGATGAAACAACACGGTACACCACCTATTACTGGGATATGTATCCGTTTCTTTGGATGGCCGTCCTGACTGCCGCAATTATCATCCTGTACCGCCATGGACAGAAACATTTTTTAGAAACGGTCCGCGAAACCATATAAGGAGGAAAATCTGATGATCGTAAAAGCAATAATCTGCGAACGCATGAAATGCAAGGGGACCCTGATATGGCCGGCCTTTCTATTGATTCCCGTCATACCAATTTTACTCGGAGCGGGGAATTACCTGTCCAACCTGGAGATTTTGAAATCCGGCTGGTACTCCTACTGGACCCAGGTGACCTTATTCTATGCCACCTTCTTCTTCGCTCCTTTAATCGGAGCATACTGCGCATTTTTGTGGAGATACGAGAATTTCAACAGCTGCCGGAATACCCTGTTCGCCCGCCCGATCCCGTATCACACCATCTACTTATCCAAGTTCATCCTGGTATGCGCCATCTCTGCTATGACCCAGATATGGTTTGCCCTGCTCTTTATTGCCTCCGGGAAGCTTATCGGCCTGCCGGGCCTGCCGCCAGCCGACCTCTGTTTCTGGATGATCCGCGGACTTGCCGGCGCCTTTGTAATCGCAGCCCTGCAGTTTCTGGCTGCCACTGAAATACGGAATTTTGCCACTCCCATTGCTATCGGATTGGTGGGTGGCGTTACGGGCATGATTGCCGCCAATACCAGGGCCGGTCTCCTCTGGCCCTATTCCCAGATGCTTTTAGGTATGAACTCCAACAAATCGGAGGACGTACTTGGACAGAATGCCGCAATCTTCTTTGTGATATGCGTGGTTTATCTGCTGGGGGTATCTTTGATAGGGATTAAAAGAATAAAGCGGAATAATTGAATATAATAAAGCAAAGATATCTTTAAAAAGGCAGGCTGAAAGAAAATATCAGCCTGCTTTTTAAATTAACAACTATTATCTTCTTTAATCCATCTTATGGGGCCTGCGTATTTTTTTCACTGACAATGTTTTATTCTCTGATTCATATGCCTAACGGACGGAGTTGCCCATTCTTCATGATATACCAGTGTCCACACAGAACGCATTACCGGTGCTGTCTCCTCCACAGTAAAGTCCACCACAGTATGTATATCATAATCCACATGGTATACCCTCTATTCCACATATAAGTACCGATATCCTCAGGACACCTACTCTCTTCAGCATTCCTACATTATAGGCCCAATGTCCTGTTCATAATTACTTTCCTCACCTTTTCAAAAATCCTGCCGCTGAAACATTAGAAAAACTGATTCCCTCGCACATCTGCAGAGTAATTATATGCTTACGATTCTCTCCCGGCCTCCCCAGTCTGATATCCTTAAATTCGATTTCTCTAAGCTCATAGCCTTCTTCATCAAATCCACACAGTTCAATGGCATCGCAGGGAATCCATTCTCTCTGTTTGCTCAGACTCATTCCCGTCACATCTATATTCTCAAAGATGCATTTCTCGAAAACCGGCGGTTTCGGAGCACCGGCCCCGTCATCATTATATCCAACCGAATGGAACAGGATTCTGGCTGTCCGGCTGTCTCTAACTTTTACATTTTTCACATATCCGCCACGTTTCTTTGTTCCTTTGATTTCAATCCCATGCCGGGAACTGCTGATATCGCAGTCCCAAATCTGCACGTCGTTAATTCCTCCCGACATCTCGCTGCCAATGGTAATCCCGTGTCCCATGGCACATTTACAGTCAAAAATCCGGATATGCTCACTGGGCCTGCTAATTTCGTTTCCCTCCGGATTCTTGCCCGATTTAATGGCTATGGAATCATCCCCGGTATTAAATGTACATCCAAAGATCGTACAGTTGGTGGAAGAATCTGGATCCCAGCCGTCCCCGTTCCAGATTCCCTCCGAATAAAATGTGCAGTTATTGGTCACAATGCCGTCAGAGTAGATCATATGGACATTCCAGCTTGCGCCATCTTTTAACTTCAATCCTGACATGGTAATATTCTGGCAGTTGCTCATATTGATCAGTCTCGGCCTCACCCTTCCTGGAATCGTCTCCGGCTTCTCGCATTCCCTAATCTGCTCCCCAAGGGAAAGTAAATAATCCTTTAAATGCTCCGTTTCAGACGCAATCACCTTCTCTGCCAGGCTTCTCCCTCCGCTTGCGATAGTTCCTTTTCCGCGTATTACCACATTTCGACAGTTATAATCCCCTTGATGTTCCAGACTCCCCAGATTTAAAACGCTGCTATAGCATTCCTGCTCAATCCCTTCAAAACGGCTCCAGATTCTGGGAAGATAATCTTCCACCTGGTCCGTTCCCTGAAGAACCGCGCCTTCCTCCAAATACAGTTCCATATCGCTATGCAGCCGCAGCGCCCCAGTTAAGAATACTCCCTTTGGAAGATAGACCGCCTCTTCGTCCATGCAATCGTCAATCGCACGTTGGATCACCGCTGTATTTAAAGTTTTTCCATCCCCCACAGCGTGATATGGTCCTCTCGTAATATCCAGTAGAACCTTCTTTTTCCCTGTTTTTACCATAATTTCATCCGACACTGCCCGACCTTTCTCACTGTCCGTTTTTACTTTAAGCCTGTATTCCGTATCTGGCTCCAGATCTTCTAGTTCACAGTGTGTCCGGTCCACCGTATCTGCCTGCTTCCGGTTCAAAAACACCTGATATTGTACGCCTCCTTCCAGCCCCTCCGGTTTGTCCCAATAAAGAGTAATTGAATTCTCTGTCGTGAAACTGTGAAGTTCCTTTATCTGATTCATACTGTCTTTCCTCCTCTTTCTTCTAAAGATATTCCTGGAGTCTTCCGTCTCTTTTTCTCCATTTCCCCGTATTCTCCCGGCGTGACTCCAGTATACTTTTTAAATACTCTTGAAAAATAGCCAGAATTGGAATACCCCACATGAAAAGCCACCTCTGTTACTTTCCAATTCGTTTCCCTTAACAGATTCATTGCCTTTTCCATGCGGATTCCTTCAATATAAGAGGTGATATTGATTCCGGTCCGTTCCTTAAACAGTGTCGATAAATAGCTTACATTCAAACCGTATTTACGGGCCAAATCCGCTACATTTAAAGAGTCGTCATAATTTTTTTCGATATATTCTCTGATGCTGATAATTACATCCGCTGACTCCTTATTGCGGACTCCGTCCAGCAGACGGCTGACGATCTTTTTCAAACTATCTTTTAACTCATCAGAGGTCTGGTAAACGAGCAGATAATCCCGGCTTTTTAAATCATGGAACAGTATCTCAAAATCCATGTCTCCGCCCGCCTCCCTGGGCAAATGCCCCAATAGAACCAGGAGTTCTCCTACTCCGTCTTCAATTAAAGTAATGGAGTTCGTCTCCGAGATCAGCTCATTAATAATTCCCAAAAGTTCTCCCTCCAGGCGGTCAAATTCCTCCTTTCGTATCAGACTGTAAAGCTGCCCCAGTTTTCCTCTCATTTTCCGTTTCTTTTCTGCTTTTTCCGATGAATCCCTGTTCTCACAGGAAGAATAGGAAATAATTTTTTTCTGGGGACAGAACATTTTCCGCTTTAGAAAACAGAGGCTCTGGGCAACCGCGACCTTGAACTCTCCACGCTCGAACACGGTTGAAACCGCCGCCCGCATCTTTTGATCCCCCATGAGTTCCAGAAGATCGCTGCCGCACTTTTTCGCAATATCCTGACTCTGCGTCTCAGTGTTAATCAGAAACATAAAACAACTGCTCCTGGAACAGTCCCGCAGATAATAGGCAGAGCAGTCACTGTACTGTGACAAATGATCCTCTACCTTCATCCTGATCTCCACCCCATTCTCCTCGTCTGATGGCGCATAGATAGCCAGTGCCGTCACATACCGGTACTGAAAGATCACATTCTTCTCCGGTTCCTTTACAGAGATACTCCGTAACATTCTGTCCAGCTTCTCCTCATTGGCCTTATGAAGCAGCTGGCCCAGCATTTTTTCCAGTTCCTCTTTATTCACGGGTTTCAGCAGATATGCTTCCACTCCCAGCTGAATGGCCGTCTTCGCATAAGAAAAATCGCTGTATGCACTCATGATGATATAATTGATGCCCGGATATCGTTTTTTCGACTCCGTAATAAATGCCAGCCCATCCATCTTCGGCATCCGGATGTCCACCAGTACGATAGTCGGGCGGAAAGATTCCTGGAGCGCCAGCGCCTCCTGGCCGTTTGCTGCCTCCTCAATCTCTGTGATACCGAATCTCTCCCAGTCAATCCTGTTCCGGATGCTTTTTCTGATAAATTTTTCATCGTCAACAATCATCACCTTGTACATAACTCTCTCCTCCCTCAAGTATTATGCTGTTTTCCTTCTGTCTTGTATTTATGCAGACAAAAGGAATCTTCATAACAATACAGGTACCCTTTTCTTCCCTGCTGAATATCTCTATAGAATAAGTATCTCCGTAGAAAAGTTTCGACCGCAGATGAACGTTTAAAATTCCAAGGCTCTTGTACTGCTCGATAAATTCGAGTGGGCGTTCTCCTGTCACTTTCAACCTTTCGTTCAGCTCCTTCAGTTTCTCCTCCGGGATTCCTATTCCGTTGTCGAATATCATGATTGAAACCATATTCTCTTCCTTTTTAATCCGTATCCGAAGCATCCCGCCTGAATCCGTCTCAGCAAGACCGTGGGAAATGGCATTCTCTAACAGCGGCTGCAGGGTGAATTTTAGAATCCTGCAGTTTAAGCATTCTTCATCCACATCGTAATACACTTCGAACCGGTCCTCGAACCTTATTTTGATCACTGTCACATAGTTTTTAATCTGTTCCAGTTCTTTTTCAACTACAGTCACATTTTCAAATCTTGTATTGTAACGCAGCATCTCACTTAAGCAGGTACTGACCTCAATAACCGCATCATCCATTCCCTCGCTTGCAAGTCCCATAATGGTTTCCAAAATATTATAGATAAAATGAGGGTTGATCTGCTGCTGGAGCGCCTTGATTTCTGCCTCCTTTACCAGAAGCTGCTCGGACTCCACACGCCTCATCAGCTCGTTGATCCGTCTCATCATATCGTTGAATTCCCGGATCAAAATGTTGATTTCGTCTTCTGTATCAGGCTTAACCCTGGTGGTTAAGTCTCCGCGTTTTACCTGTTCCATGCCTTCCGCCAGACGCTTGAAATTCACCGTAATGATTGAGAAACACCGTTTGGAAATCAGGAGCGTGAATCCAACAATTACCAGCAGTATCAGGATCAGCACCGGGATAATCTGGTTCTGCCCTTTTAGAATCTCCTCTTTGGAACTGGCCAGGCAGAGATGCCAGCCGGTACTCTCCGAGGTGCCGTATGTAATAATATAGTCCTCTGTCTCATAGGTTCCGCTCCCATTTTCCGTCATTAATTCTGCAGGGATTTTAATCTCAATTTTATCATAGAAAAGAACATTCCCGTCCCCGTCCAGAATCGTCGCCCCGGCAATCTTGCTGAAGCTGTGGAGAAACCGTTTCTTCAGATAATTCATATCTATATCGATTTTTAAATATCCCACCACACCCGGTGTATATAAATCCTCAATTTTATAGACACAGGACTGGACAGAGGCACCATTCTCCGCATTCACGGTCATCAGCACCTTCTTATCCCTCGTCCATATGATTTCCTGATACCAGTCCGTATACCGGTAATCCGGAACGTAGACGGCTCGCTCTTCATTTTCGATGGAATATACACCATTCCAGTGGCCAGCCTTATAAAAACTCAGGGCTAGATCCGGATTGGAATAATAGTACTGGCTTTCAATTCCCCGAAGTAACGCTAAATCAGATACCGTGTCTTTATCATTTCTCATAAAACGGATCATGTCGCGGTTGTAGATGATTGCGTCCGCGATTCGGTCCACATCTTCAAAATACTGCTGCATCATGGTCAGATTTGATTCCATCAGATTCTGCCTCATATCCCTCGCCTGTCTCATGGCATTCTCTCTCATAATTCCGTACAGAAAGATAGCCACCAGAAGATTGGAGCTGATAATGATCAGAATCAAATACCTTAAAAACCGATGTGTAATTGTCTGCTTCATGCTCTCTCCCTCATCCTCGCACTATCTTACTCTTAACTTGGCCAGCTCTTCTTCAATCGTCTTAAATGTATACTCCAGCTCCTGTTCCCCCAGTAAATACATGGACACTTCCCTGCGCATCACTTCAATTCCCCCATTGTGAAGTGTGCCAACAGCCAGCCCGCGGGGCGCCTGGTCCATCAGGAAATATTCCGCATGTTCCGGAATCTGCGTGCCGGAGAGATAGATTTTTAAAACCTCTGGAGACTGCAAAAATGGAACAGTCCGGTTTTTTGCCAGAATCTTACCGCCTTCTTCTCCTGTACAAAATTTCATAAAACGATAGGTTTCTTCCGGATATTTGGTTGCCTCGGCCATGGCTACCACCGCGGTATTGTATACGTCCGCTTTCTCCGTTCCCTCCCAGGATGGAAGTTCCATCACATCGTATTCGATATTCATGCCTTTTTTCCTCAGTTCCTGGTTGATGGTATTTACTTCGCCATCTTCCCCAAAATACATTCCAAGCCTGCCTTCCGCAAATAAGATGTGATAGCCGCTCCAGTCATCATCTGTCCGGGACATATAGGGAGTTTTCTCCGCTGACTCACTGATAAACGCATGGCACCACTCCGCCGACTCGCGGAACATCTTTAAATCTTCTTCCTTAAAAGGGTCGAAAGCTCCTCTCGTTCGTGCAGGAAGCATCCACCACGAGCTGGAATTTTCAAATCCCAGTGCTCCGTAGACCTTCTTGTTATTTCCCCAGCCTGTCAATATTCCTGCCTTTTCTCTGTAATCCTCCCAGGTCCAGTTCTCCTGCGGGTACTCCACGCCCCGGCTGTCAAAAAGAGTTTTATTATAATACACACAAATTTTCCCAACCCGGTAGGGGATCATATACAAAGCGCCGTCCTTCTCCACATCACCATACAGAGAAGCATTTACCTGATTCTTCGTCTCATACCAGGGGCTTAAATTTTTCAAAATCTTCTTATTTTTCCAGATCGCTGCCTCCCCGGCCTCCGGAAAAAAGATACAGTCCGCCTCACTTTCACCATTTTTAATACGCATCATCTGCTGGCTGTACTCTGAGTCCGGAATCCAGTGAAGTTCTATGGATACATCCTGATTCTCTTTCTCATACGCCTGTACCAGAAGTTTTAAATTTTTTTCCTCATTTTTTCCCGCATATACGTCCAGAACCGGCACCATCTCTGCTTCCACTTCCACGGTTTGCTCTGTTTTCTGCCAGCATCCGTTTACTGATAAGGCCACCGTGGCAGCAAGTACAAAACTTCCCAATTTCAGATTCATGATGATCCCCCTTTTTCTGTAAAATCCTGTTTTCTCCAAAATGCAGATGAAAGCTGTCGTCCAGACGGAGGGACTCCCTCCGGGACAGCAGCTTTATCGTTTTTATTATCCTTTTAATCCGCTGGTACTGATTCCTTCCACAATATATTTCTGGAAGCAGAAGAATAAGATAACCGGCGGAAGCAGTGACAGAATACCCATTGCGAACATGGCCCCCCAGTCTGTCATGGAGGTGGGGTCAGAGAACAGCCGCAGTGCCACAGATACAGTATACTTCTTCGGGGAAGTCAAGTAAATAAGTGGGCCGAAGAAATCCTCCCATTTCCAGTAAAACTGGAAGATGATTGAGGTCACAAGGGAGGGTTTGATCAATGGCAGAATTACATTTGTGTATACCTTGAATTTACTAGCCCCGTCTAAAAATGCGGCTTCATCAAGTTCATTGGGGATGGAGCGGATAAACTGCATATGCTGGAAGATAAAAAACGCGCTTCCAAACCACAGCGGCAGGATCAGCGGCAGATAGGTATTCAGCCAGCCCAGTTTGTTAAACATGATGTACTGAGGGATCATAACCACCTGCCCAGGCAGCATCAGTGAGATTAAGATGGTCATAAAGCATACATTCTTAAATGGAAAATCCAGCCTTGCAAACCCATAAGCGACAAAGGGACATGTAACAACAACCCCAAGAACGCTCAAAATCACGACAATAAACGTATTCTTAAAAAAATAGGCAAAGGATATCCCTCCGAACCCTCTCCAACCATTTATATAGTTTTCTATTTTAAACTCATGCGGGATTAAATTGGCCGCGTCCACAAACACCTGGGAGCTTTCTTTTAAGGAACTGGAGATCATCCACAAAATCGGATATAAGGAGGTCAGGGCAAATAAGATGCAGATCACATGAAACGCAATGTTTCCGATTTGTTTTTTTCTTCTCATTATTTTTTCCCTCCGCTCTCATAGTAAACCCACGCGTCCGAACTTCTGAATACCAGTGCGGTAAAAAACAACACAATCACCAGCATGATGCACGACAGGGCTGACGCATATCCCATATTAAAGTCTTCAAAGCCTTTTTGGTACACATAAAGTTGATAGAATAAGGTCCGGTTCATAGGACCACCGTTGGTGACAACCAATCCCTGTGTAAATGTCATGAAGCTGTTGATCATCTGCATGATCAGGTTAAAGAAGATGATAGGGGACAGCATCGGCAATGTGATGGAGAAAAAGCACTGTACCTTATTGGCTCCATCCACCGTTGCCGCTTCATAATAGGTGGAGGATATATTCTTTAAGCCTGCCAGGAAGATCAACATCGGAGATCCGAACTGCCAGATGGCCATTAAGATTAAGGAGCCCAAGGCTGTCCTCGGGTCCGCCACCCAGGATATGTCCATATTGATTCCAGTAACCGCCGTAATCAGAGCATTGAAAGCACCGCTTCTGGAAAATAAGTTTCGCCACATAACGGCCACTGCCACACTTCCGCCGATGATAGAGGGAATGTAGAATAAGGTTCTGTAGATTCCAATCCCCCTTCTCTTCTGATTCAAAAGCATCGCAACCAGAAGAGCTGCCAGAAGCTTTAATGGCACAGACACCAGTACATAGAGAAAGGTTACTTTCAGGGATGCAATGAATTTTTTATCTTTCGTGAATATTTCAATATAATTCTGAATTCCGTTCCACTTCGGCACGCTTAACATATTATATTCTGTAAGGGAGAAATAGATCAGGCAGAGAAATGGGATCAGAGTCAGCACGATAAATCCGAATAACCAAGGCGCCACATAGAGATAACCTTCACAGCGCTTTCTTAATTTTTTGTTTTTCATATTTACCTCCGGTTTTTACATGCAAACGGGGGCAGGCCGTTGCCGCTCTGCCCCCGCATATCTCCTATGGAATCAATTAAGCTTAGCAGCTTCCACTAATTCGTCATATGCCTCGTCTGGCGTGATATCCTGATACATCATTCTCTCTTCGTACTCTGCCAACAGCTTCTGAATCTTGCTGCTGCCTGCCATAGACGGCCGATCATTGGCTGAGCTGTACTCTACAGCCTGGTCTACAATTGCAGACACTTTCTTCTGATTTTCATCAAAAGTGCTCTCCATGCTCTCACGCACTTTATCGGAAGCCGGCATACCGCGCTCAGCTTTCATGATCTTATTTGCCTCCACATCATTGATCAGGAAATCAATCAGTTTCGCTGCTGCCTCCTTATTCTCAGACTTGCTGGACATACATAAATGAAGGGAAGCCGGAACCATGGTTGCCTTTCCGCTTGTAGATCCCGGAAGCAGGATCATCCTAAGCTCCTTGTTCGCCGCATTAGCAAAATTTGCATACTGAGAGGCAGGAATAATATTAACCGCTGTTTCTCCCTTTACAATTGAAGAATCTTCCGGTCCGTTCTCTGCCTGTGATACATCATATGGCGGAATGAGACCCTCACCAGCCCACTTTAATTTCATGCCATAAAAGTTGTTAAATGTATCCTTTGAGAAGTTAATCAGGCTGTCGCCTTCCGGTGCATATACACTCTCCCCCTGCTGTCTGCAGTAATATTTAAACACATCGCCTTCCATCATCAAAAAATCGGCAGCAGCGTATTTGCCTGTCGCTTCTTTTAACTTTGGCAAATCTGCCTCTAATGCTTCCCAGGACTCATAACCATTTTCCGGAATTGTTAGGCCGGCCTTCTCATAGATGTCCGGTGCCACTAACATTGCTCTGGTGTTTACTCCGAATGGCAGCCCGTAAAGTTTTCCGTCCACCTGGCCTTCAGCAATTAAATTCTCCGAGATGGAAGATAAATCAATCAGGCCGGACTCTGCATAGCTATCTAAAGGTTCCACGATTCCGTCATCCATGAACTGCTGGAAGTCTCCCGAACCGATGTAGCCCTGATAAACATCAGGAATGTTGTTAGCCGTTGAAGCTACCGATAAATTTTCCCAGTAGGAATCCCACGGATAAAAGCTTGTCTCCACTTCAATATCCGGGTTCTTCTCCATGAACAATTTCACTGCTTCATTAGTCAAATCGGCCCGTTCCTGGCCGCCCCACCAGGCAAATCGGATCGTCGTCCTGCCGTCCTTCCCGTTTTTCACTGCCGATGTGGTCTCCACACTGCTGGTTCCGTCAGCACTTGTATTGTCGGTCGTCTGGGAGTTCCCGCCGCCGCATCCGGACAGCACCCCCGCCGCCATCGCTGCTGTCAAAAAAAGTGCCATAATTTTTTTCATTCTCATTACTTTTTCCTCTCTTTCTTTTTCTGTTTTTATTGTACTATCTTATTTTTATGTAAAATACAAAAATTCTTGGATGTTATGTGCACTTTTTTTGTTTTTCTTATTCCCAGGAACAGTCAACCGGCGGTCGGTCTCCTTTTCTGGTCAGATACAGCCGATCAATTCTGACACCAGAGGCCAGCACCGCAAGAGTGAGTACATGCTTTCCGCCGGAAAGTGCCAGACCCGCAAGAGGAATCCATCTCCAGACCTGTTCCGCCTCATATCTCCAAGTTTTTCCGCTGTTATATAAAAGTGTACGGTCCACAAAGTTTCCGTCAGCCGCTACTCCCAGATAGGAAGGGGAAGCCGGATCAATCCGGAGCAGAACCCAGAAATCATAGGTTCCTCCGTCACACCGGATCTGATAATTCAGATTCGGAGCCTCTTCCTCCTGTTTCCACTGCTGCCCACGCTTTCTCATATAAATGGCCAGGCCGCTCCTGCCATAGGATTCGCTGCTGCAGTACTGCCACTGGCCATTCTCCGTATAAGCGAATTCCGTCTGCTCATATGCAGTCACTGCATCAATCTTTACCACGCCGTCTTTTTCGCAGAATAAACTGTGAGCAGCGGTAAGTACTTCCTTCGGGCTTTTCGTCTTCCCATATTCCACCGGTTCTTCAAAATGATCCGTCGCTACAAGACTGTCTCTTGTCACCTCCCGGTTCGCATAAATTTCTTTCCTGGGCTTTAATTCAGGGGCTCCGTAAAACCGATCCGACCAGTCAAGGATCCGACCATTATTCAAAAGCGCCTGTTCTCTAGGAAACTCCCGATTTACCTGACCCGCACAAATAATTCCCAGATTGTTCTCCGCTCTTTCTTTCGTATAAATCACAAACCGCGAAATCGCGAAATAGGGATCAATCACCTTAAACGTCACCTGATGCGCGCCTTTTTTTAAATACGGAAGTTTTAAGTACAATTTATCGACGTTATTGGTGGAGTTATACGTCCAGGTATCACGCCATTCGTCATTTGCTAGGCTTTCAACCGTTAACACTGTCCCACGGTCGATCTTTACTCCCATGCGGATTCTTCCCGTAGAATTCAAAGATGGAAAACGGTGGATTTCTAATAGGAATTCTCCCTCGCTGCTAAAATATACCGGGAATGAGGCTTCTGCCCCTTCCTTATATCCTTCCAGTAAATCTCCCTCTTCCCGTCCCAGGTAGGAAATCAACCGGAATCCGTCCACGCGGAGTCCTGTCACGGAGACTGACACTACCCCAGCCTCTTCCGGATTCTCACAACCGGCAGGAACCGGGCTTACAAGAACTGGTACTTCACACTGCACATTGTCCGTCTCGTTCCGGATCAGAATAATCCCTGTTTTCTCTTCCTGAGTTTCCTTTACCGTTACCAGGATTCTTGTCTCACAGGATATCTCCCCGGATGTTTCGGAAAGCTGTATCCAGTCTGGAGTCTCCGCCCGCCAGGCGAAGCTTCCTTCCCCACCGTTGGAAATCTCGAACCATTTTGTTCCTGGCCTCACAAAACAGAGTTCCTCCCCGTTATTCCATATATGAACCAGCATATTCCTGCCACCCATATGAACAGACGGCGTACAGGCCGGATACATGGCAGTTCTGGGCGGCGGAAAATCTTCCGGCGTAACGATTCCCTTCCATTTTCCGCCCGAGATCCGTTCATTGTAGTAAAGAAGCAGTTTCCTCCTGGCGTCCTCATAAGCCCTGGTCTCCTTCACATAAAGATCGGCTGCCTGCTGCTTTCCCTGTTTGTGGCACAGAGTACTTCTGTCAGAGAAATAATATTGGCCCATTGTCAGGTAAAGGGCATGAATCCGCAGAAGGACTAACTGGAAGAACGCGTCTTTTTCCTCCTCCAAAAGTCCCTCATAGACCACATCTGCCTGATCCAGAATTTCCTGCAGTTTATGAAGCCGCATAACTCCCTCATCACCATAAGCAGTCTGGGAAAATACATCGTCCTCCATCATTTCCAGCTTGCGCACGTTGGCAATCTGGGAAAACCGGTTGAGCAGCGGTCCCATTTTCTCTCCAATTTTCCCGGTAAAGTTCCGGTCAATCCAATCGCTTACATAGCTGTCCACGTCCTGAGTCCGGCCCTTCGCGCTTCCCGCTTCCCAGGCAAGACGCAGGAAGAATTCCACCTCCATTTCAAGAGGCTTTAACGCTCCCACATTCAAGATCCACAACTTCTGAATCCCTTCGTCATATGCTTTCATCAGTTCGTACTTCGTATGGGTAAGAGGGATGGAACAGAAGAATAAGTAGGACCTTCCAGGCGGGGACCAGTAGGAATTATGATAATAGATTCCATGTCCGCCCACTCTCTTTCGGTCTTCTTCTGAAGGATAACGGCGGACATAGCCGTAGTTGTCATTCGCCCAGATCATCGTAAAATCGTCCGGTACCTTCAGGCCATGGTCATATAGCTCTAGGACTTCCTTATAAGGAATGAACAATTTTAATGGTGTCTTGTCCAGCTCCTCCTTAAGGATTTCATTCTGACTGGCGATGATTGTCTCCAGCAGTTCAATCTTCTGAGTCCGCAGTTCTTCCTCAGTTCTGCCATTTAAATTGCTGGTCTCAAATCCTGAATCATGGATTCCCCTCATTCCCAGGGTATAGCTCACCTCAAAATCCCGATTCTGGATCACGCTCTCCCTCCAGTATTCATGGAGAATTTCCCGATTTCTGCCCTCAATGGTGTAGTCATACTTCACACCTTCGTATCCCTTTTCTTTCAGCCATGGAAGCCATTCCCGGTTATTACTCCGCATCAGCATATCGCAGTGTGAGGTACCGACTACAATCCCCATCCGGTCTGCCAGGGCGCCGTTTTCCTTCCTGCGGTTAAAGGAATTCACATGCATGGCCGGCCATATATAGTTCGCCTTTAGCCGAAGAAGAAGTTCAAAGATCTTCTCATAGGTATGGACGCCGATAGTGTCCTCCTCCATATGAAGCTTCGCCCAGCGTTCCAGTTCCTCCTCATCATTGATAAATATTCCTCTGTATTCCACGGAAGGATAGTCGATAATTTCATAGTCCTCTGGAAATACCAGCCACTCTTTCTTCTTTACCGGAACGTCCGCCCAGAAATACCAGGGTGACACACCGATTTCCTCACATAAATCGTAGATTCCATAGATAGTTCCCCGCCTGTCCGTCCCTACAATCACTAATCGGTCTTTCGATACCGTCCGGATATATGCCTCTTTCCTGAAATTTCCATTTTTATCCTGAAGTTTTTTTTCATCAAAGAGACCTTCTATCTCTGCTGAAACGCCTGCCGTTCCCACAAGGATTGATTCTCCACCTTTGAATTCTCCAAGGGTTACTTCCGTTCCCAGTACTTTTTTTAAATCGTTTTTCAGATTTTCCGCTGCGATGCGGACAGCAGAATTTTCTTTCCAACTGATACCTATATGAATAGAGCTTTCATTTTTTATGGTTAATACCGCCAATTTTTCCTGCCTCCTTATTCCGTCACCTATTTGTATGCATCAACAGGCCCTATAGAAAAACTTTTAGCCTCCGCATATGCACTTGTCTGCTTTTGGGCCAGTGCGTAAAGTCCCACCACGGTTCCGGTAAAGCATTTTCCTGCAATCTCGCAAGATAAAAACCTGGTGGATGCCGTACCGGCCAATGTAAAGGGGCCACCTTCCAACGCATAGTAAAAATGATACTGTTCCCTGTCACATTCAATCCTGAGCCAGATATTCCCATCCCTCACCGGCGCAAAACAGATCGTCTGCTTAAAATCCTCTGCGGTCTTCTCCAGGACCAGGAAAACTCCATCATCTAGCCTTTTTTTACAAAAACGGTAATGGAATTTGGATTCCAGATAGATTAGCAATCCTGCCTCATCCCCTGTCTGCTCCGGACAGAACCGAAGTTCAGTCTCCACAATACATTCAAAATCCAATGGTCTTACGGCCGCAAACGTGCTTCCAATATCTGTACCGTCAGCCTGTACCGAAGGGATAAGAGAAAGCTTCCCATCTCCCCGTTTAAAAAGCGAATCCCTGCGTTCCCGCAGAAAAAGCCAAGGCGCCTCCCAGTTTTTAGAGCTAAAATCTGCACTCCAGAGCTGCACACGCTCCTGTCCGGCCCAAAGCGGCCCTTCCCGTTCAATGGTCTCCAGCTTATTTCCGCCCACATATGGCCAGCCATCCTTCCATGTAACAGATGTAAGGAATGTCTCTCTCCCCAGATGGCTCATGGTCCGCCTTGCCGTCCTGACTGCCAAATGAACCATCCACCAGTTTCCCTGGTGATCTTCAATTAGATCCCCATGGCCGGAGCATTGAACAGCTTTAACCGTATCATGGCGGTTGGTCAGAATCGGATTGTTTTCATACCCCTCATACTCTCCCCAGATGGACTTACTTCTGGCAATTGTCACCATATGGTTGAAAAAGGTGCCTCCCTCTGCGGCCATCAGGTAATACCAGCTGTCCTTATAATAGATATGAGGTCCCTCCAGGTGGCCTCCACCTGTCCCTGACCAGATGGGCGTGATGGGGCTTTTCAGCTTCCCGGTTGTCACGTCAATCTCCTCCAGTGTAATTTCCTCTTTTCCCGGGTGGACGCTCTGATTTGTACAGTAATACGCCTTTCCCCCCTCAAAATACAGGGAAGGATCAATCCCCCCCACCGGCACCCACACAGGATCCGACCAGCCCTCACGCGGATCCTGTGTAGAAATGATAAAATTGCCGTACTTCTCTACAGTGGCCGTCACATAGAAAACTCCCTCATGATACCGGATCACAGGGGCCCAGATCCCTCCTGAATTACCGGCATGTTTTAACGACAGCTGTTCCGGCCTGCTGATGCAGTTTCCGATTTGCTTCCAGTTTACAAGGTCCCGGCTATGGTAAACTGGAATTCCTGGAAAATATTCAAAAGAACTGTTGACCAAATAATAATCTTCACCAACTCGACAGATACTTGGGTCCGGGTGAAATCCTTTTAAAATGGGGTTCTGATATTTCATATTATATTCTCTCCTAAGTCAGTTTACTGTATAATCCTGCAGACGACAGCCGCAGATTTCAGCCCAGGCGCCCAGGCTAAGACACGGAAGCTTTCTCCACTCTCGCCGCTCCTTACAAGCACACTGGCCTCGCCCTGGAACATATGAATCATGGTTTCATGATACGGTTCACTCCCCATCAGATTTCCGTTATCCACAGCCAGGATTTCACCAGCTCCTTCCGCCGTAAATGTCACCATAGAGCTTTCACGGAAATATGGGTTTCCTGATTCGTCGCAGGCCGCCACGGTCAGAAGCCGCTGCTCTCCCGCCGGGATTTCCACCACTTCCCCTTCTTTGAATTTCAGCTGTACCGGTGCTTCCGGCGTGACCACCTCCCGATTGCACACCTCTTTCCCCTGGTTGTAGCCCACTACCTTCACCCGTCCGCGGACATAGGGAAGAAAGCCGGTAATCATCCGGTTGGGACACTCTGCCGGCTTCGGAAGATAGAACTCCTTTTCATTTAAGAACAGTTTTACCTCCTCGCAGTTACTGGCAATCATATACGGAATCACAGCCCTGTGAATCTGCGGAAAATGCCAGTGTTCTGCATACATGGGGATATCCCAGTGTTCCTTCACCCCTTCATCCTCCAGGCTGTAATCCATCACTGCGAAATACACCATGGGTTTCCTGCTCCAGTAACTCTGCATTATGTAATAGGATGCCCTGCGAGAACCGTTGGTACGGATTAAAGAGCCGCCCCAGCCCTTAGCCGGATACCCCATAGATTCTCCCAGATAATCGATTCCGGTCCAGATGATTCCGCCGATCACATAATTTTTCTCCAGAGGGACAAGGGACGGATTCTCTGCGGTAAAATTCTGCATCTGGTTCTCATTTCCCTTGAAAAACTGGTAAATCTCTGTTCCCAGAATCAGCTTTTCCGGAAAACGCTCATGGATCCTCTCATACCATTGTTCCTGGTAATTACAGGAAATAATATCCACCACCTCCGCAATCCTGGATATCCGGTCTAAACGCTCCTCCATATCATAGATTTCCGTATTGTCCTCCTCATCTACAAACTTCTGAATATCCTTAATTTTTGACAAATCCACATTGCTTTCCCTCTTAAAATGTGGATTCATCGCGTAACTCACCGGTCTGGAGGAATCCAGTGATACGGTATACCCTTTCAGCATTTTTAAAATTCGGATCATGGAATCCTGGGCCTGGTTTTCAACCTCGTTTCCCACGCCCCAGATGAAGATACACGCCCGGTTCCGGTCTCTCTCCACCATGGCTGATACGTCCTTCTTCCACTCTGTCTCAAAATATCTCCCATAAAGCCCCCCTGTCCATTTGTCGAAGCACTCCTCATAGACATAAAACCCCAGCTCGTCGCAGAGATCTAAGAATTCCTCCGCGTAGACATGGTGGGCTGCCCGAATGCAGTTGCAGCCCAACTCCTTTAAATCCATAAGCCGCGCCCTCCAGAGCTCCTTAACAGCGGCATTCCCCCGGCACCCCACATCCTGATGGATGCAGACGCCTTTTAACACAACCGGTTCTCCATTCACAAACATTCCCTGATTGGGGACAAATGAAAACTCGCGGATTCCCACTTTCTGCGTAATACGGTCTGTGCTCCTCTCCCCGTCCATTAATTCCAAAGTCAGTTCGTATAAATTTGGCTCCTTTGCTGACCAGCGCTTCGCATCGGGAATCCACAGGGTGAGGGGCCATTTACCGCCCTTGCAGGAATACGTCTCGTCCCCGCCGCGTACAGTCACGCGAACAATCCCCTCGATCCCTGGATTCACCTCAATGATCCCGACCTTCCCCTTCAGGCTGGTTTTTATGATCACCTGATTCTCTTCCAGATGGCGTTCTTCCATCTCAATCCATTTCACTGTTCGGTAGATTCCCGCTCCGCTGTACCAGCGGTCCGCGGGCTTCTTCGTATTATCCACCCGCACCAGAATCTCATTGTCTCCGGTATGCACGAAATCCGTGATGTCCAAGCGAAACGGGCTATAGCCGTACTTCCGTCCGCCCACCACTTTATCATTGACCCATACCGTGCTGTCCTCGTAGATGCCTCCGAAATACAGGTAATAGCGGTAACTCGACTTTTTCTCCTCCAGCACCTGAATCTTCCGGTACCAGCCGACGCCCCACCGGTCGCGGAAGCCTTGGGCCTCCCCCTCAGCCATCTCCCTGGAAAACGGGGCCGTAATCGCCCAGTCATGCGGCAAGTCTACCGTCTGGAAATGCTTTTCGCCGTCTTTCTCCAGTGCAAATTCCCAGTTATTCATGATTTTCGTTTCTTTTCTTGGCATGTATGTTCTCCTCCTCATAGGAACTTAACAGTTTTATCTAATTTAATCTTATCCGATTGCAGCTTAAAAATATAGCATTATTCTCGGATTGGACTTATAAAATTTTTGGATTCTATATATATGATTTGATTCACTGCGAAAAAAATACCAAGGTGTCAATACTCCAATAAAACTAACACTCTTTTGCAACTGTAAAAAGCAAAAAAACAAGCGGATTTATGCAAAACCGCTTGTTTTTTCTAATAATTATCTATTCTGTATTCCCTTTAACCAATCCACCGGCCCTCTGCATCAACCTGATACCCATCTGGTGTAATGTTGCTTACCAGCATTTCTCCATCACTGCCCAGATAATACCAGGTCTCCTTGTAGAAAAACCATTCATTACACTTCATGGATCCATCTGCATTGAAATAATACCATTTTCCATTCACCATTGACCAGATATCGGCACACATGGAACCATCTGGTCCCAGGAAATACCATTTATTCTGATCAGACAGCCATCCGGTCTGCATATTGCTTTCCGTATCAAAATGATACCATTTTCCGTTTATTTTAGCCCATTCATTCGTTGCATAGGTACCGTTGCTCTTCTTAAACCTCCATGGTTCATTCTTTCCACCCTGCCAGGTTCCTGTCACATTGTCATCCGGTTTGTATGTGGTCTCATGTTTGTATGTGGTCTCATCATCGTCGTCGCTGTTATCATCATCTGTCTGGTTTCCCAGAACCCTGACCGTGAAGCTGTCACGGAAAGTTTTCTCCTCACCCTTCTGATCCACGCTGCAATACAATACCTTTACCGACTTGGCCCCCTGTGTATCAAAGGGTGGAATGTCCAGTTCATACTCGTCTTCCGAAAGCACTCTCTCCCTGCGTTCCGCATTACTGGAGCTTGCCCTTCTCTCATAGGCCACTACCTTCATTCCTTCCGGCTCAAAGTTCTCACCAGTCTTATAAACAATCTTTTCAGGCTTCTTTTCCACCTTGATTCTGGTTGTATAATAGTCTTCCCAAGCCTCTGTAACCTTTACACTGAAAGATGCACTGAAAGCCTCTCCTTCTCCATCTTTATTTTCCGCATGATAGGTAACGGTAATCATTTTTGTTCCAGCTGTATCAAACTCTTCCTGGCTAATGTCATAGTCCTCTGGAGAAAGCTCTATTTCTCTGCGTATCGCATTGCTGGAACTCGCTGTTTCATAAGCGACTACTTCCATACCTTCCGGATTAAAGTCTTCACCAATTTCATATTCTGTTTTGGTCGGTTTTTTCGTAACTTTGATTCCGGTTGTATAAAATTCTTCCTCAGATTCTATGACACGTACAGAAAAGGAATCAGTAAAGTCTTCATTTACACCTTCCGCATTCTTTCCTGAATAAGTTACCGTAACTTCATTTACTCCGGCAGTATCAAACCGATTCGGCGTCACTTCATAATCCTCGGGAGAAAGTATCCGCTTTCTATCCGCATTGCTCTTACTTGCAGTCTCATATACAGTAACCTCCATGCCGGCCGGATCGAATTTTTCACCTGTTACATACTCCATTTTATCCGGTTCTTTTGTTACTTTGATGGTATCTGTATAATACTCTGCGTCCTGTACCGTTAATGCATCCAACGCTTTTTGCAGTTCCGCTTTCCGAAGGTCTATCGACTCCTGGTCCGTCTGATCCTCATCCATAATCTTTTTGGCTTCGTCAATTGCCTTTTTCAGTATTTCTATGCTTTCAGCCGTATAACTACCGGTTTTCTGTACTTCCTCCTTAGCTTTTTCCAACAACAGCTTTAAATCTGTCTTATCCGCCACATTGGCGTAAGCAACTCCAAGAAATGTAATAACTGCTCCTTTTTCACTGTTTGCATAGATATTTAAAGTAACCTCTGTCTCGTGGTCTACCGTTAGGCGGCCCGTCCGCAGCGCATCTATGCTGTTTCCTGCACCCACCTTCACGTTTTCTGCAATCATCACTGAGACCTTCTTACCGTCTTTGTCCTCGTATACAGCTTCAAAATTAGAACTGCGGGAATCGTTCCACCATTCATGGGACTGAACAGTAATATCATACTCTCCTGCTTCCAAAGTCAGCTTATAAGCGTATCCGTTCTCTTTTCCTGCTTTGTTTTTTCCATAATAGCCATCATGGAATTTATCACCATCGCCATCTGACTTTTTTCCGTCATATGTATCTGTAATTCCCCATTTATCATCGCTGTTTTTCCAGCTTTGGTCTGCCCTATCATTTAGCAGATCCAGCCCCAGTTTCTCTACGGCTTTATAGCTTTCGGAATCTTCTGAATTACAGTCAATAAAATATACCAGATTCTTCGGAACTACCTCTACCTTTGCCTGTGCAACTACATCAGAATCTTCTACTTTTCCATTTACTGTAACAACGGAATAATTTTCTTTAAAATCTTCCGGATCCAAATCCCATTCAACATTCTTTTCTACTATTTTCCCCTGTTCCATCACCTCCAGTGTCTTCGGGAGTTCCGGGAGCTCTCCATTCACCACAGCCGTCCGCTCTGCGGCTGGTACCTGCGGAACCAGTCTTATATAGTCAAGTCCGATTACATAACCAGAACTTTTACTGTTCTTTCCGGTTACCGTAAATCGCATTTTCTTTGTTCCATCTGAATCAAACTTTACGCTTCCGAAAGATTTTTCTGTAAATTCACTTCCAGAGGCATACATATCGACAGGATCTCCGCACTCTTCTCCATTGACAGCAAGCTGAATCTGGCCTCTATTATTAGCGGATCTGTATCCTGCGATCACTTCATATTCATAATCCGATGCCGGCATATCCAGATCAAATTCAACCCAGTCCCCAATTCCTTTCGGGATAACCTTCATCCATTTACCGCTGACACCTTTATCTTCCCACCAGAATCCGTCCAGTTTTGAGTCCGGAGACAGATTATATGGCAGGGATTCCACCTCAAAGAATGTATCTCCAGGAGCCATGGCACTGCCTGTTACTAACCGGATACAGGAGTATGCAGGGATTTCAATGATCACATCGTTTCCGGATATCGTGAATTCTGCCTTTTCATCTGTTCCCTTTACCCAGTTTCCTTCCTCATCATAATACCCTTCCTCAAGGCTGCTCACGCCATAGCCGGCAAGTCCTTTCAGTGTATACTTCGCATCCCGGGTACTTTCCAGAATAATTTCCTTTTCACCATGATCTACCACGATTCCAACACCCTTTTCGGGAGAAACATAGCTCACTTCAATATTTCTTACCTTTTTTTCAGCGCTTGTGCTCTTCCCCAACTGATTGAGAAATACTAATTTTTTTCCGCCATCTCCATCCGCCACTTTCGTAGCCAGATCAAAGGATATTTTATTAAGCATATGATTGATATTTCGCATATCCTCTACATACTCACCGTGTGGAACCGGTATCCCATTTTTATTATCATATAAGCCGTTTCCGTCTGGGCTGCATAAATCATATACATTATAAAAACTGCCGCCGGCCAGCGCCGCCAATATCCAGTTTGGTGTGCCGGACTTAGAACCGCTGTTTTCCATAATCATAGTCAGGTTATCTCCCTGGTCATATGGCCCGAGCCAGGTATTTTTATGTCCGAAATCATAGCAGAGCTGGGTATCTGCCCCATATGGGTCAGGCCCGATAAAATCTACGTTTGTTCCACCCTGTTTTCTCATTTTTTCATTATACGTAACACCGACTGCATCGGTTCCAGTATAGTTATTCACCCTCGTCCATACCGAATAATCGGATTCCTTTACACCTGCTGCCAGATTATTGGTGTACTCCCACATAGTCAAATCACGGAATTCCTGATCTGACATGGTTCCTTTTTTCTTCATACAGGTATCACAGTAACAGTGCTCTCCGTATTTAGTTTGATGCAGCCTTCCAACGGCTGGTTCATTGGCCACCTGGCAGCCAACTACCGTATTTAAGTTTCCATTTTCTCTGTTATACTCTGCGATATGGTCAAACATGGCTTTCATGGCTTCTTTTTCCTTTGCCCGAAGCTCAGGATCATTCTTGCACATCAAAAACCAATAGGTTCCATAAACCGGATCTGTCTTTTTCTCGAAAAACGGTGTTCCGTCCGTCTTTAACGATTTCTGGTATCCCTGGAATACATAATATGGAACACGGTTATCAATCGTGGAATTAACTGTATCCGTTGAAAACCACAGAAGCTCCAGTTTAATTCCAGCCTCCTCAGCCCAGCCGATTACTTTATCGAGATAATCCCAGTTATACACATCGTCTCTTGATATAACCAGCTGCGGAGCCGCCTTTTCACCCTCTTTACCGTCGATTCCAACCATATTTTTTGTATCTTTATCCGTCCTAAGAATAAAACTGGCTTTCTTATCCTCATCACAGTATTCATTGATGAAATCCGTCACATCAAAATCATAATACTGTGCTTTATTTACCGGATCATAGGAGGGAGTTAAGCCAAGATCGATGACGCCTTCTCCCGTAATCTCATAGCCATTGTGATTAGGCGCTCCGGAATTCCATGTCATCGTACTGCTGTCCCAAGAGTCATCCTCAATTCCATAAAGCCTCAGACTATTGGCCTCTTCTGCCGAATTGACCCATACACGCAGTTTCGATCCCGCCCAGTCAGCCCCAGCCAATTCTGCAAAATCAAATTTGAGATATGTAAGAGACTGTTCATCTGGAGTATCCGAATAACCTGACAGCATTGATTTTTCGTCTGAAAAATTCTGATCCGCATACTCTCCGTTTCGTATATAGGTTGTCTCTGATGCATCGTAAAATTGATCCGGCTGAATGTCCATCCACCGCAGCTGTGCATTAGCCACTGTGAAACCATCATCCCTGGCAATCTGAAACAGATTCTGTATCTGCTCATCGGAATAATGATAAAAATCCTTAACCTTGTCAATTCTGATTTGGACTCCATTGAAAAAAAACGGTTTTCCGTCCACCATCAGTGTCTGCCGCTCATAGGTATCTCTGGAATTGTCAACCCATGATACAGGCCGCCCATTATCGGAGGCCAAAGGCATTCCTGAGGCTGGAATTGTCATCATTGTCAGGCATAGTCCTGATACTGCCACAGTTTTGATACTTCTTTTTAAAGACATAATTTTCCCCCTTGCTCTTAAATTGTTAGTAGTTTTACTTACTCCCCGGAAATTGTAACATTTACATTATGTAAAATATATAAATATTCTCAGGTATGGCATATAAATATTTTGGATGATTTTGATAAAAGCAACAAATCCCTCATCATATAGCAAAAATATGCCATATGATGAAGGATTTAAGTCCATTGTACTCATGTATTTTTCTTTGCGTCTTTGATTTTCTATGTCATAGACACATCTTATACCTTATACAGTTTAATGCTACACTGACGTAATAATAATTACTCATATAAAATAATTTCATAAATATAAGATAATCCGTCCCTCAAGAAAGAGCCTGAGTCCTTATTTTCGTCCACCAAGCTGCTGATCCATGTTATTTACTCTATAATGTAAACCGACACAACGCTTCAGACACGCACACTTTATTTCTGATGAACAATTATCTTCTATTCCTTCTAACAAACAAGCTGCCCATTCCATATAAAATTTTTCATGATGTTTCCTCCATTCATTATATTTCTTATATATGAATTAACTATCCAACTCAAGGTTCTCCCTATATAGAAGTTTTGAGATGAAATTTTATTTCTACATTATCAATAAATCATTAATCCTTTTCCTTTTCCATATCTGGTTCCGTCCCTGTCATACAGAACCGTATATTCCTTCTTCCCAACTCGCACCCCTTCTAAGAGAACATAATCCCACTCCGGCGGAATCATCGGTTTAACGGCCAAAGATATTTGCTGCGGATCAAGCCCCAGAAGTCCTGTTATGATCAAATCACAGTACATAGAATGATTGTAGTCCTTTCCACGTTCATACCCTCCTTTTTCCGCTTTCCACCCGTCCTTTTTCAGAATTTCCCTGGATATCCATTCTCCGGTTTCCGGATCAGAATCCTCATCGATCCATGGAATTTTCTTCCCAGATTCCGTGATGCGGTGCTGGCTTTCAGCATAGATTTTAAGCGCTCTATGATAATCTTTCTCTGTCACAATCTCCTGATGGTAATTTCGCAGGAGATTTGCCATTGCCACCAGTGCCTGGGACGTTGCAAAAGGCCATACCGGACCATTCCACAGACATTCGTGAGGAACTTCATATTTGTATCTGGGATGTGCCTGATCTGCTGTACAGAATCCGTATTTTCCCAGAAAATGCTTCTCATCCATAAGATAAGCAAATGCCTTTTCATATCCCGGATCCGGCAGATTAAAGTACCAGGGAATGTATCCGATTAGTTCCCTCACGTTATGTTCCATTGGGATTTTTTCAAAATCCAGAGTCTTACAGTTTAAAAATCGCCCTGGCTTCGGATCAATCTCTGCCGGAATCACCTGAAAGAAGTCTCCACTCCATAAGGTCTTTTGCATCTGCTTCTTTATATTCTCTGCTCTCTCTGCATATTCTTCCGCCAGACTCTTTCTCCCGGCTTTTTCCGCAAATTGGGAAATCGCCCTGGCATCTGCATACAGATACGAGTTCAGTGTGGGGCGAAATCCCGATCCACTGATAGAGAATTCCATGGCATCCCGATCATCGATGGACCAGAATAAACCAGTTTCCGTCCCATGTTCCTTTATCCAGCCCTCAAAATTATCTGTCAGGCTGTCCAAAAGTTCTGTCCCAAGGCTGTAATCATCCAAAACACAGCAGTAATCCCATAATGCATCTGCTATCCAGGTGCTGTAAGAGCGGATGTCCCCGCTCCCTTGCAGCCAGAAGCGTATTGTATCCTCCATGATCTGCTGTCCATTTCTCAGCCATCTTCCTTCCCTGATGTGAAACCCTGCGGCGCAGTTTATTGAATTATATTTCCCCGACCACGGAACCTCTGGCAAGAATTCCGTAATCAGATAACCTTCCGGAATTTTCTTAATATGCTTCCGATAAGTCCACCATCTAAAATAATAGATTTCCTCAATTACGGGATCGGGACATTCAAACAGCGGCACGTTGTCCTTTAGCCAGCCCAGCGCATGCTCATTATCAATCTCTTGCTTATAGACCTCCTCATCTTCGTTATTAAACTTTTGTATATATTCTTCCAGTCTCCTATCAAGAATCATATCTTCCTGAATTTCCTTTCTGTTTCTATTTATTAAAACTCAAAATCCCGCCCCTCATGAAATGCCAGTCCAATCTGCTCCGGCGCACCGTTTCGGCCATTATACCAAAGCATCCATTTTCCATCCCAAAATATAGTAAATGGCTTATAGCACGCACTTTTGTCAAAGCCTTCATCGGGAGCGATAATCGGATTTAATTCCGATCGTTCCCAGTTTCGAATACCATCCTTTGAACGTGCCATTCCGATCTGGGCATAGTCCTCATCATGATAACCGATATAAAACATATAGAAATATCCGTCCTTTTGAAATACCTGGCACCCAGCAGCTTTGTGCTTTTCCCACTCAATCTTTGGATCTGCTTGGAATATGGGATTTTCGGCATATTTTTTCCAGCTGATACCGTCCGAACTCTCCGCATAACCGATGGCATTGGGTTCATACTGTTCCCCTGCGGAATACCACATCTTCCAAAGTTTTTTCTCCTCCGATTCGGGGATTTTCCGATATCTCGCTGCACCAATATATCATGGATAAAAAGATGTCGGAGGCCAGTTACTATTTGTCTGAAACTACCCTTGACGTAAAGGAGATTGCTCAAAAGTTAGGCTTTAGCGACAGCCACAATTTCATGAAAGTCTATAAAAAGGAAACCGGGATGACTCCCTCGGAATACCGGAATTCTTTCCCAAACAGACTAAATTATGATAGCTGAAGCTAAGTCCGTATCCTGCATATCAGACAGTAAAAGTGCAAGTAGAAAAATGCTGGGTGCGCAGCCCATCGACTACCGCACCCGGCATTGATAGCAAATCGTTTCCTGGCAAATTCCGTATCGGCCATGGCTCCCAACTTGGCAAGCATATCGTGAGCCATATCCATTCCCTAAATATGAAATCAAACAGCACAATTACCTGCTACGGAGCCAATCCAGCACCATAATCTTCTATGTCTCTCTCCGTGTCCAGACTTGCATCTCATTTTCACCACGATTCGCCCAGGCATAATAAGGAATATATTGCAATTGTATTTGTTCTCCTCTTTTATCGTCCGCATCATAATACAGCGGTGTATTTTCTTTCAGCTTTGCAACCTGCTTTCGTCCGCTTAATTCTACGCAAACCATAGTAACCCCTGCAATATCCCTGTACATTGTTTTGACTTCCGCGTCCTTCACTATACTTAACAGATGCAGACTACTTCCATTATCCACTTCTTCCAGACAATACACCAGCGGTCCTCTCATAACCGCGTTCTTACCAATGTTCTCTCTGACAAACGGATTTGCTTCGATCAACCGGACCTCCATAGGAAACTGCAAATGAATTTCTTCCTCCTCTTCCCATTTCTTTGTCACATAAAGGTATCTCTCCTTCACCTTTATCGTTGCACCGTTAATTTTACTTAATTGATATGCCTCTCCCCATTCCGGAATGTGGAAAGCAATGGTACATACTTCCCGAACGCCTTTTACATATACATTCACTTTACCATTCCACGGAAACTCTGACTGAATCTTAACTTCCATCTCCTTTCCGTTTATCTGCTTTTTAAGGATAGCTCCTATATAAAGATGTATAAATATGGTATCCTCTTTTTCCGTATAGGCATAAGAACCTACAGAACTTAGCAGCCTTGCCACGTTAGGCGGACAACAGGCGCAGCCAAACCATTTCTGGCGCACTGGTTTTACATGAGATTTTCGTTCATCCCTATGACATGCTTCAGGAACCACCTCTAGGGGATTTACGTAGAAAAAGCTTTTTCCGTCTAATGCCATCCCACTTAATACTCCATTATAGAGCACACGTTCCATCACGTCCGCATACTGGGCATCCGGTCTTATTTGAAGCATTCTTCTTGCAAAAAATACAAGGCCGACCGATGCGCATGTTTCCGCATAGGCAGTATCATTTGGTAAGTCATAAGGAAAAGAAAAAGCCTCTCCTATATTTGTGCCTCCAATTCCACCGGTAATATACATTTTTCTGTTAACAATATCACTCCATAAACGCTCGCAGGCCTCATAAAGTGTTCTATCTTCCATACATCTGGCCGTATCTGCCATTCCGGAATAAAGATATACTGCCCGCACTGCATGCCCTACAGCCTCTGTCTGCTGTCTTACCGGCATATGTGCCTGTTGATAAGCATACCGGATATCCTCCTCATGACCTGCCTTTATAGATTCAGGATGTTCCAAATCAAAATAATAGGGCCTTGTTCCCCGTTCATTTATAAAAAAACTACCAAGCTTCAAATATTTTTCTTTTCCCGTTGCCTCATAAAGACGCACCAGAGCCATTTCTGCTATCTCATGTCCAGGATATCCTTTTCGCTTTCCTTCTTCCGATCCAAAATTCTGCAATATACAATCCGCATAGCGTTCTGCCGCCTTTAACAGCTTATCTTTTCCTGTTGCCTCAAAGTACGCAACCGCACCTTCCGCCAGATGCCCTAGGCAATATAATTCATGATAATCCCGTAGATTCGTAAAAGCCTTATTAATCCCATTAATAATATAATATGTATCCAGATAACCGTCATCCTGTTGAGCATTGCATACAATATCAATGCCTTGATCCGCGACTTTTTCCAACTCCGGATCCGGTTCCTGAGCCAGTGAATACCCTACAGCCTCAATCCATTTATAGAAATCGCTGTCCTGGAAAACATATCCATAAAACTCCTCTTTCAGTTCCTTCCTGTCTTCCGGTAGTATCTCAAATCCACGATCCGTATATGCGGGTTCCTTAAAAGCTTTTCCCTGACGTTTTCTTTCTTCACTACGTTTACCAGCCACTTTAAAATTGTGCATGCAAAAACTGGGCGGGGCTTCTTCAAGCTGGTCGTTCAAAGCTTTCCACTGGAACGGAATCATTTCCTTACGTACCAGTTCCATCTCGCTTTTCCAGAAGGAATCCGTAATACGAATCCTGTTTAATGGTATCGGACTGCTATATTCTATTTTATTCATATTTCCCCATTCCTCTCTTTCTGATGGCACCTATTCTGCCTGACATAGATTTATTCTTTTACGCCTCCCAAAGTAATACCCGTAACAAAATATTTTTGTAAAAAAGGATAAATACACAGAACAGGTACCATGGAAATAAATATCTTTGCTGCATTTAATGTTGTATTAGACATCATCGTCATCTGTTTCAGCTGTTCCGCAGTCATCTGCGATGCATCCAGTTGGAATACAAGCTGCTTAATATAGGTTTGGAGAGGATAGTGGGTTGCGCTTGTGGAGAGTACGAGTCCCTGAAAAAACTCATTCCATTGCGCCACAATAGTAAACAAAGCAATTGTCGCAAGAACTGGCTTCGACAGCGGAACCACAATGCGAAGCAGAATATACCAGGAGCCTGCACCATCCACCATAGCCGCCTCCTCCAGCTCTGTTGGAATGCCTTGAAAAAAGTTCACCATCAGTATAAGGTTGAATACTGGAATTCCTCCGCATATTGCCAGACCAAATACATTATTAATTAATCCGTAGCTCTTCATGACCATATACCACGGGATCGTTCCTCCAGAAAACATCATGCAGAAAACAAATACCCATAGTATTGAGTTTCTGGGAGGAAATTCTTTTTTGCTTTTTGCCAGAGGATAGGCTGCCATTGTCAATATAGGTAAAGTAGTGATAAGAGAAAGCACCACTCTTTTTAAAGCCACAAGAAAAGACAAGAAAAAATTCTTTTCTTTCATAATATCGCGGTAGGCATTTGCGGTGAAATCCACAGGCCAGAAAGCCACCCGTCCGGCTTCAGCAGCAGCTTTCGAACTGAATGATACTGCCAGATTATAAATCAGTGGTAAAAGACAGCTGAGCGCCAACGCTGTCAGAATTACTGCAAATAATGCATTTACCGCACTTTTACCTAATGTCTTTTTTTCTACCATATCATATTCTCCTTTAAAAAATGGTGTAATTGGCTTTTTTATTCGCTATGTAATAGGATGATGATATGAGTAAGAAACCGGCTACTGACTTTAATAATCCGACTGCTGTTGCCAAAGAAAACTGCATATCATTGAGTCCTACCCGATAAACCCATGTATCGATAATATCGCCTGTGGAATACACTGCCTGATTATACAGATTATAAATCTGATCGAATCCTGCATTTAAAATATTTCCAAGTGCCAGAATCGTCATCAGCACAATAACTGTTTTCAATCCCGGAAGCGTAATATGCAACATTCTCTTCCAACGGCCCGCACCATCAATTGCAGCCGCTTCATATAGACTCGGACTAATACCTGTCAATGCAGCCAGGTAAACGACTGCATTAAATCCGAATTCTTTCCAAACATCGGTCCCCACTGCCAGCCCCCGAAATAAATCCGCCCTCCGGAAAAATGCAATCTTCTCCAACCCCATGGACGATATAATGCTGTTAACAGGGCCATACAAGCCAAATACGTCCAAAAGAATACCGCCCATAACCACCCAGGAAATGAAATGGGGAAGATATACAATGGTCTGTACCGTTCTCTTAAAATACACGTTTTTTATCTCATTTAATAGAAGGGCAAATGCGACTGGAACAGCTACATTCAAAATCAGTTTAAATACCGCGATTACAATAGTATTAACAAAAATCTGCAACACATCTTTCATTTCAAACATATAACGGAAGTTTTCCAGACCTACAAATTCCGATCGAAGAATCCCTTTGCCCGGATTGAAATCCTGAAATGCCATAATGATACCAAACATAGGAACGATGTTAATGAAAAACATCCAGATTAATGCCGGACATACCATGAGCCAGTAAATTCCTGTCTTACCCTTGAAAAAAGCAGTTTGTTTTCTCTTCACCTTTTATCTCTCCTATCTTTTTATAAGAACCGCCGCATATTCTGCGGCGGTTCCCCGATTACTGATTCGCGGCTTCCTGCACTTCAGCTGTTATTTCATCTCCTCCCTCTGCTTTCCATTCTTTTACGAAAGTATCGAAAGAATCAACAGGCTCTTCTCCAATAATAATTTTCATAAATATTTCATCTTCTTTTTTCTTTAAATTTGTCCACTTCTTCTCCATTGTGGGTGTCTGTGTGTAAATCAAGCTGTATACTTTATTGACAACACCTGCTTCTTCCGCATCGGCAACAGCTCCTGAACCAACCAGAAGAGAATATATTCTTCCAGAGTTCACATCACTCATATTCCATGTATGGACATCAAAATCATCATATGGCACCTGTTTTACATCTTTTACGGTTGCAATATCATTGTCCAGAAGCTTATATGCAATATTGTCATATTCAGGGATTTCTTCCCCCTTTAAATATTTTCGTAACACCTGCATGGTAAAAGAATTCTCGTCCATCGGGGTAATAACGATCCTGCCCGGATAATATGAAGCATCCAGTGATTTTACATCCATCTTCGCTTCATCTCTACGCAAAAAATTATTCAATAGGAATGCTGCTTCCGGATGCTCATAGCCTTTGCGTACCACCACATACTGATTCGTTGGACTTCCCAACTTAGGATACCACTGTCCGTCTTTGGCTTCCGGCGCCGCATAAGCTACCCATGTTGCATCTGGATCATTTGCGATTGCTTCTGCCAGATTATATCCGAGCCACCATGGATAAAAAAAGATTCCGGCCTGTCCGCTCTTCCATGCTTCATCCGCATCTTTTCTGACTCCTAATTCCTGATCCAATGCGCCGTTCTTGTACATTTCCTGCAGTTTGCCCAAAGCTTCTTTAGTTTCAGCTGTTGTGGAACCATAAACCGCTTTACCATCTTCTCCCTTTATCCAAAATCCGGGATAAGACTGATATGCCTGAAAAATGCCATCAAGGGTACAGAGGTTATTGGAAGCCTGGAGGAAATCTCCATAAAGCCGATTATTTACCGTTGGTCCAAGAATTCCTACAGTTCTGTCGCCTCCCATCTTGTTATCAACAAAAGCCTTTGCAACAGTCTCCAACTCATCTACGGTCTTAGGAACTTCCAAACCCAGTTTATCCAGCCAGTCCTTCCGAATCCACATCAGACTATATCCGTCTGCCTCTGTATTCACACTTGGAAGTCCATACATCTTTCCATCCACCGTAGCAGCTGCCATCGACTTTCCATCAGTGGACTCGATATTCTGCCGGATGGTATCGGAAATAAACTGGTCATAATAAGGCGTTAAATCTTCTATCTGGTCTGACTTAATCAATTTTTTAAATTCATTTTCTCCAACCACCATGATATCCGGAAGGTCATTGGAGGCAATTGCCAGATTCAGCTTCTGTGAATAATCCGCTGTGGATGCCTGCCATTTTACCTTGATATCAATATTAATATTATCCTTTATATATCTGGTATACTGATTGTCTGTCGTAGACTGTCCTTCCGGAATTGTCATGGTCGGATTAATGGACTGAACGATTTCGACCGTAATCGGTTCCTTATATTTTCCAAATGGACTTGGATTTCCGTTCTCATCAATCGGAATATTTTCTTTTACCACATTCTTTAACGCTGACTCATCTTTTGTACCGCATCCCATTATCCCTGTGGTTACTGCCATACATGCCATTACAATACTGATGTAACTTTTAATTTTCATGTACGCTCCTCCTTATTTTTTCGAATTAATGCCTTTCGATTCGATAAGTTCATTATATAATTACTCCTCTTATCTTTGAACTCCTTTCAATCATGCATAAGTGGATTATGATGATTATATTAGTGATTTCAAAGCATCAAAGTCCACCTACTCAGTAAAATAATCCCCCCGCGTTAATTGACTTTCGATTTTTCTCTCCCTATAATGATACTAGAAAATTATTAAATTAACGATAAATCAATTGGAGAATAGTATTGAAATGAAAACTTGTCAGAAAAATTTGTCACTAAAAAAAAGAATCTTTATTTTATTCTTTTGCATTCTAACGCTCATGGTGTGTGCCTATATCTTTGTCATTACACGTTTTATTACGCAGTTTACTCAAAAACAATTGGATTTTGACTACAATACTATTTTATCAGAAGCCAGCGATACTTTAGAAAATATTCTGTGGAATCTCACACTTACCTCTCAGCAGCTTCTGGACAGCAAAGAGCTTCTGAAAAATATCGAATCTTACCTGAGTACCGAAGACCTCTTAGAAAAAAAAGACTGCTATTATGAAATGTTAAATACAGTATCATCTCTTACAATGTCAAATACCGATATTGCATTAATTTATCTTTATGATATCGATGAAAATGAAATTATTTATAATACGCTCCCTAACATAAAAAGCAGTGACTCGCCAGTTCTGTATCAAAATTCCGATTACACCTTTTATGGACCTGGTAAAAGCCAGAGCAACTTCGTCGGTTCCCCCGTCGTCTGCTTAAAACGACAGTTTGAAGATGAGAATGGGCATAGATTTCTTTTATCCATTGAATCAGGATACTATTCTCTTGATAAACCATTTCACTCTGCCGAACAAAAATCTTCCTATTTTATATTTACAGACGAAAAAAAATCGGTTATATATAACACGCTTCCCAAGTCATGGAATGTACCAGATATCATGAAAAGCCTGAGTTTAAATGCCCGTCATGACTTTCACTCTTTTTGCAAAACAGGTCCCCAAGGATGGTCTGTCTATATTGTAATACCCAATGATATATACGCTCATGATTACAGAATGGTACTGCGTGATTTTGGAATTTGTACGCTCATCATTTCCATTATTGTCAGTTTTCTTGCCATATACTTTTGGAAGAGTGTTTATCATCCTCTGCAATTATTTGATAATCAGCTGAATCGGCTGCTTTCCGATGACGATTCCCTGGAAGAGATTCATTCTTCTATCCCGGAATACGATCATTTACTCCAGAAAATATTGGTCCTTCAGCAGCAGATCCAGCAAATGATCCAACAATTTGTTAATCAGGAAAAGCTTCATTCACGGATGCAGCTGGAAAAACTGCGCGCACAGATTAACCCTCATTTCTTAATGAATACGCTGAACACACTTCACTGGATGGCGCTGATGAAACATGAAACAGAGATTGACCGTATTACCCAGTCCCTCTCTCATCTGCTTAGCTATAATTTGGACAAACAAAGTTATTCCACAAATCTGGAAAGGGAGCTCATGGCATTAAAAGAATATGTTACTTTGCAAAAAGTCCGGTATGCATTTCAATTTGATATCAGCTTTTATCCAGAAAATACCACATTGAACTATCCATGCCCTAAATTTATCCTGCAGCCATTAATCGAGAATTCCCTCAGCCACGGCTATCAGGAAAACATGGATATCTATCTCACTGTACATGTTAATGATTCTATTGAAATTATAATCAGGGATACCGGTGCCGGTATCCAGGAAAACACTCTGTTAAAATTACAGCAGTTGACTCCCATACCGGAATCTCATCTTTCCGACAACATGCAGTTTGGAATTGGGCTTCAGTATGTGGTTCAGAGTTTGAACGATTTTTATGGCGGCAATTATAATTTTTCCATTACAAGCAGTTTAGGGAACGGAACCGAGATTACACTGAATTTTCCAAAATTAAAGGGAGGCGGATATCATGCTGAAAATATTAATTATTGACGACGATGCACTGACGCGCAAAGGTATACAGACACTGATGCCTTGGAATGCGCATAACATGGAAATTATAGGAGAAGCTTCAAATGGGAAAAATGCCCTGGAATTTCTGGCAGATCACGATGTGGACTTAGTGTTGGTTGATTTAGATATGCCTATCATGGATGGGATGACTTTCATAGAACAGGCAAAGTCCTTATATCCGAATCTAAACTATGTGGTACTCACCATTCACACTGAATTTGAATATATACAAAATGCGCTGCGTATGGGAGCAATTGATTATATCGCCAAAACCCAGTTTGACCAGGAAAATTTTGATCAAATACTGAACCGTATCAATTCCAGCATTTCAAAAAAGCTATCACAAAAACAAGTACTTAATCCTAAATGGAAAGAAAGCAAAATTCTTTATCCTTTTATTTATGTACTTATTACAATGGAGACCGAAAGCGATGAACACATCTACCAGTTCTGGGATATGAATGGGCTTTCTGGCCGCTCAGATATTTTTGAAATCATTTCCGGGGGATGGGTATTCACCGATGAACGCAGCACGTTCCTGTTTCCAGAGTGCTTTCCAAATACCACACTGCTGTGTATCTCAGATGTAAGCGACCTGACTTACTCACAGTTAGGCGCTCTTTTGAGGAACTATAAAAAGGAACAATTTTTCTACGACTATCAACCGTTGCTTTTGATTAATCACAAACGTGCTTTTGAACTCCAGGAAAGTACCTATATCACGGACGAAGCTTCCTTGGAAAGTTTAAAAAATGAATGGATTTCTTTGAATTGGGTATATAGAAATGAACTTTTTGATAAGATTAAATTCGATTTAAAAAACAGCAAGCTGACTTTCTCAAAATTATATCACCTTCTGCTGTCATTGGAAAATGTCTGGAATGCCTCTTACTCCCAGATGACCGGACAATCACTTGAACTTCCCACAACATTCTATTGCTGGGAAGAGGTAGAAGCCTGGCTGATATCCGTTTATGAGAAGACAAATATGATCAGTGCATCATCGAAATATTCTCAGGATATAACCAATCATATTCTTGCAGTAAAGCAGTATATAGATTCTCATTTTTCGGCCAACATTGTCACAAGTGAAATTGCCCGGAAAGCACATATGAGCTATGGATATTTCAGCCGCTGTTTTCATGATATCATAGGCATCTCCTTCAGTGATTACTGTATTCAGCTTCGGATTAATAAGGCAAAAGATTATCTTCTTTCCACTGACGAGCCAATACAAAAGATTTCATTTTGCGTTGGATATAATGATGAAAAATATTTCAGCAGACTGTTTAAGAAAATAACCGGTTACAGTCCCAGTGATTACAGAAAATTGCACACGGAAGATTAATTATAACAGCGCATCACTTCCATTAAAGGACTGGGCAATTGAAATCTTATTTATTTCCAGCAATTATGCTCCCTCCTTTACAGTTTTTTGCTATGGATTTCCAACTCATACTTATTCCCGTTTCGCAAGTCAATTTTCTGTTCTGAATACTGGTAAGAAAATACGCAGGAGATCGCAAGGGCTTTAAATGCACTATTCCCAGCCCGTGTTGAGTAAAAATTTTCCATAACCTTGGCCTGTATATTCTGGGCCAAGGGCAATACTTGCCTCCTGATAAATATCCGGCGTAATCTGCTCTACTCCGGCAAATCCAATAGCCTGGCCCGTCCTTTTTTCATATACAAAATACGTATCGTGATTTTTCTGATATTTAATGGTATTGCGAATACGTTCCCTGTCCGCTGCTTCACTGTCTGTCACTCGCCATTGCATATACCGTGCTGCTTCTGGCTTGGACCATACATTTTTGTTTTCAAACCACTTTTGAGTTCAGCCTGTTAAATTTTCTTATTTATTACGCTAATTATCCTCTGCAAACGGAATAAATACTGGATGCTCATAGACATACTTGTCCCTGTTTTCCATCGCCCTCCCTTCGCTTATGGGTTTCGCATCTTCCGCATCATATTCATATTCTGTGGAATAAAATCAAGGCTGGTCCGCATCCTTCATCCTATCCTATATGACTGCTTCCACCAAATTGCGTTTCGATTCTTTATAAGTAAAGTAAGAGTAACTGGAATTACCAGCGCCACTGGAGCCCTCATGAGCAAGCATTCCATTTTTACAGAAATAGTATCTGCTCCTGAAATCGTAATCCATCCGCATTTTATCATTATGCTTTACAATATATTCTCTTGCGGCCGCTATCAGTTTCTCATAAGAACCGCTGTCTTTTATCCGACATTCCCAATCACCATCCTTTCCTTCTTTAAATGCGGTAAAGCCGTTATAATAGTTAAACAGATACACGGTGCCGTGTTCATCTTCTGCTTCTATAATAAACTCTTTAGCAGCTTCGTCGTCAATTACGGACAGGCTTCCGCTCTTAGATGGTGCCAATATCTGCCTGGAACTGATAATCGTATCATCCGGACCCACATCAATGATATTGACACTCCCCTGTTCCCTGTATCTGGCGTCAGTAGCATGAAACCATTCATTTTGTTTGGTTACCTCCGGTAAATAGCTGTCCCAGAAATCATCTATATCCTCACCGTCAATAACAAACGTATAGGGTGCCACTAATTTTAAGTTCTTATCTGTAAGCTTTAGTTCCTCTGGCTGCGCCCTGCTCTCTGCCGGGGGGGGGGCATTCTGCGAGGTTTCCACAGGCTTTTCCGATGTACAGCCAGATAGTAAAATGGCTGCTGCCATAGCCGTCAATAATAAACCTGCGGTCTTATTTTTTGTATACACTCTTCTCTTCCTCCCTACCCGGCAACCGGAATATTAGTAAACACGCTTATTACAATGCCATCTTTTACAAGAGCTGTTATACTGATCCGCCCCCCTGTTATAATGGAATTTTCTTTAACCGCCTCCTCTGGTATCCTGCCAAACTGGTATAGATAAATTGCATCATAATCCTGTGCCTGAAACGGACTGCCCGGGTCTTCCAGGAAAAGAGAATCTCTGGGATAATCCTCCTTACTGCAGGCGGTAAATGGAAGCGAGGTAATGACCATACTTGATACTCTTTTGAAGCAGTTCATCGCTGGAAAAGTAGTCTGGATATTGGTCCTGGATAAAACCGCACGCCTCGCTCCAGCGCCCATCCGCTCCCTCATCTCCAAGCGCTTCCAAAATAAAATGCCTATCCTGTTCCGCCTCGTCCTCTGCCTGCTTTTTCAGGTTATTTATAATCTCTTTTTTCTCCGTCCTGGTACTGCCGGCTTGGTCTTCAGCCTGAGGTTCGGAGCTGCCGGTTGTAACTTTTCCGGACTCAGCTGATGGTTCTTCCTTTGACGGTTCGGTGCTCTCTGACAAAGGGACCATTATGGAAGCTGGTTCTGTTTCAACCTTTGCATATTGTGAGCACCCCACTCCTAAGCTGCATACTATAAATAAGCTAACTATTGTAATAATTTTCTTCATACAGACTCTCCTCACATCGCATTTACCGTTTACCAACAATCGTATACAAAACGGTATTTCTTACTGTATTTTATTTTCTGGTAAGTGTTCCTTCATATACAATATGTAGATAAAAACCTTCTTTCATTTCCCCCTTCTTTAATGTTAAATTTCCAGCATATTCTCCCTCAAGTTTTTCATTGTACTCAGAATAATAAATATCCATAGGTATGGTACTTCCATCAAAAGAATAAACACTTATAATTTGCTTTTCGTATGAATCATCCAGCATATTATTTGCATAAGACGTAAAAGATAATGTTAAAAATATAGTCACTAAACTGAACATACAAATAAATTTTTTCATGTTTTTTCTCATGGCCTCCTCCTTGTAAAGCAGCATTTTTATCGTCCCTATCAATTTCTTTCTATACCTGTATCATTAAATGAATCCTCTTTTTCCGCCTCTCCGCTTGTGACGTCAATCTTCGGCCTGTTCTCTTCCCATGTAGGATTTCCCTCCTTCGCATCAAATCCCAATGGCAGATACTTTTGAGGAATCACTTTTTCATAATCAATATCTGTAAAATGATTACAAAAGGTCAATTCTACATAGACGATTTCCTGCTGCGCTTCATCTGCCAGTGCATAGATATATCCGTAATAGCTGGCATTCACAGCTAGAAGCGGGTAGGGAAAATCCGTTGCGCCATAAATCAAATAATCCGTTGGCCGCGGAATCTGTTTCAACCGCTCTGTCTCTGCTTTATAGTCATTTACATCGCAGCGATACACCAGATAACTGAGATAGCATGGGTCCCAGGGATTATAATACTCATAATAAAAATCTTCTACTTCTGCCGATTCCGGCAATTTTTCCGGAAATATGTTGTTAATTACCAGATATGACTCACTTGTTTTCTTCAGCTTGGAAGTATTACTGGTTCGGTGAATTCCCTGTGCGCCAAAATATGTCTCATAATCCTCTATATCTGTAACTATATTTTTCTCTACCCAATGGGTGATAATACAAACCACCGGGGTTACGATAATTCCTACCAGTAAAATAACAATCAGAACGATCCTCAGCTTCACTTTTGTTCTTTTATCCATTATACGCTCCCAGCCTCTGCCTGCCCAGAGCCATGATTACTCCGCTACTGGCCGGCGCAGCGTTCTTCTCCCATCCCACTTTTTATTTCTTTGCTTCTGCATTAGGAATAACAATAAGAGTACCCGGACATATCATATCCGCATTTTTGATCCTGTCCTGATTTCTTTCCAGAATATAAATCCAGTCATCACTGTCTGCATAATAGTGCCCGGCAATTTTTTGCAGGCTGTCGCCTTTCCTGATGGTATATGCCTCAAGGTCTGTCGGAGTAAGAAAATAGCAATCCGGCTTACTTTTATACAAATTGGTGACATAGCTCACCCTTGACGTATAGGTATATGTGCTTCCATCCTTTAAGGAGCGGACCGTGACAAGTGGGTACACCTCCAGGGTTGTTCCGCCATGGCTTTTCCAATCATAATCCTTTGGGAAATCCGGTATAATTGGAGGTTCTTCCGGTTCATTGCTGATGTAAGTGCATTGTTTTCCAGAACCGGATGCCGTACTTAACGGTACTGCCCTGTAATACGGCGTAATTTTCCCTCCCTCTATGACAGTCACATCCGCGTCGTCCGAAGTGAAATCCTTAATATGATATTCATAAGATATCTCGTAACCGTCTGCCATATCCATGAGGATCTGTCCGCCTGCAAGGTTCCGATACCTGCTCATATCATGGGTATTATCTATGAATCCTTTCCCGTCAGGCGACAGCAGAATTTCCCTGTAATGGAACTCATAATTAAATGTATCCGCAGCCGGGTTTTTCAGAGGCGGATGTAGGGAGCGTGTCTGCACAGCGTGGTTATCCTCACAGACCCTGGCAAATTCCTGTTCGTTCAGTCCGCTGCTTTCTGCGTAAGATGAAAAAGGAACTGCTGACAGAAGCGCAATAAAAAGGGAACACATTAATAGTTGGATTTTAATATGGTGTTTCATAGACTTTTTCTCCTATCCTGCCTTTGAGACAAAGATTTTACATCATTCGATACCATAAAACTGTATTTTCCACCCCTCCGATTTCTTAATCAGCTCTATTGTAAGCGATTGCACTGTATCGTCAGAGGCAGATTGTTTATACTGCATTGCAATCACACAAATATCATCCACATTTTTATTTCCAATATCAGAAATACCATTAATCGCTATGACTGAAATATCCGCTGATTTTTCGGGATTAGAATATACTTCTATATCCCAGTCATACGGATCTGTAAGATATTTTTTAATCTCCTCCACATCCCCGCTAAAATAGGCCGCTGAAAATGTTTCAACAATATCCTGAATCTCCTTAGCGTCTTCGGATAAAGCAGGATCTGTTATTTCGGTATCTGCGGTCTCTGTACGTTCCATGCCCTGCAATAATTCATCCGTCTGGCTTTCCTCTTCTGTTGTGTTTTCAATCGCATACTGACTGCTTGTTTCCACTGTTTCTAATACTGTTGACGAACTCTCTCCGATGTTTTTCTTATTGGCACAGCCTGCCAAAGAGATTAGGGTTATAAATAATAATAATGTATTCATTTGAATATTCTTCATAAACATACTCCTTCCTTCTGTCTATAACTATAACGTATATCTGCCATATAATATCTTGTTCATCTGGCAGATATCCCCTTGATTAAAAACTATTTTACTGTATAAGTTGCATATAAAGCCGCACCATCTATCTTATTAAAAATCACTGCATAATAGTCATTACCTCCGACAGAGATATCTGTTACAAATTTTCCATCGTTCTGAACCGCATCAATGGTTGCTGCATACATTCCATCTGCCGTATAAATTTTCACGCAATGACTACCATCTGCTGACGTACTAAAACCTCCTTCCACATAATATGTATTGGGGAACAGAAAATCACGAATCCCATTCCAATTTTGAGAATAAGGCAATTCCGTCTTTTTTATTTCGGGTAATGTAGTCTTTTCCGCCCAAACCATATCCTGATCCATAATCCATTTCGCTTTATCTTCCAAATAAAGGATTCCAAGCTGGGAAGTAATATTTAACTTAGTGACTTCATAAATCAAATCCTTTATCTGCTCTTCAGACCTTTTGTTACCATTTTCATCTAATGACGGGCAGTCATCGTATACGAATCCTTTTCCCGGATATATAGGTACATTTATATTTTCATACTCTGAATGAAATGCCGCCGCTTCTTCTGGCGTTAGTTTCCTTGCTTCACCATTTGCTACAGTTTTTGTTCCCTGTGCCGCAAAAACCGATACTGATTTTGCAATTGTTAATATGAGAACTAAAATCAGTCCGCCTTTTTTCTAAAACTTTTCATTTTTTATCCCTTTCTTCCAAAAAATTTATACTTTCTGCAACTTTTAATATCTCATCTTTACCAAGATACGTGGTTATAATAAAAAAGCCTTTATCATTGTTCCAGATTAGTACATTCTCAAACCGTTCATCAGTGGCTGAAAAATATTGTCCCAGCGAACCATTTATCGTAATATCAGTAATAATATGATTTTCATTATCTACGTTTACACTTACGCTTTTATAGTTTTCCAGAGAAAGTCTTTCTCCGTTTTCATTTTCATATGCAATGTGGTACATACTAGCAGAATTAGATTCCTCTACTTTATAAAACCCCTCCGGGACATACCCTATATTAAACGGTTCCAGTTCTTCATCAGGTGCGTTATAGTCAATTTCGATATATCGGCTGGTAAACCGCACCAGAATATCATAACAGGCTGCTCTTACTTCATTGAATTGAAGCAGGGCAATGAAACTGACTCCTACGGTTATAAAGATCACAGCGACGATTTTTTTCGTAATTCTCTGAACTTTGCTAAACCATTGCCTGCGCCAGAAACGCTTAATCATCTTCCGGATTTTATAATCACAGGCATCCGATATCTGGAGATTGTCTATTTCCTCCTGAGGCGGATAAGGTTCTATTTCATTCATGCTGTTTTGTATAACAGCTGCTTTTAGCAGAACTTCAAACCACTCATCATTCAATCCGTTCTTCATGATTACGAACCTCCCTTATTGTGCCGCAATATTTTGTCCCAATATAATCTCATTTTGATGGTTTACTTATTTCTGCTCAACAGGTTACTTATTTTATATTTTCGGCTATTTTTAATATCTCATCTTTATCAAGATACGTGGCTATAATAAAAAAGCCTTTATCATTGTACCATATTAGCATGTTTTGGGACTTTTCATCTGTGGCTGAGAAATACTGTCCGGGCGAGCCATTTATCGTAACATCCGTAATAGCATGATGTTCGTTATCCAAATTTGAACCTCCGCTTTTATAGTTATGCAGAGAAATTTTTTCTCCATTTTCATTTTCATATCTAATGGAATGCATACCGGCGTAATTAGAATCCTCTATTTTATAAAATCCCTCTGGAACATATCCTATATTAATTGGCTCAAGTTCTTCGTCAGGAGCGTTATAATCAAATTGAATGTATTTACTGGTAATCTGCACCAGAATATTATAACAGGCGGCCCTTACCTCCTTAAATTGAAGCAAAGCAATAAAACTAATCCCTATAGTCATGAAAATTATAGCAACGGTTTTTTTCATAATTCTCCGGGCTTTGCTGAACCTTTGCCTGCGGCAGAAGCGCTTAATCATCTTCCGGATTTTATGATCACAGGCATCCGATATCTGGAGCTTGTGCATTTCCTCCTGAGGCGGATACTGCTCTATTTCATTCAAGCTGTTTTGTATAACAGCCGCTTTTAACAGGACTTCAAACCACGTATCATTCCATTCACTTTTCATGGTTATGAACCTCCCTTCTTATTGCGCAGCAATATCTTGGCCCGATATAATCTCATTTGAACGGTTTTCTTTTTTATATGCAGAAAATCGGCTATCTCATCATCACTAAGCTCTACTATATATTTTAATTCAAGAACCTCTTTATAATGTTCTTCCAGTTTATTGATTTCCTCCACCAGATAATCAAAGTATTCCCTATTTATGATATCTTCCAGAATATCGTTCTGTTCGGTCTCCACAGTTTCAATATCCTCAAAGGAATCTTCCTCGATTCTGCTTTTTCTGCGCAGGTAACTCCGGCAATAATTACGGGCTATGGTAATGACATAATTCCTGCTTCTCTGCTCATCAGACATATCTATTTTCTGCAGATTTTTACCGATGATGATGTAAATATCCTGCAATAAATCCTCTGCCTGAAATTTATCTTTTTCATAGATTGATATTGTGTACAGGACTATCTTCCTGTATTTTTCGTACAGAATTGTAAATTTATCACACTCCTCTTTCGTATCAAATACAAACAATATCATCCTCAGTCTCCTCCCGGTTATCAATGCTTTGCCTCTGGCAATCATTCTTATATCGGTATATCACAGTTTTCACTTCCTTACTGAATCTGTCTCCAGTCCAATGCTGTTGTAAGTGCGGTTTCGTAGCTTTGAATTTTAGTATTGTATTCTTCCTCTGTAATTTCAGTTCCATTTTGAGAATAGGTAAACATGGCAGTATCTCCCTCCTGGGAACCTGCTGAGGCAAAGGAATCCACCAATTTGTGACTTACCCCATCGGCATCTATCCTGTAAAAATCAACTCCAGATTCTCCCGCGCTGCCGCTATAACACACTTTTATAATTCCATTTGCATAAAGTGAAACATTCGTTCTGTACCCAAAGTCCATTTCCGGAAAAATATGAACCACATTGCTTCCATCAAAGGTATACAGGTCATAATTCCTGAGGGGAAGGCCGGAACCTGATGCGCTGTCTTCACCGCCCGCAATAATCAGTTCCTCTATCCCATTTCCGTCTATGTCATAAAATGCATAGTATACATCCTGCTTGTAGTTACGGATTTCAGCACCAATGTCCTCTCCAAAACTACTGTCATAGGCTTCCAAGTCCCCATGATCCAGAAGGTCTGTGTAAAAATCATTCTGAACCATATCCTTATATTCTGCCAGAACATGATTATAAACATCTGTATCACCAGATGATGTCTCCTGATTATCTGTCACATCATTCTTATTTTCTGAATCCATAATTTGAATTTCTTCCTTGGTTGAGTCATATCCGGCCTGTGCTTGTTCAGTACCAGGCCCGCATCCTGCAATTAAAAGTGTTACTGATAATGCCACTGCTGCTATCACATATGTTTTACTTATTTTTCTGTTTTTCATAATGCTCCTTAATCGAATTTGACTTTCTCTTTCTTCATCTGTGGGGCCTGTTTTAAAGCAGGACCGCGTTACTGTGGAAATGACACAGTAAGAACTTTCGTATCAAATACAAGCAATATTTTCTTCAGTCCCCTTCCGGTTATAAATGCTTTTCCTTCAGCAATCGTTTTCATGTCGATGTATCATAGAGGCCATAATATACTTAAACGGGCCTCTATAAATACATTAACGCATTTTTTTCGCATTGTACTACAAGTTTAATTTGATTTACACATTTTTTTACAAGCTGAATGTATATATCACAGGTTTTCTCCATAGAAAATATTGTACTCATGCCCAGCAACCATATTGTCACCCTCCTCATAAAAACAGCCCACAGATATCTTTAGACATATCCATGGGCTAATGTGAGGCTTATGCTACAAATTTTTAGTTTCAGTTTGTTTTTTATTTCGGCACTCATCATCTGTCTGGATGATCCTTGTAACTGGCGATATGCTTTCTGCTGAGCATATTAGGAATCAAAAAAATAAGTTGACTGTTCTGTTATAAACAGCATATCTCAATTGCCGGATACCTATTGTTTATCGTTACTCATCGTAAAGCATTTTACTTTTTTGAAAATTCCTGTAACTCCATATTTACAAATCGTGAAATCATTTCCCGATATAATGCTTCTACCATGTCTGCATCCGCACCATATTCTTCTGCTTTCTTCCGGACTTTGGCAATGACTGCTTCCACACGATCAGGGGCTTTGACACCGGCCTCATTCTTCTTAAATTTAGAAGCCTGAATCACATAATTCCCCCTCTCTGCTATCAGTTTTATGATCTCGTTATCGATTCGGTCAATATTGGAACGTACTTCTTCTAAACTGCTGCACTGCATAATCGTATCTCCTTTTGCCATATCCATTATAAAGTTATCTTTATTTCTGCAGAACTATTTCTTTCCACCTCTCATCATCCTTCAAAAATCCATAGCTTTCTTCATCCCGAAAACATTTTAATAAATTGTTCTTCAGTTCAGCCAGGAACTCCTCCCTCATTTCCTTAAATTCCATATGCCCGTAAAGAGGGGACCTATAAAAGCTGCCTATCTGCCCTATGCTGGAAAGCATTTCTTTCATTGTAGCAATGACTGTATCTGCATCCTGTTCCACTGTTGCAATATCAAGCCGGGAAGACACCTCACAATATTTTCCCATTTCAAAGCATCTCGCCAGCTCCTCCTGCTTCCTTACCAGCATATGCGCCCGGTCCATCTCGCCCTGATCCATTGCCAGCATATACATTCCATGAAGCGCCCCACTTGCCAGCTGATAATGTGAGTAAAGAAGCTCCTCATAGGCTTTATATGCCTCGGAGATACAGTTAGTCCTGCCGTAAATTTGTGCCTGTTTCATTTTCTTTATCGGATCCTGCACAGAAAAATATTTTAGATATTCCTCTGCCTTATCATATCTCTTTTTTCGCAGATAAAAGCTAAATAATGCATCGGCCGCACGGCTGCGGATTGTCTCGTCATCGCTTTCTAACCCCCGGGCATACAGGGAACAGATATAATCATCATATTGATTTGCGTCAGGCAGTTCCTGCACCATACGTTGTGCATCCAGAATTACTGCCAGCTGCAAAATCAGCTGTTCACAATTCGGATACTGTTCCAGTTTCTTCTTTACCCACAGAAACGCCTCTTCATAAGGCTTTTCCTTCAGCATGGAATCCGCTTCATAAACAAGTGCTTTTATTTCCTCTGCTGTCAGTTCCTCACGGAATGACAATAAAATATCCGTCGTAATGCCTAAAAGCCTGGCAATGGGCGCCAACAGCGTGATATCCGGCATAGAAGCTCCATTCTCCCACTTATTTACCGCCGGCGCCGTAACTCCAAGCCTGCCCCCCATCTCTTCCTGTGTCATGTTTTTATTTTTACGATATTTACGGATTACCTGTCCTAACTGCATATCAATGCCTCCTTATTTTTTGCATTGGCCTTTGCTGATTTTATGATAGCAGACAGCTACCATCTTCACAACTGAACAGGCGTTAAGTATCTTTCAAAAATATTAACTATCGCTCATATTCAAGATAGGCCGCCTCTTTTCAATTAGGCAAAGATAATCCGACCGTATGTATTTCAATTTGCTACTCTGCATTCTTAAAATATGTCGAATAACCATTATTTACAATTGTTCCATTTTGGGAGACTTGCCCCGCAATAAGAAACATATTCAAAATATCAACACATGAACCGCCGGCATTTATAATACAAAGGATAATAATAAACCAATTTGAGATTCCTAAAATTAATAAAACCGCAGGAAGTATGAAAGATAGCAGCAACAGCGGCATGATCGATATAAGCATAAATCTCTTTTTTGTCATTATTTCTTCCGTATACACAAAGCCGAATCCACCGTTAAATCCCCAATAGGTACATGGTGAATGAAATACACCGGGAACAAATAGGGCATGTATCAGCTCATGTATAAGCAGGAATAGAATGACAGCCAAAATATATCCCAGGCTTTTTATGCTAATTTGAAATTCGACTATAAAACCGTCCGAATTGATAAAACTTTTAAATACAGGTGAGAGTAAAAAAAGCCATATTCCATTGACCGTCATCAATATGATAGAAATTGGAAGCGAATACAAAATTGCTATACCCAAATTGGAGGGTTCCTTTAATCTATTCCAGCCAGATGATAGTAATTCTTTTGTTCTCTTTTTATTCTCGCCAGGTATTTTTTTCATAAATTGCATGTTTAAGTAATCTCCTCAGTCTCCTATTTGTGTTCCGTTCAACCTACCTGCAGGCGAAAAGCTGCTTTACGGGAAATAGTGGTTTACCATGCTCCTGGCCTGATTTAACCATTCTTCCCGCTCAGTGCAGCTGCTGTAAGCAACCACTCGAAACATGATTCGATCAAACACCGATACGCCGCAAAAATCAAAGATACAGTCCTTCCAAAGGCGGTTTAGCGGGTCACCAAATGTTTCAACTTCTCGCCTCTCGGGGGTATTTGAAGTATTGAATACAAGCCCTGCCTTTGCATTCAAAAGCCCAATAGGAAGTCCGCCGCCATTATCACCTTTCGGAAAAGTATAAGCAATGTTTTCCCGTAATACCCGGTCAACCCAGCCTTTTAATATTGCCGGCGGCTGTCCCCACCAGTTTGGGTGAACAATAATAATCCCGTCTGCTTCCCGGATTTCCTGTTGATGGAGCGCAACCAGACTATCTTTAGTTTGGTCGCTCACCAATTCTTCTTTGGGAATAACAGGATTAAAATTCTCCTGGTATAAATCATGAAACATAACCTGATGGCCGTTTTCCCTTAATGCTTCAACAACCGTTTTTGCAATAGCAGCATTAAAGCTGCCTTCATATGGATGTCCTAAAATAACCGATACTTTCATTGATACCTCCTTGTCAACTTTCCATTTATTCTGAATTCTACCCGTTATCTGCACCACCAATCCACATCCATAGAACCAACTCCTTTCAAAAAACAAAAAGCCCCTGTCCCCAAAGGAACAGAAGCCATAAACTCTGCAATGCCACCTACTCGGTTTTTCACATACAAACATATGCTCTCATCATAACGGTTAGAGTTTCCGTCAGCGCCTACTTGAAATTCGGGCTGCCCTCATAAGCCCATTCACCGCAGCTTGAAATGCCTTCTTCCACCAATGAAGGCTCTCTGTGATTTCTCCGCCATGGTTACTCCGCTTACTCAACGGTTTTTCATGTAAAATTGAACTTATTGTACTCCTCTGCAGAAACACTGTCAATAAGGCATTTGTAAAAACTAAAATTCTTAAGCCGCTCATAGACAATTCATAACCTCTTCATAGCTCAGCCCTGAGATTTCACAGCTTTCTGATTATGCCTGGAATTTCCCGCATAGTCAAATCTTGGACCGCACAGTCTAAATTCAAAGGTTTCCCGGTCAACCGCGCCAACTACCTGGTCACTGTCATACAGCTCCATCAGGAACGCTGCCATCTGCCAGCTGGTGTGGTAGGTTCCAAAGAGCCTGTCATAATCATACTCACCGGCATTGTTTGCCACTCTTCCAAATTCTGTTTTTGTGGCTGCCGGCGCCAGAACCTTGGCCCGCATCTTCGCCCCAACTTCCTCTAATTCCCTTGCCAGGCCTTCCGTGAATGTACTGACATAAAATTTTGCCGCACAATAAGTAACGGCAGTAGGTACGATTGTGTATCCGCCACAAGAGGATATATTAATAAGCTGCGTCCCCTCTGTGTCCTTATAATCCCGCACAAACAAGGAAGATAAAATCGTAAGCGCTTCCACGTTTAAGTGGAGCATACTTTCAATCTTTCTCAAATCCTGATGCGCCACGCTGTCATAGTTCCCAAAACCTGCATTATTAATCCATGTATCCAGCGGATACTCCTTCAGGCTTTCATAGAACTGATACACATTTTCCATAACGGATAGATCCGTGGCTCTGACCACCACATCCAGCGCAGGATTGTTCGATAAAATGTCTTTCTTCAGGGCTTCAAGATTATCCTGGCGGCGTGCTGCCACAACCAGGTTCCTTCCACGGGCGGCAAATGCCTTGGCTGTCTCATCACCGATGCCGGAACTGGCACCGGTGATTACCGTATATGCTCCTTTTTTCTGTACCATTTGAAAATCCTCCTTTATCTTGATATAATCGACTATACAATGTAGAGTAAACTCTATGTCAAGAAATTTTACCTGGAGGTGAATTTACCTTGGAATATTCAATCGGTGAATTTTCCAGGCTCACGGGCCTGGGAATCCATACCCTGCGCTATTATGAACAGGAAGGCCTTATTGCCCCGGAACGTAATTCCGGCAACCGCCGCCGGTATTCAGACCGGGACATTGCATGGATCAGCTTTATTAAACGCCTCAAGGATACCGGAATGCCCATTAAAGAGATTAAACGGTACGCACAGCTGCGGGCCGAGGGGAATCCGACGCTTCAGGCACGGCTGGAAATGCTGGTGCAGCACCGGCAGGCATTAAATGAACAGATTATGCAGCTCCAGGAGCACCGGGACCGGCTGGATGAAAAAATTGATTTTTACAGGAACGAAATCGGGAAGTAAAAGCACCATGCAACCAATAGTTTCCTGATAGTTGGTAGAAAGTAGCCACCCAGGCAGATATCATTTGCTTAAATACATTTCAAGGAGGCATATAACATGGACACACTGGGAAAACGCATCGCATACTACAGAAAACTACAGGGACTTTCACAAGAAAAGGTGGCCGAGCATATTGGTATCAGCCGGCAGGCAGTTACTAAGTGGGAGAACGATAATTCCAGGCCAAATACAGATAATCTGCTGCAATTATCCGCGCTGTTTGAAATTCCATTAAATGAACTGGTTTCTTCTTACTCGGAAGACCATTCACCAGAGGAGAAAGCAACGCGGATAGATGAAAATGGTTTGTTAAGAAACCGTATGCGAATCATTATCCCCATTTTCCTATTTACGTGTGGGATGAATTTACTGGGAATCAGCTTTCATACTTACAATGCAGATGGAGCTATAAACCGGGCGTTTTGGCTTTTTTCGATGCTGTCGGTTTTTATCCCTGCCTGTTTCATGGGTACTAATATCCTGCTTGACAAAGAACTTGACAGAGTAAAAACTGCAAGAGTGGAATTACTCTATGTCATTTTTCAGGCAGGGATTCTTATTTTAGGAGAAGTGTTGATTGGAAATATTATCAGTTTGGCGCTGTCTGCTCTGGTATACTGGGGTTATGTTGTGAAAATCAACAGGAGCAAATTAAACAGGCCGCTTTATATTGACAAATCAAAAAAACAAGCCAAACGTGATAGTTCTTCTCCTGATTTCCATTAGATATGCTCTGCGAATACCGTAAAATAGAAAGAGCTGCCAAAGTTTCTCCTGGCAGCTCTTTCGTTATACTCATATGGAATATCATTTATCTATAATTGCTCATAGGATACCGTACTGGAAAGCGGCTTGCGGAGCCTTCCATGGCGATCCGGCGACAATGCAGGTTCTTTCTCTGTATCTGCATAGCCAATCGCCAGGATATTGACCGGTTCCAGCCCCTCCGGAATTGCCAACTCCTCTTTCAGTACATCCGGCTTAAAATAGCAGATCCAAACGGAACCCAGACCCAGATCTGTGGCCTCCATCATCATATGGTCCGTAATGATACTGGCATCAATATCCGTCAGCTTTTTGCCGTCAAAAGGCCTTGTCCAGGTTACATTCCTGTCACTGCAGATGATGATTACCAGCGGCGCCCCATAAGTATTTGCTGCTTTTCCGACCTTATTCATTCCCTCATCACTCTCTACAACAATCAAATGCTGAGGCTGGTTATTTGCTCCCGTAGGCGCCACATGGGCGGCCTCCAGAATCGCTTCCAGTTTCTCTTTCTCCACCTTTTTTTCGGTATAAGCCCGAACGCTGTACCTCTTTTTTGCCAAATCCAAAAAGCTCATGATAATCCTTCCTTTCCTGTGTCAATTTTATTTTTAACCGAATACCGGAGGTAATTGCCTTATCCGTTATTCCATGCTATAATTCTAACATTGATTTTCAAAAAAGGAAGAACGCACTTTTTCCATATATACTATATAAAAAGATAGCGTGAGGAGGAACTTATGAAAAGCTGTCCCAGCAGTTATAACTGTCCGGTAGAAGCCACGCTGGACCTAATCGGCGGGAAATATAAAGCCCTTATCCTGTGGCACCTGATCGACAATATATTAAGGTTTAATGAAATCAGTAAGTTAATCCCCCAGGCGACACCTAAAATGCTGACGCAGCAGTTAAGGGAACTGGAAGCAGACCAGTTAATCACCCGCACAGTCTACCCAGTTGTGCCACCCAAGGTAGAATATTCTTTAAGCAGCTTTGGAAAAAGCATTATTCCGGTTCTGGATTCAATGTGCAATTGGGGAGCCGCTTACCTGGATGGACTGGATGTAAAACCGCCTTGTTCAAAATAACTGGTATCATTTACATGATCCACATGAAAGATACCTTCCTGTCAGATAATTGTCGTAATACTGGCGTTCCTTATTTTTTCCACTTCGGACAAATGGCTGTTGTCGAACAGGTAAATCATGGTTTTAACCGCAAATGCATGTGAGACAATCAGGACATTGTCGCCTTTCTCCAGCGCAGAATTCCCGATACCCTCCAATGCAGACTTTAAGCGTGTTCAGATTTGGTTCAAATGGTGATATGTGGCGGCAAAACTCTTGCTATTGCCACCTGTTTTGCTATTTCTTTTCTTGATTTTTTCTTGATTTTTTTCTATGACTTAAATAAGCTAATGTTCTCAACACTCCAAAACCTACTATGGCAATTCCTACAAAAAATATAAGTGCGCTATGAACCGCCTGAGGCATTGTTGCGCCCAGTCTAATATAACAAATTGCCAATACAATAGCGAATGCTCCCGCGCATATTACAGCTATCAACATATCTATAAAGGGAGTGCTTTTGAATCTGGAGCCGGTCTCCCAAACCCCATTATAGGTCATTACACCAATATACGCCACCCCGCCAACAAGTAAAACGACGGTTTCTCCCACAACAACCGATAAATTTGCCGCAATAAGCAACTGAATCACTATCACCACCGTACAAACAACAAAAGTCAAACCAAATGCAACATTTCCAGCCTTTGTCACCTTTTCTTTTTCCAGCTTGTTGTAATCAGCTACTTTCGATAACGTTTCTTTCAATTCTTTATCCATAATCTCGCTTTTCCTTTCTCCATCTAAAATTTCTTTTACTTCTACATCATAAAACTCTGCCATTTGAATTAGGACACTTAAATCTGGCATATTCATTCCTGTTTCCCACCGGGAGACTGTTCTTCCCGATACAAGAAGACTTTCCGCAAGCTGTTCTTGCGTCAATCCCTTTTCCTTGCGAAGTACCTTTAGAAATTCTCCTATCTTTTTCGTATCCATACTTTCACCTCACTTTCACTTACACATTATCATTAGTGCCAATAGCAAAACACGACACAAAACGAGAAATGCCTTATTTTCACTATTAGACACGATTGTCTAGCTGAATTTTCTTATTTTGCAAAACGATTTTACCAGATACTCACTTGATGACGGAATCTTCGAATTTAAGCATTCTTTTTGAAAAGATGAGGATAAAAATATCCTGCGTATAACGCCGCTTATGCACATATGCGGATAAGCGGCGGAACGCAGCATCCGACCATTTAATCGTCAGAAACAACTGGTTCCAGATCAATACGGTCAGCGGAGCCAAAGCCAGCGCAATCGCATACAGCATTGCTGAAACCGCGAAAGCAAACAAATTGAAGCCGTATTGGTATTTTCACTATCTGCTGGAAGAGCTGCCAAAGCATGGGGAACTGGGATCTTTCTTATATCGAGCAATTGTTTCCATGGTCGGAAACATTGCCGGAGTGCTACCAGAAAAAGATATCCAAAAACTGATCCGTTTTGTTTCTATCTGCCGTCCACAAAAGACGGCATTATTTTTAGCCAGATACTGGCTATGGGGCATTTACATTACATCTTCTATCACAGCCAAAAAGACCTACACCACATAAATAGTACCCCATATATGATATTCATAGGCTACTATCATATATGGAGTACTATATATATTCAAATATTATTATGACATAAAAAATAGGATTTTATTTTAGAGATAATCTAAAATATTATTGTCAAAATAATTACAGGTTACATCTAAGGACCATGTACCAGAACCCGCATGGTTTAAGTCTATATGAGAATTTGCTCCCAATACGCCTGTAGCAATGTCGGACACGTATGTAGTATATCCGGTGCTGTAGGAGAAAGTATTGCTGCTTGGGAACTTGGCAGTAATTTGATTCTGGTGGTTAACATCTTGGCATGTATATGAAACACGCCGATTTGACATTGTTACAGCATTATCTGATTTTTCCCATTTTCCATTCACTTTGGTTAATTTATAGCCTTTCAAACCGTTAGAAAGTGTCGTTGACGCATATGTAATCGTAATATACCCATGAACACTTATAGAGTCATCCCATTCATCATTACTCTGGCCACCTCTAGTACTAGGAGTAACTCGCTGCATATTTTTGCTATCTAACGAATAGCTATACGTTTTTGCTATATCACCATTACTACTTCTAAGCTGCATCTGAGGTTCTTCAACCGCCATAACATTGTATTTAATGCCATTTGGGCTGGTCAACGTAATAATACATGTCTCATGTGGTACATCAGACGATAAAGTACTGTTTTCGTTTGCAAAGCTGTAAATGGTATTACTTGCCACAAAAACTAAAGTTAATAATAAAGTTACTATCTTTTTAATTTTCCTCATAATTTCCTCCTAAAATTCTGGTTTTTGTTTTCTTATGTCATAACATATTTAAAATCTTAATTAATCATTGGTATTCATCCTTTGCATATTTTTTTATCTGTTCATCTATTAAAAACTTAGCTTTTGATGCATCACTTTTTGAAGTATAAATATAATACATTATTTCACAAGATGTATTTTCTCCAAACTGCCCTAATATTCTGCCAGTTCTCCTATTTGTTGAGCCCATATTGTTATTTTTTATTTCATATTTTATATTTCCACTTTTTAATGCCTGTTGAGCATAATGAAATAAATCCACTCTATTTGTCATGTATACTTCCTGTCTATTTAACCAAAACATATTTTAACCTCGATTCATATATAAATAATTATTGAACTTTATACTTTAAAACAAACGACTATTTTTTGTAGTCAACTAAATTGTATCACTATGTCTTAACTTTGTCAATGTAATTTGTCCTTGAGTTTCCGTAGTTTAATCCACATATAAATTTTTAAAGTAAACGCAACCCCTATATACGCTGCCAGTTGCATTTACTTTAAAAATATAAAAGGTTGCATTTAGTATGACAAATTTTGTATCATCCTCCTGTCGTGTCTGGGATTACGATTGGAGGTTATCATCATGAAGAAAACTCATTTATCATTAGAAGACAGGTTCACAATCTCACAGATGCTTTCACAACAGTCCTCCTTTAAACAGATTGCCGATGCCCTAAACAAAAACTGCTCCTCCATCTCCCGTGAGATCAGAAATCATTTGCAGTTAGACGCTCCGGCGGATACGGACGCTCCTATAATGCCTGCCTTGCAGACTTTAAGCGTGTTCCTATGCACTCAAAGCTTTCCAACCAGCCGGACTCATCTGCCCATACAAGGATATCAGGAATTTCTTGCAGACGCTGATTCAACTCTTTCATTCCGATTTCCGTCTCCAGCTCCTGGCGAATCTTCTGAGTAAAATCCCTATTTGAAATTCCTTCCAGGCTGCCAAAGCACCACTCACGCAGCCGTTTATCCTGTTTTAGCTTTACCGGATGCTGATGCCGGCCAGAATAATTCGTGCCGTCTCCACCGCCCGTCCACTGTTCGGATATATCCGCCATTGGGATTTTCCTGTTTTAACTTTCGCCGGATCTGGCTGATGATGTTGGTTACTGCTGTTACACAATGTTCACCTGCTTCTTTCCTGACGAACTCATAAATCTGTTCTTTAGAGAATACCCACCCCTGATGTCCGGCCAGGAAGCAAAGAGTAAAAAATTCATATCTGCTTAGTGAAATCTGCACGCCGTCCGGATGCACAGTCTATTCTCTCATCCGGATTTGCCGGCCAGCAAAAGATAATTCCTTCTGGTTCTTCAAGGAGGCAAGTATATCTGCCATTTTATCAGACCGCCTTTCCCAACAGATTTTTCTATCTATACAAAAAAAGCGGGGAATATCACTATACGATACTCTTCCGCTTCCTCGCAGACCAACTCACCCTAGATCTTAAAAAAAAAAATTCAAGAAACTTTCACATTATTTTCAATACTTTTTCACTTTAATCAGTTATATTATCCTCAAAAGAACCTTACGATTCCCATAGCCGCAAAATAGACTACACCTAAATGAAAGGAGCTTTCCATGGATAAAAAAAGAGTTTCCATACCCGTCTTGTTATTCTCCATAATCTGCACAGCCCTATGTACTGTAATTGCATCACAATGGTATTTTATAAAACAGGACGGGGATAAATACAGGACCCAGCTGGCAGGAGAGGTTGTCTCCAATGATGGCCGCCAATTAACTATTAAAGGCCAGGTAACCAATCCAAAAGGCCAGAATGGTACATATGTGGTTAAATATCATACTGGATTAACTGTATATGATTCAGCCAGAAATGAAATAAACTTTTCTGATTTACAACCAGGCAGCCCGATATCTGTTTACTATCACTGGAACATTCCTAAATATGTATCGCCCCGTACGGAATTTGATGAATTATTTGCCCTGGAAGAAAGCCAGCAAATACCTGATGTATCAGCAATTGCCCTTCTTGGGGATGACGAATCAGCAAAATCAATCGACTTTTTTAATACCAACCTTACAACCCCCTGATTAGAGGTTTAAAGAAAAAATTCTGATTTTTAGAAGTCTTCTTTTTTATAATAACATTTTCAAGCTCACAATTACCATGGTAATCTAAGTCAGTGAACCAAAGAATAAACTGCCATGCTACTTTAAATATGCAGAAGTTCCTTAATGTTATTGCCTAAAGCCATATCAGCAATTTCCTTTGATGGACTGACAAATTCAATCAGTTCCCGATATAGATATGGCTCTCCATATGGAGCATCGGAACTAAACAGACACCTTTGAGGCAGCTCTATCAATGCCATTCTGGTAGCTATCGATGCAAATGCAGCCGATAAATCCAAGTACACATTTTTATTTGTTTTTGCGAACTTTATTACCTCAATCCAATTTTTCCCGCCTAAATGTCCGAAGATAACAGGCACTCGCGGATATCGTTCGCACAATCCCATTAACAATTTTATTCCCCCCATTGTAACAGGTGAGAATGTATGCACCCACACAGGACAGATTTCAGTAGCTTCAATGGCCTGAAATACGGTATCTAATTGTAAAATCTGCTGCTCATTTCCCGGTGTGAATTCTCCAATACCCAATAGCGAGTTGGATATGATATAGTCCGTTATCCAGCTCTGTGTTTCATTGAAAGACATCCCTAACGGTACTGGTCCGAATCCCCCGAAACGGTCCGGATGTTTTCTGATAATGGAAACAAGCTCGGATATACTTTTCTGTTGCCGAATGATATTTGCTTCTATACTGTTGGATCCAGATAAAACTTTATAAAGCTTATCCATTTCTATTTCAAGCCCATTCAGTGAAGAGGCTTTTTCCGGATGCGGCACCGTGCTGAATAGGATTGTTTTATCAATTCCGGCTGCGTCCATCATCTGCATCTGCATTTCTGTGGGGAGCATCATATGCTCATGACTGTCAATAATCATATTTTAATCATTCCTTTCCAGCAGATTTTCTGCTATAATCAGGGTATCATTCCTACTAAAAAGACACAAGAACGCACTATTTTGATATGTAGCATCGTTTTTGATACTACAATCAGAGGAGGTTTTACATTGGCAAAAACAATGGAAGTTCCAGAACACTGTCCCATGGATGTAGGCTTAAATATATTAAGCGGAAAATGGACACTCCGGATCCTGTGGCACCTTTCCAAAGGGCCAGTCCGTTTCAATGAACTGCAGAGATTATTAGGTACAATCACCACCAAGACATTGAGCCAGCAGCTCCGCCAATTAGAAGAGCAACAAATTATCCTTCGTACTGTTTATCCGGAAACGCCTCCAAAGGTTGAATATTCATTGACAGAAGTAGGAAAAACCATCCAGCCAATCTTAAAGGAACTGTGCGAATGGGGAACAAATTATCAAAAAGCGATATCATGAACATCTCATAATTTAATGCTTGCAAAATGAAGCTGGAATCTCCTGTTTTAAATCTTCAGGACCTACAATATTTAAAAGAGAGCTTTTCATAAACACAGAGATTCCATGTTTTTCAGCCTGTTTTGCAATATTGAGAATCCATGTTTTATCAGAAGTAATTTTCCCGTTTCGATTTCCCGTTTCTGTTCCAATCACTACCCAGCCGATTCCGTTAAAATCAACCGGCCCCATATCCCCGAACAAAGGTTCAAAGGTTATAAAGTAATTGGGGGCTTTTATGTGTTTTTTCATACATAAAATTCTGTCCTTATCTGCCTGGCTTGTTATGGTCACTCCAATCCACACCTGCTCCATCATTGTTTCAAAATTGATTAGCTGTGGGCGTTTGGTTAAAAACAGATATACATGCTGCGGGTTCTGACCCATAATCTGAAATACTTTTTCACGCCACTCTGGTTTCCAACAGGAAAAGTCACTCATGCTTGTCATTAAATATGTGTGGGGGGATTTTACTGCTATCCTTTTCAGGCGTGTTTCCATAAAATCATCTCACAGTTTGATCGCATTATTATAACTTTTTGATTGCGGCATAAGGACATGTTTTGTAACAGGTGCCACAGTGAATACAGTTCTCCTCTCTGATCTGGAACGGGGGTCCCTGTTCTATACAGTTTGACGGACAGACAGAAAGGCATTTTCCACACTGATTACATACAGCCAGTATTTTATATCCCACAGGAGCAAGTTTTCTTCCGCCAAAAGCAAAACTCTGATGAAACGGCGGTTGCTGTCGCAGGTCAAAAAACTCTCCCTCCCCTTCATAAAGCTGGAACACAGTAAGCATTTAAATCAGTAAGATAGAGATTGACAACGGTAATGATATCAGCAGCATAGATATAGACAGCACAAAACCATTTGTTGTCATTCTCCCAGCAAACAGCGGCGCCATTACAATATATGATACGAATGGCAATTCGATTAAAAGCACACAGTATAATTTGTAGACTATCACTAAAGAGGTGCCACTATGTTCTATTCATACAAAAATATGAAACTGCATTATGAAATGATTGGTGATGGAAAGCCCATTATTATATTGCATGGTTTAGGTTGCGACTGGACTTTAATGAAAAGCTGTTTGGAGCCTATATTTGATACTCAATTCAATTATAAACGCATATATATAGACTTGCCCGGCATGGGGCAATCAGCGGCTTCCTTAGAGTATGCAGCCTCCGATTATATATTGGAAATATTGATTTCATTCATCAGAAATTTAGATTTGCAAAATTTTCTGTTAATAGGTGAATCCTATGGCGGATATTTGGCACGCGGAATTCTGGCACGACAGTTTAAGGATGTGGATGGGATGATGCTATTATGCCCTGTAATAGAACCGGATCATAGCAAGCGTACTCTGCCATTAACTGATATATTTTTTTCAGATGAAAAATACTTAAACACACTGACCGATACAGAAAGAACGGATTTTTGTGAGTATTCTGTTCTCGCTAATCAATATACACATCAGAGATATAAAAATGAAGTTCTGGCCGGCTTGGTACTGGCTGATAATAATTTTATAAATATCCTGGAAAATAACTATGAATTTAGCTTCAATGCTGACGAGATCATTCGGGATATTACTTATCAAAAGCCAGTTCTATTTATATGCGGTAAACAGGATAAGTGTGTCGGCTATCAAGACGCATGGCGGCTTACAGAGAGCTATTCAAGAGCAACATTTTCTGTATTGGATATGGCTGGACATAATCTGCAAATTGAACAGCCCCATTTATTTAATGAACTGGTTATTGACTGGTTATTAAGAATCGAACAAGAGTAAACTGATTTTTTGCATAGCGGCAAAACAAGGTGCAGTCTCTAAATATGAGAAAACTGCACCTTGCTTATTTCCACCTGTCTTTATTGTTAAATCTGCATCCTATTCAGACGATTTCAATGCCATCTGGGCCAGTTAGCTTCCACAGTACCTTTTGACTCTCCCCAATGTGGTAGCGGATGGTTTCGTCCTCATTGATGGATACAAATTCATCCCAGCTGTGGGTATATATCTGCTCCTTTGGAAAAATTCTGCCGGAATTAATTGTTTCTTGCAATACAGCGTTTCTAATTATCGCTAAACAATCATGTTTTAGAAAATGGTTTAAGAAACTGAATGCCCGACATCCATGGTAACAATGCGAATTTTTTCAGTAGCCAGTTCTTTATGAAGATGGACGGCCATAAATACCGTAACAACAGCAGAGAGCACATCCGCAATGGGCTGTGCATAGAGAATGCCGTTCAATCCCAAAAGTCCTGGAAGAATTAGAATAACCGGTACAAAACAGATTCCCTGCCTGCAGGCTCCAAGAATACAGCCCTCTGTCGCTTTCCCCATTACAAGGAACAGGAAGGAATAGACTGTATAGAATCCAAAAAGCATGAAGGAAAGGCCATTTGCCCGTAATGCAATCTGCCCCACACGTATCATTTCCATATCTCCCTTCGTGAATAGCGACACAATCCCCTCTGAAAATATAACCGCAGCCAAACCAAAGATGACACAAAATATAGTTGACCAAAGAATCGATGTTTTAATGGCCTCATGCAGACGGTCATATTTTTTTGCTCCGTAACTGAACCCGGCAATCGGCTGAAAACCCTTCAAAAATCCAAAGACAATCAGGGTCCCTACGGTCATGATTTTTGTAACCGGCCCCATTGCAGCCAGTGCGGAACTGCCGTATTCTTTTGCGGCGCTGTTAATCATTGCAATAGAGAGGCTGGTCAATATCTGAAAGAGCAGTGTTGGAATTCCAATCTTCAAAATCTCAGACATGATTTCTTTAGAAAAACAGCAGTCCTTGATACGGAATGAAAACACGCTCTTTTTTCTAAAAATGTAGAACAGATAGACCACCGTAGAAATAATCTGTGAAATGGCGGTGGCAATGGCTGCGCCGGCAACTCCAAAATTCAAAACATAAATGAAAACAGGATCTAAAATAACATTAAGCAAAGCACCTGACATCAATGCACACATGGCCGTTTTTGCTGCGCCCTCGCTTGATACGATATTATTCATCGTGACGTTGAACACATTGAAAAGCGAAAACGTGATATAGATTGCTGTGTAAGTCATCGCATAAGGCATGATACTTTCTATTGCACCCAACTGTTTCAGAATCGGCTTTAGAAAAATGACAGATCCGATGATAACAATTGCTCCAATTAAGACGCTGCTGTATACGGCAGTGCTGGCAACTTTGTTTGCGGTATCTTTATCTCCTCGTCCAAGCAGACGAGACAAATAGGCGGCAGCGCCATTGCCAAATAACAGGCCAAGGCCGACTACCACCTGCCCAAGAGGAAAAGCTACCGTAATGGCACCCATCTGGTCGGTTCCCAAGCCCCCCACGAAGTAAGTATCCACCAGATTGTAAAGCGCGTTGATCAGCATACCAATCATGGTTGGAAGCCCCAGCGCCAGAAGTGCTTTCGGTATCGGCGCACTTCCCAGCAGTTCCATTTTTTTGTTTGGTTGATTCATGATTCGATCTCCTTTCACTCAATGCAAATTGTTAAATACAATACTATAAATTATAGCATGTAATGAATATTACTATAATTTATAGTATATGTCAAGAAAAAAATAAATCCCCCAGCAATCAAGGGATCAACTTCATTTTTTCAGGTAAGCGGATAATATCCATTTTGTGAAGCGCTCTGGTAATCGCAACATACAAAAGCTTAATATCCAAATTGCTACATGCGTAGTCATCTTCGATACAGGTTACAATAACCGCGTCAAATTCCAGGCCTTTTGATAAGTAGGCAGGAAGCGCCATGATGCCTCCGCCATATGCAGTATCACAATCCTTTAATAGCTGAATTTCCGGGAATACAGGAAGCATTTTACTATATATTTTCTTGGCGTCTGTTTCTGTTTTCGTAACGATTAACCTTTTCTGCGATTGCTTCAAATAGCTGCTTTTCAGAAGAAACCGTGATACATTGGGGCCTGTCGCCATGACGGACCACAGGTTTTGCCCTAACCAGACTTTCATCTTGAATAAGAGAAAGCACCTGATTTGCAAAATCCATAATTTCAATCGTTGTACGATAGCTCTGCTCCAATACCCGGTATTCGCAGATTCCGTGGAATACGTCTTTACAAATAGTATCCCAGGTGTCTATGCCACGGTATCCATGTATCCCCTGTGACAGATCTCCCAAAATAGAAAACTTATCGGTTCTAAGCACCTGTTTTAATACGGCAAACTGCAATTCGCTGAAATCCTGTGCTTCATCAATTGCTACAAACCGCGCGGGTATCGTATCATCAATCCCTTTTAGCTTCATCTGCAGAAACATAAGCGGAGCCAGATCCTCAATTTCAACCATATTCTTTTTGCTCATGAGCTGGCACTGCCCTGCTACATATTCTGCAACTTCCGGTATCAGGGCGCTGCCGCACAAATGGCATAGTTTTTCAGGATCAGACAAAAGCCTGCGATAATCTTTCAGCACATCAATTTTGGGGAAATTGTCCATATAGACAGATACGGCCGGCTTACATTCTTTTTTGAATTCTTCCTCTGCCTGATCCCGCTTATTGATTAAGTCTATTATCCGTGTGCGGCGTTCTTCGCCTACAGCCATATGATTGTGTAGATATTCAATTTCATCATCGTATGGCTTCTGAAGCTCTTCTTCAATTTTATCCCGCATTTTCTTGACATTGATTTTAAGCCGATTACGCAGGGACTCCAGGCGTTCAGCCCACCCTGCATCTGATTTCAAAAATATTTCACGTTGCACTTGCTGGGAAGTATACAGCACATGCCCCCATAGAACGAAGTCTTTATCCGGTACGGTTTTCTCGGTCAGCTCCAGAACATACTGTTCCAACGCCTCCAAGAATACTAATGAACCTTTAAACCGGCCGGCCTTTTTTATCAGGGCTTTCTCTTTTTCATCCGTCTTTGGCGAAATCAATGCAGCGAGTTTTGCATTTGAGTCTGCAACCTTATACTTTCCACCTGTTATGCTGGATGCAAGTTTGATAAAGGTGCTCTGTCTGACTTGATCCACGCCCAGTTCCGGTAAAACTGCAGAGATATAATCCAGAAACAAATCATTGGGCGCAATGATTAAAAAATCATGAGCGGAAAAATCTTTCTGGTAAGTGTAAATCAAATAGGCAATACGGTGTAATGCGATTGTGGTTTTGCCGCTTCCAGCCACCCCCTGCACGACCAGAGGAACAGAGAGCGGCGCCCTGATAATCTCATTTTGTTCAGACTGTATGGTAGAAACAATATCCTTCAACCGATTGTCTTTACTGTCGCCAAGTGCCATCTGCAAAAAATCATCATTGGCTGAAACGTCCACATCCATCATGGATTCCAGTTTCCCGTCCTCGATAAGATAATGCCGCTTTAAAGATAAGTTCCCATTAATTTTACCGCCCGGTGCCATATATGACACTTTTCCAATGGTATTCGCATAATAAACATTAGCAATAGGGGTCCGCCAATCCAGAACAATCTGTCCGCCTGAATGATCGCTTAAACCACTTTTGCCAATATAGAATGCCTTCGGCTCTTTTGCATGCTCTTCCGCGAAGTCAATTCTGCAAAAATAGGGGCTTTTTAACGCGCGAAGATATTGCCGGCGGCGGTTTTGGGCATCCTCCTCATTTTGAGCAGAAGTGGTCATAATTCCGAGCTGTTGGTTTATGTCTGAATAGCTTAGATTGTGGAGCAGTTCCTGAGCCTCTTTCCGTTGGCTTTCCTCCAAACTGTCCACACCTTGAATCAGTGCTTTTACCGTCTGAATCGTTTCTTCCAGCCTTACTTTTTCCTGCTTTAATTCTAATTCTTTATTCGCCATATTCTTCTCCTTTCGCTTGACATGGTTTGGAAAATATATTACTATAATTTATAGCTTTTGCAATGTTGAATATACTACTCTAAATTATAGTATGTGTCAAGAGAAAAAGGAGAATATTATGGCAACCATTGACTTGATCGTATTAGGGATATTAAAAAAAGAATCATTAAGTGCCTATGACATACAAAAATTAGTGGAATACCGCAATCTTTCAAAATGGGTAAAAATCAGCACTCCATCAATATATAAAAAAGTAATTCAGTTGGAGGAAAAGGGCTATATTAAAGGTACTCCGGTAAAAGAGGGGAAGATGGCAGAAAAAGCGGTCTACTCATTGACTGAAGCCGGGGCGCAGGAGTTTGAAACGCTCATGCTGGAACTTTCTTCTAAGCCTATCCATATATTTCTGGATTTTAATGCAGTCATTGTTAACCTGTCCAGCCTTTCTCCAGAAAATCAAAAAATCTGTCTGGAACAGATTGAAAGTAATGTGCAGACTTTGAAAACATATTTGCAGGAAAATATTGATCAAAAAGAAAATATGCCTGATATTCCCGAAACGGGTATGGCCGTTTTACAGCAACAATTTATATTGGCTGAGGCAATTGATGCCTGGATTGCAGATTTGAAAAATAAATTTGAAACGAAACAGGGTTGAAGTGTTTAAATAAACAAGGTACAGTCTCCACTCTTTGAGATACTGCACCTTGCTTATTTTTTCCTTCTTGCATTGCTAAACCTGTATTCGATGCCCTAAATGGTTTCAATGCCAACCTGACAAGTCAGCACCCATGTCACCACCATCAGCAAACATGTCAATCTGCACTGATTGTATCAACAATTGACAAATCACGAATACGTCTAGCTGGGTTCCTGACGGCTATAAAGGCTGTAACAACTACAAGCCCCACTATAATGCCTACAGTGAGCACCGGAACTTTCCACGGGTCGCCCCAGCGGGATGATACCATTTGAACAAACAGATATCTGTTTATGCACAGGCCAATCATACAGCCTACAATACTTCCGGCAATAGAGTAAGCAGCCGCTTCCGCTGTTACCATTTTTATAAGCTGCCGGTTACTCATTCCAATAGCCCGCATAGCACCATATTGCCGGATACGGGCCGATACGCTCATATTGATACTGTTTACAACATTGAACACGGTAATTAAAGCAATCACTACCAAAAAGCCATAGATAAATAAAGCAAATGAATAATAGGCTCCCACAGACTGCTGGTTGCTTTGACGGCGATCTGAAAAGCTGAACTCTGATCCCGCCATCTCACGGATACTATTTACCTCCTGATTGGTGACGCCGCGTTTAAATTGTAAATCAATAATTGTATATTGTGTTTTACCGTAAATGTGTTGGAATGTATCTTCCGTACAAATAACATTGGCCGTTCCCGGCGTGTTCGTAAATGGGCTTTTAGAAAGTATCCCTACAACATTCAAATCCTGTTGCTGTCCGTCTATATTCATCGTAATCTTATCGCCCACATGTAACATATATTCTGAATTGTACACTGCCAATACCGCGTTATCTGAGGCATATATATCCTCCACTTCACCCTCAACCAGATTTTCCTTCGCCCACGAAAGCTGATGCTCCTCATAGGAAATCAAATTGATCAACTTGTCTTCATTATTTGTAGGTATATCATAGGCGAACATTCTTCCGTATACCCGCATTACAAAGGACTGTTCTTCAAACTGTGGCAGCAGTTCCCTGGGTACATTGCCCGTATTGTCTTTACTTGTAATTGAGACATCTGGTGTATATGGTTCCAACGCATTGATAGCATGGTTCATAAAATCAATTGCTGGGGAGAACGCTAAAAACAGAATAATACTCAGTGCGAATGAGCCAACCATCAGAACAAAGCTCTTTTTATTTGACATAGCATGATTGACCCCCAACGAAGTGTCAATATGGAACAGGCGCGTATTGGCAGCCGTTTTTACAGACTGGCGGCTGAAGGCATTGCCGGAAACGGCCGTCAATGGAGAAACACTTGCAGCCTTTTTTGCTGGGGCCTGAGCTGCCAGCAGTACGGTCAGAAACCCTATAATAATGCCGCAGAGAATACTAATCCAGCTCACACGGAAAACAGGCAGTTCAGCAAAATATTCCGGGCTGATAAACTTGAGAGCCGCACACAAGCCCCAGACCACCACAATACCACAAATCAGTCCAATGGGGATTGCAAATTTACACCAGCGCAGCCCCTCCCGGCGGACAAATTTCATGATCTGCTTTCGAGTGGCGCCAACACAGCGAAGCATACCAAAAAACTCTGTTCTCTGCATAACATTACTATTTAGGCTGCTTGTAATCATCAGGACACTGGCAATCAGAACCAATAGGAATAAGATAACGGCACAGCCATAGAGCTGTATAATAAAATTGTTGTCGCTTTGGCCGAGAACAGCCAGTAAGTTTCCATTCTGGATCACTTGCTTTTCAGACAGATGGAGCTGATCGGCAATGTCCGCAATTACTTTTTGCATATTACAAAAAGGTGATAACTGCACGACCAACTGCTCCGTGTAATTTTCTGCCGGAATATGAGTACGGAACCCATTCATAGACAGCAGAGCTGAAAAAGTGTCCTGACGCATTTGTTTTGCTGAATTCTCGGCAAAACCGGAAATCACCAACGGTTCATTAATACCATCAATCTGTATGGTATCACCGATATCAACCTTTAGAAGAGATTTGGCATATTCCGATAAAACCACTTCATACACAGTTTCCGGAAATCTCCCCTCTGAAATTTCGGACAAGAACATGGAACGGAATGCCTGTTCATCAATACCGCTGACGGAGATTTTTCTTCCATCAACCCAAAATCCGTTTGTCTCATTCACATAGCCATACCAACCTGAACCAGTAACTTCAGGACGGGCCTGTATTAAAGCTCCTGTCTTTTCATCAATACCTGAGAAAATAACATGCCAGTTACCACCATTTTTAATCTCCTGATACTGCTGGCTGCGAATCTCCATTTCTGCCATACCGAATATAACCGTTACTAAAAAGACCGAGAGAATAATACAGATCAGCGTCATTTTCCCTTGTCGTTTATGCCTTTTAGCAGATAGGGGAATCAGATCAAGATAACTTTTCATTCTCTTTCTCCTCCCAAATCTGTCAACACACCATCTTTCACATGAAGCACACGATCTACGGAAGATGTTAAATTGTTGTTGTGAGTAATCATTAAAATTGTCTGTTGATAGCGGCGGGAAGCCTTCGTTAGTAAATCCATAACATCCTGACTATTTTTACTGTCAAGGTTCCCGGTCGGTTCATCTGCTAAAATCAGCTTTGGCCTTGTTATAAGCGCCCGCCCAATTGCTACGCGCTGCTGCTGTCCTCCGGATAATTGACTTGGCAGATGATGGCGTCTGTCTTTCAATCCCAAAACTCCCAAAATTTCTTCAATCGTTCCCGGCTCCGGTTTTCGGTAATCCAACAAAATAGGAAACATAATATTCTGCTCGACTGTCAGGTCAGCCACTAATTGAAAGGACTGAAAGACAAAACCGATATTACGGCGTCTGAATACTGTCCTCTGTTCCTCTTTCATAGAAAATAAATCCTGTCCATCCATCAATACGTTGCCAGATGTCGGCATATCCAATGCACCAATGCAGTTCAGCAGCGTACTTTTCCCGGATCCGGATTCCCCAACTACCGCCGCAAACTCTCCCTGCTCTAAAGTAAAGGAAACATCCTTCAGCGCCTCCACTTTTGCCTCGCCTTTGCCATAGGTTTTACATAAATGCTGTACTTTTAAAATTTCCATGTCCAGTTACCTCCTTTCCCCAAAGGATAACAGGCTTAGCTTACAATTAGGTGAAAAGCAGATTACAGTTCCGTAAGGAAGGAGAGGGTGAACATCGTCCCCTTATTTAAACTGCTTTGAACAGAAATAATGCCGTCCTGTCCTCCAATAATAGACTTTGCCAGCGGCAGCCCAAGACCAATCCCTTGTGTATCCAACGACTTTTTGCTGCGATAGAACCGTTTGAATATGTGGTGAATGTCCTCCGGCGCAATCCCTGAGCCATTATCTGAAATATAAACCCGCAGCATAATCGGACTATGTTCCCATGATATATGGATTTCCCCACCCGCTTCCGTGTGGTCTAAGGCGTTTTTAACAATATTCCCAATGGCTTCACTTGTCCATCCTACATCACAGAAAATCATTTCCTCTGTGGAACCGTCTGTTAAAATTTTCTTACCTTCGCGTTCCGCCCGTATTATAAGTTCACGAATAGAACGTGCTATTAAATCTGCGACATAGCAGCGTTCCTTTTCAAAATCAATACTGCCTGCATCAAGCCGGGTTATTTTCAGCATGGACTGAATCAATATATCCATGCGGTTTATGGCTAGTCCAGTTTTTTCTGAATACTCTCTTACCGTCTCTACATTCTCCGGCTCATCTGAAATAATCTCATGGTACATGGAGAGGGCGGTCAGCGGTGTTTTGAGCTGATGGGATATATCGGAAATTGTATTCTTCAGAAATTCCTTTGCTTTTTCCTGTGTATCGTTCTTTGATTGCAGAATGGTAGCCAGTTGATCTACAGATGCAAAAAACTGAAAGATGGCTCCTTCGTTTGCCTGCGTAAGATGGTGGGAAAAGTCTCCTTGGATAAAATGCAGGATTACTTGTGTGGCCTGTCTGTAAAGCTGTTCCCGCTTTCTAAAGAAAAGAAATGTTCCGGTAAAAAGCATCCCTGTAAGAACTACCCAGGCAATCATCATAAACAACCCTGTTTGCTGTTGAAGATCCGTTATAAACGGGAAAAATTTGATAGCGGTATGTGATGTTATGCCAATCCGGGTAAGCAGTTCTGTTCCCACCTCTGTCCCTGAAGTATTTGTTATTGCTCTGGCAATAACGTCCTCTGAAATGCCTTGCTCTAAGAGGGATGTTACAACAGCTCTGTCATGTTCCAGAAACAGGTCCCGGACTATGCTTGCCTGTTGCGAATACGCCCACATTCCAGAAAAAAAGAGCAGGAGCACAAAAGCAATCAGGAATTCACAGTAATGTCTGATTTGCCTGTCTCTGCCAAAGCTCATAATGACACCTCTTTCCACTGATAACCAAAACCACGGACCGTTATTAAATGTTCTGGCTGTGAGGGTATGGTTTCGATTTTCTCACGAAGCCGCCGCACATAAACAGACAATGTATTATCATCAACAAAATCGCTGGTGTTATCCCATAATTCATTCATTATATTATCCCGTGTTACGGTCCGGTTGGCATTCCGCACCAATAGACAAAGCAGGCGATATTCTGCGCTGGTCAAATCTAACGGCTGTCCTTTCAGCAGGACACGGCTCCCGTACAGGTCAATGGAAATATCCCCGCACTCAATCATGCTGCTGGTACTGGCCGTCCCTGCCCGACGCAGCAAAGCACGAATGCGTGAGCAGAGTTCTCCCAGTTTAAATGGTTTCGTAATATAATCATCACCGCCACTATCCAATCCCCTTATAATATTTACTTCCTCATCGGATGCGGTTAAAAAAATGATAGGAATTTGATTCCCCTGTTTCCGTACCTTATTGCACACATCAAAGCCGGTTCCGTCTGGCAGGGTAACATCAAGCAGCAGTAAATCGTAACTGCCAATTTGTTGCAGACATTTGATTGCTTCCTCTATAGTGCGGGCAATCGTAATATCAAATCCATTCCTTTTCAAGGAATAACGCAGTCCATCAACCAAACTGACATCATCTTCTAAAAGCAATATCTGACTCATGTGTATCACCTCATTTTCTCCTGTCAACCAGCTTTTCCATGTCTTTAAGAAAAACCAGGTCTTCACCATCTTCACTGCACCGGGGATGCGATCTTCTGCATAATAGTAATCTATCTGCAGAGTAGTCATGTTCCATTCCTGGCCTGCCTCTTTTAAGGTCACATTATTTCATGTCTGCACCTTTAATGGCTCTATTATAGTTCTGACATTGAAACAACACAAGCATGATTCAATGAGCTAACAAGCAATTCACACATAAAAACAAGGTGCAGCCTCTTAATATGAGAGAACTGCACTCTGCTTATTTTATACTAATTTTTCTACATTTAAATCCACAATAGAAATATCTTTTTCTTCAGATATCCTCCATTTGCATCTGGCAGTTAAACCTTCAGCATCCGGTATCCAACGCCAATATGTGTCTGGATATACTGCGGCGCATCCTGCGTATTTTCAATCTTTTTGCGCAGGGTTGCCATAAAAACCCGCAGAGACGCCACATCATTGTCCCATGAGCTGCCCCAAATTTCCTGTGTAATATAGGTGTGCGTAAGCACCTTGCCGATATTTTTGGCGAGCAGGCACAACAGCTTATATTCAATGGGTGTCAAATGTAACTCGGTATCTTCAAGAAAGACACAGCCCGCCGCATAATCAATTCTTAGTCTGCCGTTTTCGAAAAAGGTCTGCTGTGCTGGCATAACACCTTGTGTAGCAATCAGTCTACGCTGTGTCGCCCGAAGTCTTGCAAGAAGTTCTTCAACGGAAAAAGGTTTTGTGAGATAGTCGTCCGCCCCGGCGTCCAAAGCGTCTATTTTATCCGTATCCTCGCTTCGGGCGCTGATGACAATAATAGGCATAAGCGACCATGTGCGGATTTTTTTGATGATATCCACACCGTCAATATCCGGCAGACCCATGTCCAGCAGTACAATATCCGGATTATGCGAGACTGCTTCCAAAATGGCGGCTTCACCGGTAGACGCAGTCAAAAAACGATAGTCCTGAGTTTCCAATGTTGTCGTAATCAGATTGCGCACGGCTGCATCGTCTTCTACGACCAATATTAAAGATTTATTCATGAAGCGTTACCTCCTCAATGGGTAATGTAAAGCAAAAAACAGTTCCCTCCGGTTCATTGTCCCGCACTTCTATTGTTCCGCCATGGGCAGTGATAATTGATTTACAGAGTGCCAGTCCCAAACCAAGGCTGCGTCGGCTGTCGGCAATTTTTGTACTGGAAGTATAGAACATGTCAAAGATCCGGAGCTTGACCTCGTCAGAGATACCTGGACCGTTGTCAGAAATTTCGGTAACAACCCAATCGCCTGAAGTAAATGTGCGAACGGTTATAGTGGACCCTTGGGGCGTATATTTAATAGCATTGTCAACAATATTTATTACGACCTGTACGATAAGCCGCCCATCCATTCTGGCGAGCGCCAGCTCGTTTGACTGCGCCACCGTAATGTGATGCTCCACACTTTTCCGGTTTATATGGTGCAAAGCTTCCGCGACCACATCGTCCATAAGCTCCGGTTTCAGCCGCAGATTCATACTGCCGTCCTCTATGCGCGTAACCGCCAGCAGATTTTCCACTAAATTAATCAGCCACAATGAATCATCATAAATATCGCCATACAACTGTCTGCGCTTTTCCTGTGGGATAACTGTGTCATTGGCCAGAAGTACGCCCGCATTTCCAGAAATTGAGGTCAAAGGAGTTCGCAGATCATGGGAAATAGCCCGCAGCAGATTCGCACGAAGCTGCTCGTTTTTAGCAAGAACCGCCGCCTGCTCTTTCTCACGGGTGGTCTGCTCATTTTTAAGCGCCATTGCACATTCACCGAGTATGGAAAGCAGAATACTGCTTTCAAATGGCTCCAATGCTCCTTGTTCCATTACAATCCCCACAACACCGTATACCGCGTTTTCAATACGCACCGCCAAATACAGGCATTTGGCACTGGAAAGGGTGTCGGTTGTTGCGCCGGCACGTTTATTGTTTTGATAGACCCATGCGGCAACGGCCCGCTCGTTTTCTGAGCAATAGTCCTGTTTGTTCTGATTTTCGGAAAAGGAGAAAAACAGCGGTTCTGCCAGAGTATTGCCATCCTGTTTAGCATAGAATACAACACTGCGTTCCAACAGCCTTACTATCTGATGGGCGGTAACAGAGATAATATCTTCATTCCCGTTTACCTGCTGCAGCGCCTGATTAGTGTCAAACATGACTTTGGTTCGGTACGCTGCCTGAGCCGACTTCCGCGCCTGCCCTTTAATCCGTATTGCCAGATTGCCGGTGATTAATGCCGCCAAAAACATGATAGGAAACGTCACAAAATAGCTTGGATCATAGGCTTTAAACGTAAAACGCGGCGAGGTAAAAAAGAAATTAAACATCAAAACGCTTGCCAGCGAAGTTACTAAACAGTAAATTCGAGCGGAAGTGCACACCGCTGTCAAAAGGACGCCCAATATGTAAACGGTAATGATATTTGCTTCGCTGAAGCCAAAATGATAAAAGACAAAGCCAATACCGGTTGCCACAGCCAGAATTGCCGCGCTACGCAGTAGATCAGCGACAGAAAAAGGGGGGACCGGGTTTCCTGCCTTCTGCGGACGATAGCCCGGAACTGGTCTGTCCGGAAGGATGTAGACCTCCAGCTTCGGCGCGTATATGGTCAGCTTTTCCGTTAAAGTCTGCTTGGCAAACAGCCGCCTTTTCACGGCGTTGTCACGCCCTAATACGATTTTGGACACACCGGACAGACGCGCGTATTCAGCGATTTGCAGCGCGATATCATCTCCATAGGTAGTTTCAACCGATGCGCCAAGCTGCTCCGCAAGACGTATGTTTTCCCGCAGGCGAGTTTTATCGTCTGCGGACATGTTTTGAAATTCAGGCGTTTCCACAAAAAGTGCTGTGAATTCACCACGAAAAGCCTGTGCCATTCTTGCCGCCGCCCGAATAATCTTCGGATTGGTAGGGGAAGACGAAAGGCAGACCAGAATATGTTCGTCTGTATAATAATCACTGTTGTTCTGAACCTTCACACTTTCCGCCATACGGTTTACCCGGTCGGCGCAGCGTCTGAGCGCAATTTCCCGCAGTGCTGTCAGGTTCTCTACGCTAAAAAAATGATTAAGAGCCTGCCTTGCCTGTGCTTCCCGATAGATTTTTCCCTCATTTAATCGTTCAATCAGCTCCTGCGGCTCAATGTCCACTAATTCCACCTGGGATGCTCAATCAAACACCTCATCGGGTATGCGTTCCCGGACAGTGACACCAGTGATTGAGGCAACCATATCGTTGAGGCTTTCTATATGCTGGACATTTACGGTGGAATAGACATCAATCCCCGCCCGCAACAGTTCCCTGACGTCTTGATACCTCTTCCTGTTGCGGCAGCCTTTGGCATTGGTATGCGCCAGTTCATCTACCAGAATGAGCTGCGGCCTGCGGGCCAGCGCCGCATCCAAGTCAAATTCCTTCAATGCAATTCCATTGTAAACATCCTCCATAAGCGACAGGCATTCCAGATTCTGTGTCAGTGCGGCGGTCTGCGGTCTTGCGTGAGGCTCTACATAACCGATTACCACGTCCACACCGCGCCGCTTCGCGGCATTGGCATCCTTCAACATAGCATACGTTTTTCCTACGCCGGCGGCATAACCGAAGAATATCTTCAAATGTCCGTTCTTGGAACTTTGTTCGTCTTCCTGTATTACACGGAGTATTTCATCCGGTTTGTTTTTCTTCTCTTCCATATTACACCTCTCTCATCCCTGTGAATATAGAATACCATATTGAAAATAAATCAGATATAAGTATTACAAACTGTCTATTAAGATTGTATAAAAATGGCGTTAACCAGTATCCGTTCTATTTAAGCTGACAACATATCCATTATATCATACGCTTCACACATGCTCTGATTCCATAGGCCGCAGTATATTGTCTCATGACATTATAGCATAAAAGTGCGGAGAGACAGAAAAACCGTCTCCCCGCTTTTTTTACAGAATACCATCCAGCATTAAATTGACCTTTAACACATTCACTATTTTCTCTCCAAAGATGCCCAGGAATTGACCATCTGTGCATTTTGCTATGATTTCCCGCACCTCCTGCTCGCTTTTTCCGCTGGCTGTGGCAACACGCGTTACCTGATATTCCGCCGCTGCCGGAGAAATATGTGGGTCAAGCCCGCTGCCCGAACAAGTGACCAAATCCACAGGGATGGCCGTATCCTTCATTATGGGATTTGATTTTTGTATTTTTTCCACTCGTTCCGCTACCAATGCGGCATATTCGGCGCTTGTTGGGCTTAAATTAGAGGGCGCGGAGTACATTAATATATTGCCCTCCCCATCTCGATAAGTCGTCACATCCAAATTCATAATTCGTCCCCAAAAATGAGCATCATCCGTATAATACTGGCCAAGCAGCTCGCTGCCGTATTTCACTCCGCCGATTTCAATCATACTTCCATTTGCCTTCTGAGGGAACAATACCTGTGCAAAACCTGTCACTGCGCCAGTATAAAACACGCCGCACAATAGGGTAAAAATCAGAAAGAGGCCAGCCGCGCGCAGCAAAATATCTTTCATTGTTTTCATAAAGACACCTCCAAATTCTAATTGACTATGCAAGCCCGCAGGCTGCTAACAACATATCAATCAGTTTCACAAAAATGAACGGTGTGGCAAGCCCGCCAAGGCCGTAAACCTGCAGATTGCGGGAGAGTAACTTTCCAGCCGGTACTTCGCGGTATTTCACGCCCCTGAGCGCCAGCGGAATCAGCGCAATGATGATAAGTGCGTTATAAATAATTGCGGACAATACCGCACTCTGCGGAGAATGCAGTCCCATGACGTTCAGTGCGGCCAGACCGGGGTACAGTCCCATGAACAGCGCCGGAATGATTGCAAAATATTTCGCTACATCATTGGCGATTGAGAAAGTCGTCAAACTGCCGCGCGTCATCAAAAGCTGCTTTCCAATCCGCACAATTTCTATCAGCTTAGTGGGTGATGAGTCCAGATCTACCATATTGCCAGCTTCCTTTGCCGCCTGCGTACCGGTATTCATCGCAACCGCTACATCTGCCTGGGCCAATGCCGGTGCATCGTTTGTACCATCGCCAGTCATGGCTACAAGGTGTCCCTTACTTTGAAAATCGCGAATCATCATGAGCTTTCCTTCTGGGGTTGCTTCAGCGAGAAAGTCATCCACTCCGGCTTCCGCCGCGATAGCCGCCGCTGTCAGCGGGTTGTCTCCGGTAATCATAATGGTCTTAATTCCCATTTTCCGAAGATCTGCAAACTTCTCCTTCACGCCCTGCTTAACGATATCCTTCAGATGGATAACACCCAAAATTTTGTGATCTTTCGCCACAACCAGCGGCGTGCCACCCTGGTTAGCGATTTCCTTGACCACCCGGTCACAGTCGTTGGAGAATGTTCCTCCGGCCGCCTCCACATAGTCACGGACAGAATCCGCCGCCCCTTTACGGATTTCAAGCCCGTCATAGTCCACGCCGCTCATACGTGTGGCCGCAGTGAACGGGCTAAAAACCATGCCCCTGTCCTGCAGTGTCCGGCCCCGCAGTCCAAACTTTTCTTTTGCAAGTATCACAACGCTTCTGCCCTCCGGCGTCTCGTCAGCGAGGGAGGAAAGCTGTGCTGCATCGGCAAGCTCTCTTGGGTCGGCTCCGTCCACAGGAATGAAGTCACAGGCCTGTCGATTGCCCAGCGTGATTGTGCCGGTTTTGTCCAACATCAGAATATCAACATCTCCGGCTGCTTCAATGGCTCTGCCGCTCATAGCAAGCACATTGGCCTGATTGAGACGGCTCATTCCCGCAATACCGATTGCGGAAAGCAACGCGCCGATGGTGGTGGGCGCGAGGCAGACCAGCAGCGCCACTAATGTCGTAACCGAGGTTGGATTCGATATGTCAGCCAATTTTGCTGAAAAAGCAGAGTAAGCGTACAAAGACATCGTAACCAAAATAAAAATGACAGACAACGCAATCAGAAAAATCTGGAGTGCAATTTCATTCGGTGTCTTTTTACGTGCCGCGCCTTCCACCATAGCAATCATCTTATCAAGAAAACTCTCTCCGGCCTCATTTGTCACCTGAACAATAATCCAGTCGGAAAGAACTGTCGTGCCACCGGTCACAGCGCTGCGGTCTCCGCCCGCCTCCCGGATCACCGGAGCGGACTCTCCGGTAATGGCGGACTCATCCACGCTGGCAGCACCCTCGATTACTTCACCGTCCGCGGGAATCTGTTTTCCGGCTTTTACAATTACGATATCACCCTTTTTGAGAAGTGATGAGGATATTGCAATCGCGTCATTTTTACGGCTTATGGACGGGATGCGATGCGCTTCCACATCTTTTTTTGCAGCCCGCAGAGAATCCGCCTGCGCCTTGCCGCGTCCCTCGGCAATAGCCTCGGCAAAGTTTGCGAACAGGCAGGTGAACCATAAAATCACCGCGATGGTCAGCGTATAGCCCGAGGGGGCGTCCATAATTCCAAACAGGGAAACAACCCACAGTACGCTGGTCAGGACCGCGGACAGATAAACCAACAGCATAACCGGGTTTTGCGCCTGCGTTTTGGGATCCAGCTTTATAAAAGAATCCTTAATGGCTCTGCCGAGCATTTTTTTGTTGGCAAAAACGCTTGTTGCGTTCGTCATTTATGATACCTCCTTTATGCAATGCCGCTGAAGAACTCTGCCAGCGGCCCCAGCGCCAGCGCTGGGAAGAAACTCAGAGCGCCCACCAGCAGCACGACAAAGATGAGCAGGAATATAAACATTCCATTAGTCGTGGAGAGCGTTCCGGCAGTTACAGCAATTTTCTTTTTTTCGGCCAGGCTGCCCGCGATGGCCAATGTCCCTACAATGGGTAGAAAGCGTGCGAACAGCATGACAAGGCCGATTGAAACATTGAGGAATACAGTATTGGCATTAAAGCCCGCAAAGGCCGAACCGTTATTTCCTCCAGCGGAAGTGTATGCGTAAAGCATCTCGGAAAAGCCATGCGCGCCGCCGTTATTGAGACTGTCCATTACTTCCGGTACCATTGCCGCAGTTCCGCTTCCGGCTAAAATAGCAATCGGTGTGGCAAGACACGCCAGTACCGCCCATTTCATCTCACGAGGCTCAATTTTTTTACCAAGAAATTCCGGAGTGCGACCTACCATCAGCCCTGCAATGAACACGGTCAAGATGGCGAAGGCCAGCATCCCGTAAAGTCCACAGCCTACGCCGCCAAAGATTACTTCGCCAATCTGCATTTGCAGCATCTGCGCCAAGCCGCCAAGCGGAGTGTAACTGTCGTGCATGGAGTTTACCGATCCGTTGGAGGCTGCCGTAGTAAAAGCTGCCCAGGTAGATGATGCCGTAATACCAAAACGGGTTTCCTTGCCCTCCATGTTGCCGCCCGCCTGATCTATCATGCCCATATTTACATTATTATTTGGGGAAAGCATTGTAGCGGCGCTTTGTTCATTGACCGCAATCAAGCTGAGTGAAGCAATCAGCATTAGAAACATGGCTAAAAAGATTGCAGTACCCTGCTTTTTGTTTTTGACCGCCTTGCCGAAGGTAAAGCAAAGCGCCATGGGAATTAAAAGCAACGAGAGCATTTCCAACAAATTAGTGAGTGCATTAGGATTTTCAAACGGGTGAGCTGAATTGACGCCAAAGAAACCACCTCCGTTGGTTCCTGTCTGCTTGATGGCAATCTGGCTTGCTGCTGGACCCATTGGAACAAACTGCTCCGTTATAATTCTGGCATCAGGAACGAGTTTTCCGTCAACTGTTACCTTCTTTGTTTCAAGGTCGATATCTGCGTCTTCGAGAATCTCACTGCTTGCGCTAACCGCCACAGGCTCCAGCAGCATTACCTCCTCTGCCGGTTTCAGATTTTGTACCACGCCTCCAGCCACTAATAGCAGGGCGAGCACAAGGTTCAGCGGAATCAGAATATGTAAGACAATCCGCGTCATATCTACCCAAAAACTGCCGATTCCCTTTGCCTTGACCCTGGTAAAGCCACGAATCAAGGCAAACAGCACAGCAATGCCGGTGGCGGCAGATACAAAGTTCTGCACTGTCAGGCCAACAGCCTGCGTCAGATAGCTCAAAGTCGATTCACCGGAATACGACTGCCAGTTCGTGTTGGTTACAAAGCTGGCGGCGGTGTTAAAAGCTAAATGCCAGCTTGTGCCGGCGAGTCCCTGTGGATTGCCCGGCAGCGCGCCTTGTAAAAGCTGGAGCAGGAACAGGAAAACAAATCCAATACCAGAGAAAAGAAAAACGGATGAGAGATACTGCTTCCAAGTCATATCCTCACTCTCTTGCACATGAAGGACTTTGCATACAATCCGTTCGCAGGGTGTGAAAATTGAGGAGAAAATGGTTTTCTCGCCATACATCACCTTTTTCATGTAAGTTCCTAACGGAATTGCCAGCACAACCAAAACCGCCAGGTAAAGAACATATTGCATGATTGAACCAGCCATCAGGAATCCCTCCTTTTTTGCACCTGCACATCATATTTTTGCATAGGATGGATGTGCTTTGTAACTTTGTTATAAATAAACACAAACAGGGCGAAGGATGCAAGTATGACAATTACCATGCCCAAACGCCATAAAAAATAGATTCCCATTATTTCTCGTCTCCTCCCATTAAAATGTAAATGTAGTAGATTAGCAGCGCAGCCATGCACATGCCAATGATACCAATAAGTATTTGCATAGTTTATGTCCTCCTTATCGTCACAAATTATATATGAAAATGAATAAAAACAGCGTTAGCAGCCATGGAACCACATAAAGTTTCCATAAAATCAAAGCCAGCCAAACATCCATGCAATAGGTAATATGACTATCGTCGTACTGACACCAACTGCCGCTAAAATAAAAATGGGGACACCCACAACAATTCCCACAAAACTCAGGAACGGATGTTTAAATATAAAATGTTCTGCTTTCTGATCAAATGTGATTTCCCATGTCTTTATTGTCTGTATCATGTATGTCATGTTTTATTCCTCCTGCACATTCAGAATAGCAGAGAAAAAATAAAACCGGTAAAAAGAGGTGACTTTACAAGATTAAGATAAAGTAAGTGTGAGAAAAAATTGGAAAAAACGACAGATATATCACTTTCGAGTAGTGTTTCTTATTTTTTCTGCTGTTTAGTTTTTTTATCAACCACAAAAACTCCGTAGAATTGTTTAAATGCTCATGTTTCTATGGCTTGGGGTCATAATATTGCTGCATAGCCATCAGATTTCATGAATATGATGAAAAATTTATTCAGACATTGCATATAATCCTAATTCAGTAAAGCTGCTTTTAGCAATAAAATCTTGTCCCCATTATGCAAAGAACAGGGGCATGATGCCAGTCTATTGGCTCCCATGCCCCTGCTTATATTTAGATTTTGTCGTATATGCCCTTTAACGTATGCTTATCTAAAATATGCCCTTCCATCTTGTGATACAGCTCATTTAAGTAAAATCCCGTCTGCAGATCCAACAGGCCATCCAGTGCACAAACATGCAGCTCATAGGTATGTGCCTGATCGGGCGGTGTCATCCCCCCATAGAAGCAGGACCACTCCCTGCTCTGCTGTCCGCCCTGGATACTCGTCCAGCTATTGCAGCCCTGTATAAAGTCACTGGCCGTCTGGCTCTCATTATTCTTCAGCTCATTGCGCGTGATGTTCGCGGCCAGCCAATGAACCCATACAAATCCACCTGTAACCGGATAAGAGTCTTTGTCTTCCAGAATGACCGCAAAAGAAACGGTCTTCTCTGGCGCCTCCTCAATTTTAAATGGCAGGGAATACGTTGGAACCCCGTTTTCATTAAACTGGGTTCCGCGCCCTCCATATTGGTCCTGGATCTTTCCGCCAATGATTCCTGTACTCGTCACAATCATAATTCCACCTCCATGCGGTTTATTCAATACCATCATAGCCACATGGATCCCCGGCGTAAATTACCCACTTTTTCGTAGGTATTATTCCGGGACAACCCCCTTTTCAATCAGCAGCGCCTCTTTTCCCTGTGCTTTCAGATATTCAATCCCAATATGCTGCATGATTTTTAGTGCCTGCAAAAGCTCCCGGCCCTGTCCGTCCGTTAAGGAATACTCTACATGCAACGGATAGCCCTCAAAGGATTTCTTCTCTACAAAACCATAGTCAATCAGCTCCTTTAGCTGCTCCAACAGCATCTTCTGTGTAATCCCGTCAATATCCTTTTCCAGCCTGGCAAGGGAGGTCGGTCCCAGGCGCAGCCGCCATATAATGATTGGCTTCCATTTGCCTTTTATCATATCATGCACCAGTTCCAGGGGGCATGTAAATTCTTCCCGCATTTTCATATTGCTGTCACATCCTTTGCCCCCTATCTTACCTCAAATTCTCTTTTTTCTCAATGCCATTGACAGCTTTGTAAATCAGATCAACATCCCATTATTAGGGCTTATAATTTGTCCTGTCATGGAATCCTGGACTTGAACCGTACAGATTAATTCCGCAATGTCTTCCGTTGTTGAAATCCTCTGTAATGGAATAATGCTTGCTAGAACAAATTAGCGATATCTGTCAGAGATATTTATCTATTTTGCAGTTCTATCCCATTCTCCTCTGGATAACATACCAGACGAATCAGTTCAGCACTCCCCGTTTCTTCTTCATGCAGTTGTATCGATAGTTCTGTACATAACCTATTTTCCTGGTTATAAACACAGTAATTCAAAATAGGTGATGACAACGCATTTGATATCATAAGCTCACTGCCATCTGTATCGTAAAGTTTCCCGCTGCTATCCTTCCAGTAATCCGGAATCCAATATACATCATTATCTCTAATGAAAATTGTTTCAAGACCAGTCCCCATATCCTCAATATTCAGTTCATAATGGTAGCCTTCTTTCGCAACCATCTGCAAAGTATAGCCTTCCCCCAATGGTGTCTCCGTTCTGGTCAACGAAAATACTCTCCCTGAACCTATGTCCAATACCTCTTTTCCAGAAACATCTTTCGCATACACCGTCAAAGGAAGCAGCCCCCTCTCATTGGATATGTGGGAATCGTTGCTTAATGGGAAGACAATACTGGCGATTACAACAGCACCCACAAGAATTCCATTCCTCAGTCGCGCCTGTTTTCTTCTCTTTTGTGCAATCGTCCTGCCGTTTCTAAGAATTCTTTGTTTCACCTGGTCATCTAAAACCATTTCCTCTGGTAAATCAGATAGTTTTCTCATTGTCTCACTCCTAACTGCCTGCTTAATTCCTCACGGCCTCTCTGAAGTCTCTTTTTGATTGCTGACTCCGATATTTTTAGCATTGCTGATATCTCTTTTATGGAATATCCCTCGACAGCAAATAATATCAAAACCTCCTTTGATTTGCCTCGCAGCCGGGAAATCTCATGTAACAGTTCCCATTCTTTGAATGAATCAATCTTAATAGGAATCTCCTCAAGCTCATACTGCGGATGTCGCTTCCAAAAACGTATCTGATTCTTACAAATATTGATACATACCCTCAACAGCCATGCCTTTCCATGTTCTTCATCAGCAAACTTTGGCTTTTTTACAAGCATACGCACATAAGTTTCCTGTACCGCATCCTCGGCATCATGAGTATTCGACAGCATAAAAAAAGCCATCCGGTATATCTGATCCATATATTTCAAAAATAATTCTTCTCTATCCATTAGCACTTGCACCTCTATAATAGTACACACCAAATAAGCCTCTTTCGTGACATTATATTTTTATTTTAGCATACTGCTGGACCTGTTCCGTTATTTTAATAGTAATTGACAAATCAGCTAAATTAATGCTACAATACATACGACTAATATAATTAGTCATAAAATATTTTGGGGGAAATTTTATGAAGCAAAACTTAACTCCTGCAGAGCAGGCAATTATGGAGATTTTGTGGAAAAATAATCACTGGATGACGATCAGTGAGTTAATCGAGATTTTTGAACACTTAGGTAAAGATTGGAAACGCCAGACAGTAAATACATTTTTAGCTCGATTAATAGAAAAAGGTCTTGTTGTAAAAAACGGTAGAAAGTATTTCTATACTTATACCAAAGATGAGTATGAAGCGCAGATCGCTTCGGAAATGCTCAAGACCCTTTATGGAGGATCTTTAAAGAATTTTATAGCTGCTCTGTCTGGCAACCATACCTTAACCGATGAAAATTTAAAAGAGTTAAGGGAATATCTAGATAATTTTTAACTACTAAGCGGGGTACGAATCTTGAACATAATTTTTACTATGTGCTTCACTGGAAGCACCTTATTTTTATTATACTTATTAGCCATCAAAGTTTTTAAAAATAATTTAAGTAACCGTTGGAAATATGTTATATTGAAATTTGTACTCCTTTTTTTTCTTACTCCATTAGGTTTTTTTAAACTGCTTCTACCTAAGTTGGAAAAACTGTCAGAGTTCCAATTATCCGGAGATTTGCCGATTATGGTATCAACCCCTGATGGAATTTATCCAAATTTTACATATCAAACCAATAAAACTGTTGTAATTATATGGATTGTTACGGCAATTATTATATTCATTTGGCAACAACTAAAATATTTCCATTTAAAAAAATTAGTAAAACAGTCCATGACAGATATTGTTGATTTAAATATATTAAGTTTTATTGATTATTGTCGCCATAATATGGGGATAAAAAGAAAAGTCCAGGTTTTTTATTCAAACTACCTAGGTCCTTTTACAACAGGATTTTTTTCACCCGTGATCGTTCTTCCCACTGGTTTGCCCTTTGAAAAACAAAAACTTATTATCAAACATGAGATGGTTCATATTCATCGCTGTGATACACTTTTTTTATTTCTAAGACATCTCGTTGCTTGCTTTTACTGGTTCAATCCCTTGGCTTATCTTTTTGAAGCTCAAGTTGAAAAAATAGTGGAAGCTTCATGCGATGAATCTGTTATCCGCGATATGAGTCAAAAAGAACGTAAAGCTTATGCTTTGCTTATTATAGATATGGCTGCATATGACGTGCAATATCGCAGAACTTATGCATCTTCATTTAGTAACTCAACCACTAGTCTAAAAGAAAGGATGGATATTATTATGACTCCACCAAAAACAAAGAAATTTAGCAGAAAATTATCTGTAATACTCACCTCATGTATGGTTTTATGCAGTAGTTTTACTTCTTTTGCCTACCAGCCATCAACAGAGCTTGATATGCTTGGAACTTTTTCAACGAATCCTTTATCTAATATTAATTCCTCTGACACTGTAGTTTTTCAAAGTGGGGACTTTCAACCCGAGAATCAATATGGGCCTATTTTGTATAATAACCAATTTACCGATATTAATGGAAATATTTATAACATTGATTCCGACCGTTCCAGTTATGCGACCTGTGAACATAATTATATTGATGGGACGCTTTCAAGACATACAAAAAAAAGTGATGGCAGCTGCATTACAAAATTCTATGATTCTCAGCGCTGCACTAATTGCGGTCAATTAATAGTGGGCGAATTAATTAATACAGAGACATATACAAAATGTCCTCATTGATGATATCTAATTTTTTCTATTAAGAAACACAGGTCTTGAATTTCCAACAAGATTCTGTGTTTTTTATTTATAAGAATTCAATGCTCTTAGGGCAGCCAGGATTTCCCCTTTAGGATCTCTCCCGAATCATCTTCAAATAAAGTCGTGCAAACGGCGTAAAAGCCATCATACCTTGCTTCCTCCACAATCTTTTGTTCATCCAGAACATATAAGATGTCTACGGTCTCTCCATCATTTGTAACTGCTGATTTATCAATGAATCTTGCAGGATCATTCGGATTTTTCCATGTTTTCTTATGATTTCCGCCTGCAAGTATGGCTTTTGTCCGCTCCACCTGCTTTTCTCTGAGTTCTCTCTGGTACTCCCGCGAGTTTAGAAACCATTTCATGTGTTTTTCCTATACCTCGACCAAAAGAAGGTACTGTTCCCTCTGCGAAAAATGTAACTTGATCTGTTCTGTTTTTAAAGGAAATCGATACAGCAAACTGGACACCCCCCTGCGTCTGCAATGGTTATTTCGACAGGCACAGCTGTACCCTGAAGAATCAGTCCTACTTTACATGATAAATGCGTAAAACAGCCCTACTTTACATTTTTTGCAAAATAGGGCTGATTGAGTTGCATTTAATTTGATAAAGTTGCATTAATTTTGAAATTTAACCCTTTTCACATTTTTTTAATGTGACTGGTGGAATTTACTCTTGCACTGAAATTTACTTTTTCAAGTCAGCAAACAAATACTCTCCCTTTGAAGAACCATATCTGTTTAATGCTTCAACGGTAGTTTAACGTTTATGTTCTTTAATATACTTGATACAGCAGATAATAATACAAATTAACGCACTAAATTCCAAGATTTTTAATATTACAGAAAAAATCAATGTTAATAACGGAATATATTGCATGCTACTACCTCACTTATAAAAGATAAAAAACATAGAAGGAAATGACAGCTTAATTTTATATATACTAAACACTAAGAGTTGTGTCAACACATATTTTATTACGATTATCACCAGAGTTACCCGGAGAATACATTAACATTTCAACATAGCAGTTCATTGTATATTGGCCGCCCACGTCAAAAGTTTCATAGCCATCAATGAGATATTCTTCATCAGTCATCTTAATTGTATAGCTTGAACTTTTATCCGTTATGGAAGCCCCTTGTGGATGAACTGCTGTTATTGTGGAACCTATCACACGAAATCTCTGAAAATAGGATCGGTCTTACAAATACCTGCACATCTTGGCGGAATTAAAGTGTTAAAAACGACTAATTATTATAGTCATTATGTTAGCACCTTTTTTTACTATTGTCAATACAATTACTTATAAAACATCGCCGGTGACGTATCCCTCTCTTCTCAACACACACTGGATACCGGTTCTATTTTTTCATTTACAGGCTATTCAAAGATCAAGAACTGGTCTTCTACAACTATATTCTGGTCCGTCAAAACAACTTCACATGCCTGCCCTTCAATCTCTTCCCAACTCAACCCGGTAAAATTGTGGATACAGGTAATCAGGGACCTCCCCTGTTCCATGTACAGATAAACCTTTGTTTCGGCATCAAAAAACATATAAAAATCAAAATCTGGTTCAAAGTTACCGTCTTTATCATCTTCATATTTTTCGTACCAGACGCCGCTATGTATTTCCAATCCAAGCCCCCGGAGAATCAAGTAGTTTTTATCCAGCCAAACCTGGTGTTCCTCATCTTCCTCAAAAAGAAAGTTTTCCGTTTCCCACTCCTCATTCTCCATCAGTTCTTCCAGGTTTCCTATGGTAATTTTGATTTTCTTCTCCATATAACTACCTTGCCTTTTCTTTCGCAGTCCGCTGCTTATCCAGATTCTGTTCATACTGTTTCATGATATCTCCGTACAGCGTGTCATGAAAATCCTTTGTTACCGGATATGCAATATCCTGATATTCTGCCTTACCGTCGATCATCCTTCTTTGGGAAGGCATGGCTACAAAGTTATTCCCGGCAAAGGATCTTTTCACAGAGATCTGATTGACTACAAATACATCATCAATCACCAGTCTGGCAAATGCTTTCGTGGCACAGGATAAATCTTTGTTGTTTACCACCTGAACGTAATACTCAAAACCCGTGTCCCCATATTCAAGGTCAACCTCATTTCTTCCATCTTCCCGATTCTGATACGCCTCTAAGATCTCCCCCCGTAACAGGGTGCTAAAATCCGTAGTTTTGGGGAAGAATACATCGCTGTATATCAGCTTGTTATCCTCCCCCCTTTCACCTGTAGGATACTGTGGCATACTTACGTAAAGATTCCCTGCTTTTCCTTCCCTGACTGTGATACCTGTCACCTTAAAGCAGTCTCCAAACGTCACCGCAGCAAACGCCCTCAATTTTGTGTCCTTTTCTGTTGATACTTCATAAATATTTACTGTGTATTTCATATTCATTCTCCTTTTCTACATAAAATCATCTGGCCACTGCCTGTTCCGGAAGATTATCTGTCACCACCAGTTCCTCTCCCTCTTCTTTGATTTCCAATTCATCATTGATTTCTTTTTGGCGGACCAGCTTCTGTCTCAGCTCCAACTCATATGTAAAGGTCTTATTAAATTCTTTTTTGGACTCCTCCATATTTCTCTTGTACTGCTCTAAGTTTTCTTTGTGTGCGGCGACTCTCTTTTCCAGTCCACTCAATAAATTTTCAAGACGGACCATATTTCCGGAGGCACTGCTGCTCATATCTGCTGTATACTTCATATTTCCACATAACTGCATGGTACAGTCGGAAAATTTCTTATTGATCACCACATCAAATCCTTTGTAGGTCCCTATTTTACGGCTTTCCATACTATCAAGCGATTGTCCGATCTCTAAAAGAAGACTGCCTGCCGCTTCACGCTCATCATATGTATGTCCATTCAATGTGATCAGAAAATCCGGTTCCATCGCAAGTTCATTGTCCCGTTTGCGGATATCCTTTTCTATACCGAACAGCCGGTTTTCAGTCTCTGAAATTAATTTGGGATACTTAAAAAGAAAGTTATCCTGATGAGCATAGCGCTGACTTTCATAATTTGCCTTTAACATCTGCAGACGTGCAACCTCTGTGTCAACTTCTGTTTTTTCCATAATCAGGGGATTCCCAGAAGCGATAGCCTTAATTTCTGCAAAAGATAAAACCGTTTCATCTACGTCCTGACATTCTCTCTCCACTGTCTTATTGGTCATGATCTGGGAGATAAACCGCTGTTTATTTTCCACAATTCCCCAAAGGTAACTATCGAACGTCTTTTTTGTGATATAGCGGTAAATGCTGACCTCTTCGTTATCATTACCCTGGCGTATGATACGCCCTTCTCTCTGTAGGCTAAGTACCCAGCGCCTTGCCATATTGCTATGGTAGGTTTCCAAATACTCGCCCCCGAACCGTACTTACAACTCTCGCTGTATACGGCTCTCCGTTTATAAACTCAATTTAACTGTCCACAGTGTAATTTCTTATGACATTCTCTACACAAAGCTATTGTTTTGCGATTTCTTGCTATCATAAGAGCTTCCCAAAAAGTTTTACCTTGTAAATCTTTAAGCCGATGAACGTGATGAATTTCTATGGGAGTATTAGTTTTTCCGCACAGCTCACATTCTCTGGCTTTTAATCTGTCGATTAGCTTTGTACTGCTGAAATATTTAATTGTATTTGGAACTAAGTCTGCATTAGATTGAAATACTTTTTTCTGCCGTTTGAAACCTTCGTTATAAAATACTCTCATTTTCTCAAATCCTTTGGAATTACGGAATTTTACAGCAAAATCTTTACCTACTCTGAATTTTCCGATTACTTTTGAAATTGATGTTCTGTATTTTGTGCCGTAGGTTTTGTACATACTGTATTCCATAATATATTTGTAGCTGTTGATGATTGAGCTGTTATTGGCTATACAATAATAATTGTAAAATCCTCGTATCATACTGTTGTAATAATCGAGTATTTCCAAATCATCACAGTTTTTCAATCTGTATATTGCTTTTGGCTTCCAGATTTCTTTTCCATTATGGTAGATTAGCTTCATAGCACCTGTATCAATTAAATGTTTCTTGATTGTATCGCTTGAAACCTCCAGTACAATTCTGCCCATATAATTACGAACAAGCTTGCCTGTTTTATCTCTTTTGGTCAGGTTGCTATGCCGTACTCTGATTTCATAGCTGAGAAATTTCGCACTTTTTTGAGCATTGGTAATCAGCGTTTTTTCTTCCGATAACTCCAACTGTAATTTTTCATTAAGAAAATTCTTAAAATCTTCTTTGATTTTCTTACAGTCCTCTTTCGAGCCGATAACTCCGCACAGCCAATCGTCAGCATATCTGACATAAACCAGCCTTGCATATTTGTTATCCATAGGGTCACTTTGTGGAATAGTCACCCGCTCTTTTTCCAACTGCCTTATGAGTGCAATCGCACTTTCTCTTTCATAGTCGCCATTTGCATTTTTCAATGCTGTTCTGGCTTTGCTTAATTCGACTTCGTTCTTGCGGTACTCTTTTGTACGCATACGCTTTTTGCCTTTGTTAAACTTTTGGACATACTCATTTACATACTTATCAAATTTATCCAAATAGATGTTTGCAAGAATAGGACTGATAATGCCACCCTGCGGTGTTCCCGAATAAGTGTTATGAAAGGTCCATTTTTCAATATAGCCTGCGTTCAGAAATTTTCTTATCAATCGAAGAAATCTTTCGTCATTTATGCGTTCTCTTAAAATTCCAATCAGCGTATCATGGTTGATATTATCGAAAAAGCCTTTAATATCTCCCTCGATAAACCATTTCACACCCGTGAAAGTTCTTTGAATTTCATTGAGTGCCGTATGACAGCTTCTGTTTGGTCTGAACCCATGAGAGGTATTTTCAAAATGTCCTTCATAGATGGCTTCTAAAATCATTCTGATGACTTCTTGAAGCAATTTATCCTCAAAGGACGGTATTCCAAGTGGACGCATTTTTCCGTTCTTCTTTGGAATATAGGTTCTTCTTGCAGGTTTTGGTTGATAGCTTTCATCTTTGAGCGAAACTATGATTTTTCGTATTCTTTCGACACTCATACCGTCAACAGTTTGGTTGTCAGTACCTTTTGTCATACTTCCGTCATTGGAATAAATGCTTTGATAAGCGGTTAAGTACAGTTCCTCATTGTAGAGCAAACGGTATAAACGCTCGTATTTGTAATCTTTTTGGTTACTGTGTTTTGTTAAGCTGATTAACACATTTTCAGGATTTCTCATAATGTATCGCACATTATCCTTTCTATATTGTTAATGTTATAAACTGCCTTCCTTCGCCATGTAAGTGTCATTAGCACTCTCGGACTACTATGAAGGCTCCGTTACCATATCGAATATTCATAAGCCTACGCTTAATAGCTTAAGTTTTTTAAGCATCTCGACTTAGGTAATCCCCGTTTAGCACCATAATAACTATTTGGCTTGTTAGGTTGTCGGATACGACTTCCATCCTTTTATGCTTATTGCATATACGTCTCAGCCTATCTTTGCTTATGCTCCTGAGCAGCGGAACATAAGTGCTGAGATATGGCGAATAATAATTACCTTACGCCATAGTCCCGACACAGACCGTTTGGACTATCGTTCAACCAGTATGGGCTTTATCCTCATACCTAACTTTTCATCTCCCCATTCAGTCGCAGCTTGGTAATTAGCTGACTTATGGCTTTACCGACGTGCTATTTTCCCTGATATTTGGTCTCCCTCACAGGTAAATCGGTTGATGATAGGACTATAAGATACTATCCTAATACCTTGCCAAAGGTATATTTATTATGATGCCTTTACGGGCGCACGCTCAATGTCTGACGGTTTCCAGGGGCAGTCAATATGATGAGCCGCACAGAGCCGTTTCTGAATATTGGTTCCTGTCCCCATCATGGATGTACTGCCAATTAAAATCCTCTTTCTTCCTGACCGCATATCCGCAAAGAGTTCCTCTTTTTGCTTATCATTTTTTGCATCATGAATAAAGGCAATCTCATCACGGGGAATCCCCTTTTTGATAAGCTCGCCTTTTAGAAAATCATATACATTAAACCCTTTTTTTCCGGTAGGTGTTCCTATATCGCTGAAAACAACCTGGGTCCCTTTAAAATCTTGTGAGGCAACATATTCCTGATAAATATTTTCTGCTGCCTGATAAAGTTTTCCATCTTCATCCACCTCTGCATCTGGGTCGATCAAACGGGGATCCGTACCCAACAATCGCGCTTCGTTGGTAATTTTCAGCATATTGTCTTCTGAAGGATCTACGCTTCCGTTTCGAATTTGCTCTGCCCGTCGCACTAACTCCTGCATCATAATATCAACACTATCAGACGCTACACTTTCCACGATCTTGTATTTTCCGCCCTTTAATTTCGGGACGTTTAGGTCTAGCATGGATGGAAGTTGAATGTCTGCCACTTCCCGGAACATGTTCATGAGTTCAGGTAAATTGCAGAATTTATTGAAACGGCTCCGCATCCGGTATCCGCCCTCCGGGGACATCTCGAGTGAAGTAGTCACTTCACCAAAGTTTGCGGCCCAGCTATCAAAATGTTCAATCCCTTTTTCGCGTAATTTTTGGGATTGCAGATACAACTGCATTACATACATTTCGCACATTGTATTGGAGATTGGAGTCCCTGTTGCCAGGAATACGTTTCTTCCTCCTGTATGTTCCTGTATATACTGAATTTTCTGGAACATATCCATTGCCCGCTGGGAACCATTTGTTGCAATCCCCGCCACATTACGAATTTTTGTAAAAATAGACAAATTCTTAAAAACATGGGCTTCATCAACAAACAGAGCGTCAATCCCTAGCTGTTCGAAATCCAGCACATCATCTTTTTTCGCATCATTCCGTAACTCCAATATCTGGGCTTCCAGGTTTGCCCTCTGGCGCTCCATATCCTTTATTCCCCATTTTGCTCCCTGTTCCTCTTTCAATTCAGATACCGCATTTGAAATACGGTCAACCTGCTCCTCCAGCATTGCAGCACGTCTGTCCGCAGATAAAGGGATTCGTTCAAACTGGCTGTGTCCTAAAATAACGGCATCATAATTATTTGCTGCTATTTTACAGGTTAATTTACGCCGATTCTCTTTTGTAAAATCTTCTTTTCTGGTAACAAGTAAATTTGCGCCTGGATACAAAGTAAGGAACTCGGACGCCATCTGTCCCACCAGATGATTAGGCACTACGATCATTGCCTTATTCATTAGTTTCAGCCGTTTCAGCTCCATACAGATAGCTGCCATCTCATAGGTTTTTCCAGCCCCCACCGCATGAGCCAGAAGGGTGCTGCCATGGATTGCCCGCTCAATAACGTTACGCTGATGGGGACGCATCTTTTTTTCCGGATTCATACCGGGAAAGGTCAAGTAAGAGCCGTCATATACACGGAGCCTGTTATCATTGAAATTCTGATTGTAAAAATCAACATATTTCTTTCTCCGATCAGGGTCTTTCCAGATCCATTCCTTAAAGGCTTCCTTTATCATAGTTGCCTTTTCTCTCGCCAGAGTTGTCTCTTTTTGGTTGACTACATATTTCACGCTGTCGCCCGATTCAATTGCATCTTTCACGGTGATTATATTCTGGTTCAGAAGGGCTTCAATGATAGAGTATGCGTCGATCCGCTTCGTACCGTATGTCTGTTTTGCGACCACGGAAGAATAATCTGCGGACTTGTTTGTAACCTTATACGACATAGTATACCGATTTAGTTGTACTTTGATTGCATAAGGTCCAGTTCTATATGACTCGGGCGTGTTTAACAGTTCATAAATAAAAGCCTCATAATCCTCCAGTTCAACCCAGGCAGTCCCCAGTTTCACGCTGATATCAGCCGCACTTAAATCTTCTGGCTGCACAGCTTTCAAGGCTTCTACATTTGCAGAATATTGAGACTCACGCTGTGCATACATTTCCGCTGTTTTCAGTTTTTTCCGGACCGGACCGCTCAGATATTCACTCGCCGTCTCCCACCCCTGATTAGGATTCGTTTCATCAGCCTTAACAGGGTTCAGGAATATCTGCCCCTTTAGTTCGGCAAGGAGTTGTTCTCGGTCCACTGGATACAAACTTTGCATGTATGGAATGTGGACCTTCCCATATTCTGCTAAGCTTATTTGCAACGCGTCCATGGCCGTGTCAGCCTTCTCGATATATGTCTGTGGCGCAATCGTCTGCTTATAAAATATATCTGATTTTTTTACATTTTTATTTTCATCTTCTGTTTCCAAACTGCACAAAAGATAATAATCATTGTCTTCCCGAAATGCCAGTTTGTTTCCTCTGCTGGACAGATATCCGTATTCCTTCACATAGGCATCATAGATTTTATTTAGTTGTGCCTGCCCTTCGGTTAGCTGTTCCTCGGTGCATCCCCGAGTCTGGATGTCTATCAGATATCTGACAGACTGCCGGATAGCATGCATTCCAAGGATCCGTTTTCTTTTTGTCTCATTGCCTTTCCATCTGACCATGGAATCATTATCCCGGTAATAGATCTCGCCCTCTATGACGGTATAAGTATTATTTGCCACCTCCAAAAGTGCCGGTATAGTATCAGGAAGTTCCTCTTTATTGTTTTCCACACCCTCTGTTTTCTTTTCTTCCGGAAGATAAGTGGCCGACAAAAAAGAAATAGCACGGTTCAGTTGTTCCTCAAAATCAAAATGTTCTTCATCTTCAACGATCAATTCTGTGTAATTAGAATTTGGTCCATAGGTATGTGTATCAAAGGCCATCTTTCCCAACATCATTTCAGGGTGTCTGCTAAAATACTCATTGACCGGAACACCATCATCTGTATAGGTTATATTCATCCAATCCTCTGATGTATTAGCAGTCAACAGCCGTCCTTTTTTTTGGAGGAAAATGATATCTGACGTAACTTCGGCACCTGCGTCCTTTTTGAAGGCGATTCCCGGCAGACGCACCGCGCCAACAAAGTCTGCACGTTCCGCTATATATTTACGGATTATAGAATTAGCCTTATCCATAGTGAATTTTGTCGTCACTACTGCTATCATCCCCCCTGGACGGACCAGGTCTATGGATTTTGCCAGAAAATAATCATGTATCCGAAAACCATACTTTTTATATTCTGGGTCAAAAACCTTGTAAGCGCCAAATGGCACATTTCCCACAACGACATCAAACTTGTTTTTTTCAAACTTTGTTTTCTCGAAACCTTTCACCTGAATAGTTGCGTGAGGATGAAGCTGCTTTGCAATCCTTCCACTGATACTGTCCAGTTCAACTCCGTAAAGCTGTGAGTTTCTCATATCTTCTGGCAGTACGCTGTAAAAATTTCCGATTCCCATACTGGGTTCCAGGATTGAGCCGCCCTCGAATCCGAATTGTTGCAGCGCCTTATAAATCACCTTTGCCACAACAGGCGGGGTATAAAAAGCAGAATTAACGCTTGCTCTTGCCTGCTCATATTCTTCTTCTGTCAGCAGCTCCTGCAATTCCTGGTATTCATTTGTCCAATTGGGGCTTTTGGGGTTGAACGCATTGGCAAGACCACCCCAGCCCACATACCGGGCCAGGATAATCTGTTCTTCTGGTGTTGCCGGCCTGGATGATTGCTCCAGCTCCTTCAACAGTTGTATAGCTGCCACGTTGCTTTTGTACTTTGTTTTATCACCAGAAGGTATTTCCCAGGCATCAGGATAAAAAAAATCCGAAGCCTGGCTGACGCTTTGGTTTCGGTTTTGCATTTCCTTATATAATTGGTAACTTTCTTCCGGACACAGGGAAAAACCTTCCTTTACAGCCGCTTCGTATTCCCCAGGTGATAGATATTCTCCAGCATCAATCGCTTCCTGTATCACACGCGCAGCCTCCTGCATCGTGAACCTTCCGTGTCCTTCCTTCTCACCATGCATTAGCTGAAAATCAACAGTCCCTTTTTCAATGGTATAATGGACTAACCCCTGGTCTGTATTTAGAACAGATTTTCCGTAATCTCTTTTGGACTGCAATTCCAAAAGTCTCAAAAGAAATTCTTGCTTATCTTTATCTCCTGCCTGTTTGAAAAAATTCTGAATCAATGGCTTTGAAGGAATCAATGTCATGGAATGCAGGGAAAAAGCTTTTGTAACATCATAAAAAACTGTCTCTAAAATATCACTTTTCTCATTGTCGGGTACTTCCTCTTTTTCCCCATCTGTATTCTCTTTCTCAATAGCAGCTTCTGAACTTAGATATGGTATTTCTACCGCCGGTTCCTCTCCTGCCTGCTCCAATAAATCCTGATATTGGACAGCCAACCTTTGGAACCAGGGGAATTCTATTAATTTTTCAACTGGCAGATCGTTTTTTGATTCCGGATAATTATCCTGCTCAATGCTCCGTGCCAAAATGTCTCTGATTATGCTCCATGAATAGGCCAGTGTCTCTTTCCCGTCTATGGAACAGGACACATCCTGCTCGTGGAAAACCAGTGTTGCGGAGAAAGACCATTCTGCATCGGAGCCAAGCAACGCCAGAAAACTTTGCCGGACAAATTCCGTCTCCTGCTGTGGCAAAAGATTTACGGTCATGACATCATAAATCATGTCAAAAATCACCTTGCCATCTGCAACTTCCACAAAATTTTCAACCGTATCGACCAATGGCTGCGGGATTTCCATATCCGTTTTTATTGGTTGATAATACTTCCCCCTGTCGATCAAATGGAGTATCTCTTCCGCTGCTACCTCAAACGGAAGATAACCGCTCAGATATTGTCCGTTCTCATGCCAATATAATTGGATTCCTGCCTCGTCCGTTTCATATCTAAATACATGCCCCGCCTCTGTTGAAATAGTGTCTCCAGCTTCATACATCTGGCACAGGTATCTGGCACGATCTCTTAATCCCTCATTCAGTTCAAAGAAATGATAAATTTTCTGTCTCGCCATTGGCTCTGATGTTCCCGCCAAAAGCAGTTCTATGCGAAGTTCTTCGGATATTTCTGCCGGTATCGAAGAAAAAGAAGGAACTGCAACAGCAGTTCCTTCTTTAACATCACTATCATTTATATCAGTTATCTCGGTTTGCAGATAACCTCCTGAATCACGGTCTCCTGGGCTATCATTGCCGCCTCGTTCCGCAGTCTGGTCATTTCCATCGTATCCGATGGATTGATCTTCCGATCCGCCGCTTTCATTTTCACGTAGCTCTCCACGATCTGGTCGTGCAGATCCCACGCCTCTTCCTCTATCTGTTTCAACGTCTCCTGCAGCTTGCCTGTCCTCAACAGCAGGCTGTACCTGCTTTTGTCTTTTACTTTCAGGTATTCCTCCGCCAACTTCCCGTATCTGCCCAGAGACATAGACTCCGTCTCTTCCATCATGCTCCCTGTTTCCAGCAACGGGTACAGTAACCCGTTCTTTTCTTTGTAGCTCAGTTCTACCATTTTGATTTCTCCTTTCATCTTCACGGATCTCTTTTGCGACTGCCGCAAATCTCCGCAGTGTTGTCTCTGCAATATCTGATATGAGGATCCCTATTTTTGATAAAATAATCTCTTCCTGGTAATCTGTTATTGCAGACAGACCTGTATCAAAAGTATCAATCCCACATCTCCGCAAGATCAGATATGTGGCGCTCTGCAAGATGAATTTTTCAACCGGTGATTCCCCATCGGTATACGCTTCATCCCTGGTAAGAACTGCTATTTCATGAATCCTATCGTTTTCCTCTTTCATTATAGCACGCACATATGTTCTAGTAAAGTTTTTTATTGCAATTCTAAAACTATTCTCTGTCTGATATTCCTCTGGAAATAGCTTATTAGCGAATGCAAGTGCATTCTCATCATTGATCTCCCAAATCCAGGGCATGGTTCTCCCACCGGTACTTTTGATGTCGTAGACATATTGAGCTCCTCCCAACATCTCGATTGGGAATGTTGCGATTCCAATCTCACCTCCCCGGACATAGCGCCTCGCTTTTTTCCAGTCCGCAAAGTCCAAAAGAATTTCCGCTTCTGGATATTGCTCATAGATGATACAGGTATTCAGGAAGTCATAACGATACAAGTTTCCCCTCGCTGCAAACTCCAGGAATTTCTTCCACTGCTCCCCATCACGAGAAATATCGAAAATTGCAATATCATACAGATCTGATACTTTCATGGTATGCTGGTCCATATATTCACCTGCTTTCCCCAGCAAATAGGCTCATCTGCTCTATTTTGGGTTCTATTCTCTCGGAGCTTCTTTCCACGATCAGTCTGCACTTTTTAAAGTCGGGCTTTTCGTAATATCTCCTCATAACAACAAAATCCTGTTTTTTAATTGCACCTTCTAACTCTTTTACATTTTTGAGTGCATTTATGACCTCAGCCATCCTATCCATTTTAGGATTCAATTCCAGTCCACACAAAAACTGATAGTCCGCATCATCTCTGCACTGACGGAAGATATCTATAGCCGTCTGATAAATTTTCTCTGCCTTTACCATAAATGACTCCGGCAATTCTTCCGGTGTTTTCCGGTGATATATTTCTGGCAGCTCCCCGGTTTCCAGTATCTGCGTTTTATAAGCAATAATATGTTTTCTTAGAAGATTCATATCCACTCCATCTGAATAATATGGATCGCTGCCCCCACTATAAAGTTCATTGTCCCAGCGCTGGAAGGATTCTTCCAGTTCTTCTTTTAATGTTTTCTTCATCTTCCTCCTATACTTTTCTGTTTTTCCAGATCCAGATGAATGCCCGCCATAGAGAAGGTTACTTCCTGCATATCTTCATAATCCATAACATATCCTTTTTTTGCATCTGAATAATTATCATGTGCATCTGATAAAGCCGATTCCATGCTCTCTGCCCGGACAGTTACTATTTTGCTAAGTCTTTCTGTAATACGGATATCATAATCCTGTACGCTTTTCGCCTCCTCCATATGACTCCCCTGATTCTCCCCTTCTCTGATTCCAAACCGTCTTCTGAATTCTGACAATAATGTATCCACACCCTCAAGTTTTTTCCTGGCCTTAATTTCAGGTATATAAAATTTGCCGTCATCGCATTTAAAAAAGGGGATTTTTTCACCATCCTTTTCTATTCCTAACTCCAGTTTTCTGTATGTAATCCCTTCCTGCAGACTGTTTATGAATGTCTCCCTGGCCTCCCAAATCCCCATCAGGGCTTTGTAAAGCGCTACATGATATTCCTCTCCCGTCTTTACTTTTTCGATATAATAATAATTGTCCTCTGCATAGTCATCCATTAGTCTACTCCTTTCAAGAAGGCAGCCCTGTCAGCCGCCTTCCAGCATATTCCCTCATTTCTGTTCTACAATACGCATCTGCTATCGGCATGGTCTTCCGTATAGGCCAATATTGGATGGAACCAGCGGACGGTAAACCACCCCATATGCTGTGCCGCGTGCATCTACCTGCATACCGTTACCCACATAAATAGCAACATGTCCAATCGACATAAATTCATCGGCATTATCATCACGGGCGTGAAAAATCAAATCTCCTGGTCTTAACTCGTTTTCACTGACCTGCAACCCATTATCTACAATATACTGCCCCTGTGTCGAAGCAACAGAAGGAAGATTTACCCCGAACTGTGCATAACACCTTTGAACAAGGGAACTACAATCATAATATCCTTCTTCATATCGAAGATCCTGGCTATACTGGCACCCAACTTTCTCCTGCGCCAAAAGTGCTACCTGTTCGCCAATGCCACTTGCCGGCATACTGTGTAAAAATTCTTCACTCATAACCTCTCGCAGCAAATCCTCCTGGCTGGGTGTCAGTTTCCCTAATTCAATATAATCCTCATAGGAAAGGTTATACACATATAAAGATGTGTGTGTCACCTCCACACTATTACTCCCATTGGAATCCGCAAGATACACTTCCATATCCTGGTGACCGAAATTTTGTGCTGTCTGATGGTCCCCAAAATACATATCAAAATCTACACCATAGCGGTCAAAATCACCGGTGTCCTCCACCACATACTCTTTCCCATTTGCTATGATATGGGTTCCCATAGGCAACGTAGGGTTATAAGCATCTACTGCCAGCGTATGGTCTGCTTTCGGCATGGCTCCGCTCGCAGTGGGGCCGCCAGACCATTGACCACAACAAATTGAACAGTTACAGTATCCACTAAAGGTCATGACTCCAAGGCTTTCACCCACCCGTACTGTATCTGTTGTTGTTTCCGAAGCAAAATGGTTCATTTCGTCAAAAATTTCTTTCAGCTTCTCCTTATTCTTATCATTCATAACAGTGGAAAAATTTCCCTGTCCAGTCCCATATCGGACCATATAAACCATCATCACATCGGTAAAATTACTCCGTGCCACCCCATTCTGCATATTTTTATAAGTCACCTCTTCATCGTTTTCCTCTTCCGCCTCCCTGATATCATCGTAAAATTCCTGATAGTATCCTGACAGAACACTTTGCACCGTGTCACCTCCCAGCAATGGGGGCAGGAAAAGTGCCAGAGGGGTATTATACAGGATTACAATGATCAAAATAAACGGCAGGGCCACAGTGACCAGTCCTCCCAGCAACGGCCCCAATAGCCCAAGAAGATATAAAAAAAGCTGCTTGACAACCAGTCCAACTTTTATGGTTGCGATATCTTTTACCGTTTTAGCAAAACTGTCCTTTTGCTGTTCGTCCGTAAGTTTATTCACCATATAGGCAAACATACGCCTGCGAACCGCTTTTTTCATTCCAGTATTCTCTGTATCTTTCTTTACTCTTTTCTTATTCCCTTCACCCTTAGAGGATATCTTCTCGTCTTTTTTTCTCGTTTTCAGTGGGTCCTCTTCTTTTCCAAAACCGCCCATTGTCTCCTGTCGGTTTCCTCCAATCTCCGATTGTGTTTCCGGAGTCCCCAAGGGTGATTTTTCACGGGAAAATATGACATTATCTTTAAAGCCATACTCATGATTTTTGCGTCGGACCTCGGGACCAGACTTCCTTGAAAAATGAAATTTCTCGTCGTTCCTGGCTTTCTGTTTTTGCTGTTCCTTAATATACTTCTCTTTTTGCCGTTTTTTCTGCCCATCCTCCCCCTGCGGTGCACCCTCCGGTCCCTTCTTATTCGATTCTTTCTTCGGATTGCTATGGACAGTCTGCTCAGACTGCATTTTTGTTCGCCCGGCTTTACCAGCCGTATTTTCATATCCCGGTGTATCATCTTCTCTACGTTTTGTCCGTTCCCCAAGCCCTGACGCAGAATTCACCGCCAGGAACACACGATTATTATCTTTCTGTTCCTGTGGTTCTGAAAATTCTGTGGTCTTCATATGGATTTTTCTATCCAGTCTGGGCGGTTCATCTCCTGAAACACCTGATTTCTGTTTCGGCACCCCAGGACCGGAATCAGACTTTTTATTCCCAAGATAATTATGGTTTTGCAATTTTACTTCTGCGTCTGTTTTTAGCTTTATCTGCGTTTCCTTTTTGGTCTTAAATCTGCTGTCAGTGATCAATATCCCTCCTTTCAGCCCTTCAAATTTGAATCACCTGATAATATAAGCTTTTAAAGTGAAAACCTTTTTCGCCTTTCAGCTCCGCGCAGCCAAGGCCAAATGGAAGTTCCTGCTGTGGCCCATACTTCTCAGCCAGCAATTGGTATGCCTCGTCCACAGGCAGATCCAGTTCCAGGTAATCCGTCTCATCAAACATATAGTTTTCAGCAAGTAGGATTTCAGCGAAAGTCCCCTTATCAATTAGTTCACTGATATCCTCCGGACACAACAAAGCCCCAAATTGTTCATATACTTCGTCTCTAAGTTTCCGAAAATGATAAGATTCCCTGTCATCCAGTATCATGTACTCCCTCTCAAACAGGACGGCAATTCCATCTGGAAATAAGGCAGCCTCCACGTTCATATTCCGACAGGCTTCCCGTGCCTCTCCCTCAGAGGGATATTTGTAATCTTTTGGTATTTCAATTTCCACTTCCCATTCATTCAGTTGGAATCCAAAAGTGAATACAAATCTCATATATCCAACCACCTTTCAAATAAAAAAAGGCCACGAATATCCGCAGCCTTTTCTCCACGAAAAAAAGCAGTTGCTTCTGCTAACTGCTTTTTCCCTGTTACATATTATTAATTTTTAAAGAACCTTTTTATCCTTCAAATACTTTTCGACCGCTTCAATAAATTGCTTCGCCCTCTCAATCTGCTCCTCTGCGTCTTGCTTCGACGCAATAAAGAAGTCCAAATAATCCGACTGCTCCTTCATGATGGAAGCACTTTTAATGATCTTTGAGGTCTCCTTTGCAAAGATTCCCGTCTTTATAAAATTTTGATTAAAATAAGCGATCACCCCGCTATGTTTGCTGCAATCAAATCCTTCCAATACGGTGATAGCCCGCATAGCATGAAAAATGGAATAATAGGATCGGTTCAAGGATGGTTTATACATTCCACCCGAAAGCATTTCCTTAGCGGCGGCCAAATCCTCCAAAACCCGCTGAAAGCGGTATTTTGCCAATGTCTCTACGCTGCCCAAAGTACCACCCCATCCTCTCTTACATTTTTATAAAATGGAAGGGTGTCCTCCCACTCCAGGAAATTTTCATAATCAATATTTATGATGGAAAACACCTGGTCATACTCCAAATCCATATCCACCGCCAAATCAACCATCTGATCGTGCATTTCCTTTGTTTCCCTGCCTTTAAGCAGGATTGCTATATCAATATCTGATTCCCGCGTATTAGTTCCACGGGCAAATGATCCATAAAGCAGAATACTTACCAGCATATCCCCATAAATACCACGAAGGCCCTTTACCAGCTTCTCAAACATTTCCTGATTCTCGTTCACGCTGTTTTCCCTCCTATCTTATCTTTTATATGAATATTGTACCGTATTTTTTGCTTTTATTCAATCTATATGTTATCTGCCTTGTTTTCTCTCATTCGGTATAATGGTGCGGCACTGTACCAGCTCAATTATCTCCAATTCTGGCATGAGTTGTCTTATCCTCAACTGCCTTTTGGACTAATGAGCTATCACGATAATATGGGATCGAATTAAGGATATCCAGATCTACCCAGTCCCATGTCATCAGCTCAAAATCACCGGAGTACATGGATTCTTCACTATCTTCAATCCTAAAGCCAATCCCATTTCACATGCATTTCACATGTTCTGGGAGCTTATGATAGATATCCACTGCTTGTTTCAGCTCCCTGCATTCGTATACCTGCCCCAGAGACGGAAATTCCATGCACTCCGCTACAAAAAAAGATATTTTCGGAACCGGCTTCTTTCCATATTCAATTCCACTTTCTGCCACAAATTCACTATATTCTTTTTCTGCATCTGGAAACATCTTTTCCTCCCTCATGCTCAAATACGTGTTTCTTCCTAATGGCCCTGTTATCTAAGGCTTTTTGGGATAATCCGTCCAATGATTTCAGCATATTTTCCGTGTGTCCTGCCATATTCTTAACGATTTTTCCACAGAATTCGATTGCCTTCCTGATTTTTGCGATAATGCCCTTATCGTAGTCATACTCAAATGTATCCGATGTCTCCTTCCCCTTAAGGAGTTTACGGACATTTTTTTTATGGCCCTTAGCAGCGTTAAGTTCCACTCCAATATCCCCCATCGTCTCGGCACTGTGTTCCAGGCTTGCGGCAGCACTTTCCAAATGTTCATGTATTACGGACAGCGCCCTGGCTGCCTTTGTTTTATCAATGGCAGCATATAAAGCCTGTCCTCCATGATACTTTACACTATCTACCGCTTTTCTAACCCCCGCCGATAAATCATTTTTAAGAGCTGCAAGCCACATTTTTGCCGCCCCCACCCGATCACCGGCATTTTGAATGAAATGTTCCATTTTAGCCTTCAAAGTTTTTTCATTCAGACGGTCTAGCTGGTCGCGTAAATAAATCAGTTCTTCCTGCATATCTCCAAAATATCGTTCCATTTGGTCAAAGTATTGTAAAAAATTCTCAAGATTCTGGGACTCTATCTCCATATGATTCTCTTCCAACACAGAGAACATTTCTTTTAAGTGCATCTGTTCTCCTAAAGGAACCTGTAACGTTACATCCATCATAATAACCTCCTATCTCTGTTTTCCCGTTTTTCCCGAAACATTGCTTCCACGCTCCTTTTCCGGACTGCGCTGTTCTTCCACTTCGATCATACGCTCATTCACTTCTGCATCGTTGAAACACTCGTAAACCGCGTCCAGATCAACGTCCTCCGGTTCCAGAACCTGCGCCGAATCGCAAAGGAAAAAAGCATGTTCCGATATCAGATCATAGTCTGATTTTTGGATTGTTGTGATTCCATAACGATATTCCAGCAATTCCATACAGGCATTAATGAGCTGCACGACCAGGGAATCCACAGGCTTATATGGCAGTGGAATCTCTGGGGTCTCCTGCCATGTCTTTGCAGCCTGCAGGATCCTGTAAAGATTTTCTTCACTGTATGAGCTGATGTCCATACGTTCTGCCCTGCACTTTTCCATGTTAGCCATATCTTCTTCCAGAGTCCCCTCATGGATCATCTGCAGGATATCTTTTCCGGTCCCGCCATCTTTTAATACCCGCGCTGCCACATGCATTTCATTTGGATATAAACACAATTTTTCCTCCGACAGATTTAGGACCTTTATTGCGGTGTCTCTGTCAAAATCTGTTTGGATCCTGTTAAAAGCAAAATAATAAGAGTCCAGCCATTTCTCTACTGCCTGATTTCTCGGCATTTCCCTGAATCCGTCATATTGCCCCATATCGACGCATTCCTCTGCCCAGGCAACCCATTTCTTGATATTTTCCTCTGTCTGAAGTAAGAGCCGCTTTTTTACAGCCAACACAAAAATCTCTCTATTCAACTATATTCCTCCTCACAACCCGCCAGTCTTGCCTTTTCCGTAATACCGTTTCTTTGGCACTCACTCTTTTTCCTGCCATTAAACATGGTTATTTTTCTCCCGAATCTCATGAATGTTTGTATTAAAGAGATCGTAGATAATATTATTTTTTCTGACTCTGGCATCAAAAGGAATAATGGTCTCCCCATGCTTTAAAATTCCCATACCGGAAGCACAGTTGCTAACGTACTGCAACTGTGCTTCTGGTATGCCTGCTACTTTGGAAAGTTCCTGGCTGTCTACATTGGCTTGTTTTAGCAAGGCGATAAATTCCGATTGAGATTTCACCTGTTTTAAGAGATTTGATAACTGTTATATCTTGTTATTAAATTCTCTGCCAACCCTTGAAAACACTGGATTTATCGCAGATGAGCTTTCCCTTATTCTTTCCCTTGTGTTATATCGTCCCATCAGTGTTTACGAATTCTGATAAGGGCAAATACAAGGGCAAGAAAATCATATAAAACAGTATAACACAAAATAAAAGTGACATGGTGAACTGATTGAAATGCTTCTGATTTTTGTATCTGATGATTGATTGAATGATAAGGAGATAGGATACGATGAGAACGATATTTGCAGAATACAATCCACACAGAAACAGTATTGATGTTTATACCAGTGCTGGCTATATGCTTCGCATTGATTGTTGGGAAGCAGAAAAGAATTTAAAAACCACTCCCGGATCAGACTGTGCATTAACTTCACTTGCAGTTGATGAACCACTTGAATATGCAAGATTATATCTTGATGGAAATTTGCAGATGTGGGTGAACGCGGAAGATTCATTAGAGATATAGAAATACCTTTTAGAACAAAGTAGTCTTTCGCCTCTACGAATATAATTGTGAATTAGACGCTTATATCCGAAATAAACAATTGGAACATACCCGACAGGAGAACTTTCTTTGATAAGTCACGAAAAGAAACAGTCTATCAGAAAATGCAATCTGACACATAGACGGGCTCGACACATAGAATAAACAAGAGGACTTGCAAGGTTTGTGACCTTCTTTCAAGCCCTCTTATGTATCATTGCGGTACTGGCTGTGTCCGTTCCGTAAAGGACTGCCCTAAGTGTATCGGCTTCACCTTGTTCCTTTACCTCACTATTCACAAATCACTTTTGCTATTTTCGCAATAATATTGCAAATAAAACAATTAGAACTAATATAATTATCAAAAAAATAAACCTTATTTGACCATGAAATCCTAATCCAATCCACTGCAATACTATTATTAACGCAAAAACTAATAACGCCCAATACTTTCTTTTCATGCAATTTTTTAATAAGTCATTCTTACGTTATCTACCACGTAATCATACATTGGATCTCCATACATAGTTCCTCTATTCACACAATGTGTGTCAAACTTAAAATATGCTACAGATTTACCCGAATTAAGAAATGATTTTAAATGACTAACGTAAGTACTCTCTCCGCCGATAAAATTAAGAATTACAGAAACACTGAGTCCAACAACCGAACCAACAGGACCACCTAAAGCAGCTAGCAGTAAAGTCCCTAAACTTTTAGTCGCACCCTCTCCCACATTTATTGCTTTAAGAGCTGCCTCTGCTTGACTTCTTGTCATAGAATATGAAAAAGTCTTATTTTTTACAGTACAGTATCCAATTCCGCCACCCATTCGTGTTTCTTGAGAAGGAACTATATATAGTTCTCCATCTTCATAAATTATAGTATAACCACCATTGGATAAGTCAACATCTTCTTTACTACAAGTCCCCTTCGAATTGTCATTTTGATTATACCTTTCACTAGCAAAAGATACTGTTGACATCGAAAATCCTAAAACCATTGACAAAATAATTGCTATACAACGTTTAATTTTTTTCATGATTTTCCTCCTTTCTTGAGGAATTTAAGATTTATAGACAACTTTAAAAGAATGCGCATGCTTTTGTATACACTTAATATATATCACTCTTTAAAAAATAAAAGACTGTAGGTTTGTCAAACATATGTTACACCCCGATCAATAAATTCCCTCAGAACAGTTTGTGGTGATTTCCACCCCAGAGGTCTCATGGGAAACTGGTTATAATCCCTACGGTTATAGGTTTGAAGCTGCTTGGAAAAATCCTCAAAGGAATAGAAAGTATGCGAGGTATAAAAACGTTCATTATCCTTGCGGTGGCTGCGTTCCACTTTTCCGTTATGACGTGGTGTAAAGGGTCGGATCAGTTTATGTTGGATGCCAAGTTCTTTTAAAGTCCGTTGGAATAAAGTCAATGTTTCTTTGCCGGAAGTGGAAAAGCGCTTTGTAAACTCCACGCCGTTGTCTGTCTGAACGCATTCGATTGGCATAGGAAAGCGTTGGATCAGATGCTTGAGGAACTGTGCGGATGAATAGGTGCTGTGTTCTTCAAAAGCTTCCACATACCGCCAGCGGGAGTACTCATCAATGGCGGTATACTGATAGAATTTCTTTCCTTTCGCATTATTGACAAGACAACATGCAGGAACGAATTTCACATCGACCTGGATACGCTGTCCGGGATATTTCATCTGCTCATAAGGCTTCGGAATATATTTGGGATTCGGAAGTTTTTGAGCCAAGATTCCCTGTTTCTTCAGAAAACGATACAATCCTGGGATGGAACGTTTATAACCGCGCTGCATAAGTTTGACCCAAAAGACAACCAGACCAGAATGGGGATTGCGCCTACGCATATCTTGGATCAGCTTGATTTCTTCAGGTGTATGCTGATTGGGATGGTGATGGGGACGGCGTGAACGATCGCGGAGAGACTCTATTGTGCCGTCATAGCGGCGCTTCCAACGATAAATATACTGGCGGTTTGTCTTATATTTAATTGCTGCTTTTGAGACACCATATTTTTCGGCGAAACGGATCAGGGATAGACGATACCTCATTGCTATCAACGAGGGCATGAGCGAATTACAGACCTTAAAGACCGCCATTCACGAAATCGCCCATGCGAAGCTGCACGACATTGACCTCAACGCGCCAAAGGACGAGCAACCCCGCGTTGACCGCCGCACCCGCGAAGTCGAAGCGTTATACTCAGCATTCCAAAATGTTAATCATTTTAAAGAATGCTGAGAAATAAGACGTCTTTCTACTAAAAGATGAGCATTATTCGTTAGCGCAATCCACAAAGTCTTGCCATTTCATCTTC